>NZ_JBFAPT010000022.1:0-200747 GCF_040676845.1 Nonomuraea sp. NPDC049504
GTCGCGACGCCCAGCAGGGCGGCCGTGAGGCCGGCGGCGGTCGTGGCGGCGTGCAGGCGCAGCCGTCCGGGCGCGCCGCCGATCGCCGCCCGCCAGCCGGGCCCGTGCAGCCGCCGCATGAGCGCGTCGTCGGCGTTGCCCCGCTGGAAGCGCACGCTCGCCCAGAACCCGTCGTCACGGACGGGATGCGTGGTCACCCGGTCGCCCTTGACCAGCCGGTGCCCGGCCCGCGAGACCCGCAGCGCGAGATCGGCGTCCTCCCGGTAGGCGCGCGGGAAGCGCTCGTCGAAACCGCCCATGGCCTGCAGCACCTCGCGCCGGTACGCCATGTCGGCCGTCACCCACAGCGCGCCCGACAGCCCGGCGGTGTGCCGCTCGGCGTCGGTCGGCCTGCGCCGCACGGGCCGGGGCACCCGGATCCTGCCCTGGCTGCCCGCCACCTCGGGCGGCAGGTCCACCAGGTCCTTCCAGACCGCCTGCGCCCACCCGGAGGCGGGGATCACGTCGTCGTCCAGGAAGACCACCCACGGGGTGTCGGCGGCCCGCCAGCCCGCGTTGCGCGCCGCCGCGGGCCCGCGCCCGCCCGCGCGCACCACCCGTACGTGCGCGGGAACGTGCAGCGCCCCGGGATCGCCGCGACGATCGTCCACCACGACCACCGGCACGTCGGACCCCACGGCGGCGAGCGTCTCGCGCAGCGTGGCCCGCCCGACGGTGGGGATCACCACGGTGAACATCAGCCGAACACCTCCCCGCGCCGCACCAGATAGGGCCCGAGCGCCAGCACGTCCACGGGTGCGGACCCGAAGCACTCCAGCGCGTCACGCGGGTCGTCCACCATCGGCCGACCGGCGGTGTTGAGGCTCGTGTTGACCACCACGGGCAGCCCCGTCCGGGCCTCGAACTCGCTCAGCACCCGCGCCATCAGCGGCTGCCGCTCGGGCGAGACGGTCTGGATGCGGGCCGTCCCGTCCACGTGCACGACGGCGGGGATGCGCGCCGCCCAGTCCGGGTGCACGTCGTGCACGAACAGCATGTACGGCGACGGCACAGGCCCCCGCCCGAAGATCTCCCGCGCCCGCGACTCCAGCACCATCGGCGCGACGGGACGGAACTGCTCGCGCCCCTTGACGTCGTTGAGCCGCTCGGTGTTGCGCGGATCGCCCGGATGCGCCAGCAAGGACCGGTGCCCGAGGGCCCGCGGCCCGTACTCGGAGCGGCCCTGGAACCAGGCCACGATCCGGTCGGCGGCCAGTTCGGCAGCCACCGCCGCGCCCAGGTCGGCCGGCCGCGTGTACGGCACCCGCGCCACGTCCAGCCACGCCCCCAGCTCCTCGTCGGTGAAGCCGCGCCCCAGGGCCGGGCAGCTCATGGGCGCGGCCGGTTCGCCGTAGACCTGCGCCAGGTGCAGCGCCCCGCCCAGCGCGGTGCCCGAGTCGCCGGCCGCCGGCTGCACCCACACCTCGTCGAACGGCCCCTCGTCCAGCAGCCGGGTGTTGGCCACGCAGTTGAGCGCCACCCCGCCCGCCAGCGCCAGCCGCCGCTCCCCGGTCCGCTCGTGCAGCCAGCGCACCAGCTCCAGCAGCACCTCCTCCAGCCGGGCCTGCACGCTGGCGGCCAGGTCGGCGTGGTCGGAGGTCCAGGGAGTGCCCTTCTTCAGCGCTTTGGCGTAGACGTTCCAGTCGACCGGCTCGACGCGGAACCCGCCGTCGCCGGTCGTGTAGATCACCTCGCGCAGCGCCTCCAGGTGGCGGGGGCGGCCGTAGGAGGCCATCGCCATCACCTTGTACTCGTCGCTGGAGCGCAGGAAGCCGAGGTGCTGGGTGACGTCCTCGTACATCAGGCCGAGCGAGTGCGGCAGCTCCTGGGTGGCGAGGATCTCCAGCTCGCCGCCCCGGTAGCGGCCGGCGAGGTGGGAGACGTTCTCGCCGCGCCCGTCGCACACCAGCACCGCGCAGTCGCGCCACGGCGAGGCGAGGCCCGCCGAGGCCGCGTGCGCGACGTGGTGCGGCACGTAGCTGACCTGCCCGGGGTCCAGGCCGGGCAGGGCCGTGGCGAGGAAGGCGGGTGCCCGGACGGCGTACCGGGTGCGCAGGTCCTCCCAGTCGCCCTCCGGCCGCTGGACCACCAGCGAAGGGTCGTAGGAGTAGGCGACGGCGTCGATGTCCTCGGGCGAGAGGCCCGCCTCGCTCAGGCACCAGGCGGCGGCCAGCTCGGGCAGCTCCCAGGCGGAGAAGGCGAGCGGTCTCTTGCCGTGCTTGCGGCGGCTGAAGCGTTCCTCTTCGGCCGCGGCCACGATCCTCCCGTCGGCCACGAGCGCGGCGGCCGGGTCGTGGAAGATCGCGTTGATGCCGAGAAATCTCATGCTTCCTCCCCCTGAGGATGTCGAGAACCGCTACCGAGAGAAGCGGCCCTCAAACCTGACGCGACCGCGAACAGGCCCGGAAGAGGCCAAAACGGGCGTGGCCGCCTGGGATTGCTCACGCTGAGTAGTTGTTTGCCGAGGCGGGCCCCGGGTAGCTGCCGGGCACGCGACGGAGGTGAATGGTGTTCGAAAAGCGGCGTCCCGGGGCCGTGCTCTTCGACCGGGACGGAACCTTGATCAGGGACGTGCCCTACAACGGCGATCCCGGCCTGGTCGAACCCATGCCGGGCGCGGTGGAGGCGCTGGGCCGGCTGAGACGGGCCGACGTGCCGGTGGCCGTGGTCACCAACCAGTCGGGCGTCGCCAAGGGCCTGCTGTCGCCGGACGAGATGGACCAGGTGAACGCCAAGGTGGAGGAGCTGCTCGGCCCGTTCGACGCGTGGGCGATCTGCGTGCACGACGACGCCGACGGCTGCACCTGCCGCAAGCCCGCGCCCGGCCTGGTGATCAGGGCCGCCGCGGTGCTCGACGTCAGCCCGCGCGACTGCGTGGTCGTCGGCGACATCGGCCGCGACATGGACGCGGCCAGGGCCGCGGGGGCCAGGGGCATCCTCGTGCCCACCGAGCAGACCCTGGAGGAGGAGATCGAGCGGGCGCCCGAGGTCGCCGACGACCTGAGCGACGTCGTCGAGCGCGTGCTGAGCGGCGCGGAGGAGCCGGTGCCCGCCGTCTCGGCCCCCTGGGCCCGCGCCATGGGCTGGAGCCGCTGGTGAAGATCCTCCTCTGGCACGTTCACGGCTCGTGGACCAGCGCGTTCATCCGCGGGTCGCACGAGTACCTGCTCCCGCTCGTCCCCGGCCGTGGTCCCGATGGCCGGGGGCGGGCGGCCACGTACGACTGGCCGGACAGCGCCCGCGAGGTGCCCTGGGACCGGCTGCGCGACGAGCAGGTGGACGCCGTCGTCTACCAGCGCCCGTACGAGGTCGACCTGGCCCGCGAATGGCTCGGCCCGCGCGTCTCCCGCCTGCCCGCCGTCTACGTCGAGCACAACACCCCCGCGGGCGACGTGCCCCGCACCCGCCACCCGCTGGCGGACCAGAGCGACGTCACGCTCGTGCACGTCACCCACTTCAACGAGCTCTACTGGGACAACGGCCGCGCCCCCACCCGCGTCATCGAGCACGGCGTCCCCGACCCAGGACACCTCTACAGCGGCGAGCTGGCCAGGGCCGGCGTCGTCGTCAACGAGCCGGTGCGCCGCACCCGCGTCGCCGGCACCGACCTGCTGCCGCGCTTCGCCGAGCGGGTGCCGCTCGACGTGTTCGGCATGAAGGTGGACGGGCTGCCGTACGGCACGTACGAGGACCTGCCCCAGCACGTCATGCACGCCGAGCTGGCCAAGCGGCGCGTCTACCTGCACCCCTACCGCTGGACCTCGCTGGGCCTCGCCCTCATCGAGGCCATGACGCTCGGCATGCCGGTCGTCGCGCTGGCCGCCACCGAGGCGATCGAGGCGGTGCCGCCCGAGGCCGGCGTGCTGTCGACCAAGGTGCACGTGCTGGCCGACGCGCTGGCCGAGTTCGCGGGAGATCCGGAGCGGGCGAGCCAGGCGGGCAAGGCCGCCAGGGCCGCCGCTCTGGCCCGCTACGGGCTGGACCGCTTCCTGCGGGACTGGGACCGCCTGCTCAGCGAGGTATGACGCCCTGAGGCATGGGTAGGCGCGAGGAGCATGATGATGATGCTCGACTGGACACGCAGAGCAGCCTGCCTGGACCTCGACCCCGAGCTGTTCTTCCCGATCTCGATGGAGGGGCCGAGCCAGTCGCAGGCCGACCGGGCCAAGCGGGTGTGCGCCCGCTGCCCCGTACGCGAACCATGCCTGGCATACGCCCTGGACACCCGGCAGGCGTACGGCGTGTGGGGCGGCACCGACCCCGGGCAGCGGCGCGAGCTCAGCCTGGCAGAGCCGCGAGAAAACGTTCCCGCTCGTCCGCTTCGAGGTGGTCACTGAACAGCACGCCGTCGAGGTGGTCGGTCTCGTGCTGGAGCACCCGCGCCAGCGTGCCGAGCGCCCTGACGGTGACAGGCTTGCCGAACATGTCACGGCCACGCGCGGTGACCATGTAGGAACGTTCCAGTGGCCACCACGCGCCCGGCGCCGACAGGCACGCCTCATCGGCCGTCACCCGCCGCTGTGACAACTCCAGCCGCGGGTTGACCAGGTGGCCCGACTTGCCGTCGTAGTCGTAGACCACCACGCGTACCGGCTCGCCGAGCTGCGGGGCCGCCAGCCCGGCCCGCCCCGCGCCCGCCCGCAGCGTCGCCGTCAGCGACTTCACCAGCCGGCGCAGCTCCCGATCGAAATCCTTGACCGGCTCGGCGACCGTGCGCAGCACCGGATCGCCGAACATGCGAATAGGCAGGACCGTCACCCGCGACTCCCCGATAGGCGGCCTCGTCACGGAGAACGTTTCCCCCGCCCGCGCCCGGCCAATCGCGCCACCGCAGCCTTGTAGCACAGCGGTAACAGAGGAGACCCCCGGGCGAAACCACCCGAAAGCAGTATCGGAGGGTGATCTCACTTGCGTCACACGCACCTGTGATGCCTGGCCGGGTGCTCGGGGCCCGGCCAGGCGTCCCCGACTATCTGGAGGTGCACGCATGAGCGCGCTTCCCCTGGAGGGCGGCTCGTCACCGGAGACGGCGCCCGACGCGCTGGCGGGCTTCACCGTCGGCGTGACCGCGACGAGACGGCGCGAGGAGTTCGGCGCCCTGCTGGAGCGCCGCGGCGCCCGCGTGGTCAGCGCCCCCGCGATCCGCCTCGTCCCCCTCGCCGAGGACGCCGACCTGCTCGCCGCCACCCGGCAGAGCCTGCGGGCCCCGCTCGACGACGTGGTCGTCACCACCGGTGTCGGCTTCCGCGGCTGGATGGCCGCCGCCGAGGGCTGGGGCCTGTCCGCCGAGCTCGGCGAGCACCTCGCCAACGCCCGCCTGCTCACCCGCGGCCCCAAGGCCAGGGGAGCGGTGCGGGCCGCCGGGCTCAACGACCACTGGACCCCCTCGACCGAGTCCTGCCAGGAGGTCAAGGAGCACCTCCTCGCCCAGGACCTGCGCGGGCGGCGCATCGCCGTCCAGCAGCACGGCGAGCCGCTGCGCGACTTCGTCGCCGACCTGCGCGCCGCCGGGGCCGAGGTGATCGAGATCCCGGTCTACCGGTGGCTGCCGTACCGCGACATCTCGCCGCTGCGCCGACTCATCAGCCAGACCGTCTCCGGCTCGGTGGACGCGGTGGCCTTCACCAGCGCGCCCGCCGTGCACGCCATGCTGAACGCCGCCCGCGCCGACGGCCTGGAGGAGGCGCTGCTCGCCGCGTTCGGCGGCTCGGTCGTGGCGGCCTGCGTCGGCCCCGTCACCGCCGACCCGCTCGCCTCGCGCGGCGTGCCCACCCTGCAGCCCGACCGCTCCCGGCTCGGCGCGCTCGCCCGCGCCCTGGCCAGGCACCTGCCCGAGCACGGCGTCACCCGGCTCGTCGCGGGCGGCCACCGGCTGGAGATCCGCGGCCACGCCGTGGTCGTGGACGGCGAGCTGCGGCCGCTGCCGCCGGCGCCGATGGCGGTGCTCAAGCGCCTGGCCGACAAGCCGGGCCACGTGGTGTCGCGGGCCGACCTGCGTACGGTGCTGCCGGGCAGCGTCGCCCGCGACTCGGCCGAGCACGCCGTGGAGATGGCCATCACCCGGCTGCGCCGCGCGCTCGGGCCCGGCGGCATCGTCGAGACCGTGGTCAAGCGCGGCTACCGGCTCGCCTGCCTGTACGAGGCCGGCCTTTGACCCTCGCACCACCCACCCCCGAGCCCACCACCCGGCCCGCCCGGGGCCGGTGGCCGTCGATGACCCCCGCCCCGCTCACCGAGGAGTTCCGCATGCCGTGGCCCGTTCCCGCCGGAGCCGGCCGATGACCCCCACGCTCGTCCTGGCCGCCCACGGCACCCGCGACCCCGCGGGGGAGCGGACGCTGGCCGCGCTCGCGCGGACCGCCAGGGCCGCACGTCCAGGACACCGCGTGGAGCTCAGCTACCTGGAGCTCAGCTCGCCGCTGCTGGCGCAGGTGCTGCCCGCCGTGCGCGGGCCGGTGGTGGTCGTGCCGCTGCTGCTGGCCGGCGGCTACCACGTGCACGTCGACCTGCCCCGCGTCGTCGCCGAGCACCGGCCGGAGGCGGTGGTGGCCCGCTGGCTCGGCCCGCACCGGCTGCTCACCTCGGCGCTGGCGCGCAAACTGGCCCGCGCGGGCCTGCGCGCCACCGACGCGGTGCTGCTCGGCGCGGCCGGCTCGTCCGACCCGGCGGCGCTGGCCGACGTGCGCGCCGCCGCGCACCAGCTCGCCGTCCGGCTGGCCCGCCCGGTGACCGCCGCGTTCGCGTCAGCGGGCACGCCGTCGCTGGACGAGGCCATGGAACGGCTCGCCTCGACCCCGGCCGCGCGGGTGGCGATCGCCTCGTACGTGCTCGCGCCGGGCTTCTTCCACGACCGGCTGGCCGCGGTGGCCGCAGGCCGTCCCGCGGCCGTGGTCAGCGAGCCGCTGGGCGCCGACCTCGACGTGGCGGCGCTGATCTGGCACCGCTACGACGAGGCCGTACGCCGCTCCGCCGCCATGCCCCGCACCCTGCGCCGGGCATGACTAGAAAGAAGACGTGAAAGAAGATCAGACGGGGTCGAGGCGCAGCTCGCGGACGATCTCGCGAGCAGTGGCGTCCCTGGACGGCGCGGCGTCGGCGCCGACGAACATCTCGATGTAGGCCCGGTGGAAGCAGCCCGCGACCAGCAGCCGCGCGCTCGCCTCCGGGTCGGCGTCGGCCCTGATGCGGCCCAGCCGCTGCTCGGCCGCCAGGTACGCGGCCAGCGGCGTGGTCTCCGTACGCGGCCCGAGCTCGGTCTGCTTGATGGCCTGGCGGAAGCGTACGGTGACGTTGGGCGAGGTGAAGGCCGGCAGCGCGGCGCTCTGGACGTCGATGTAATAGTCGATGCCGGCCCGCGCCACAGGCAGAAGATTGTCGGAAACGGACCCTTTTCCTGCGCGATGGGCTAAATCATGCAAAATGCTCAACCAGAGGGGAAGCCGATCCTGGAGCAGCGCGAGGAAGTGGTCCACCGAGCCGCCGGCACGGTCCTCCCTGAGCGAGACGGCCATCTCGAGGATGCGCCGCCGGGTGTCCTGGCTCCTCTGGTGCGGGTCAACATGGGATGTCGCCATGGCATGCCTAACGTGCGCGGTCGGAGGATGTAGGCATCACGTGCGAAGCCGGAGTTTCCGGCCGGCTAACTCTGGAGTCCCGGCTTGTCGGGATCTGGTGGTCCCCGATTATTACCTGAGAACGAGAAAATTGGGCAGATTTACTACCTGAGAGTTAGCTGTCCGTGTCGCGATCTCTACGTCGCAGGTAGCGCTCGAACTCCGCCGCGATCGCGTCGCCGCTGGCCTCGGGCAGCTCGGCGGCGTCCTTGCGCTCCTCGAGCTCCTTGACGTATTCGGCGACCTCGCTGTCCTGCGAGGCCAGCTCGTCGACGCCACGCTCCCACGCCCTGGCCTCCTCGTCGAGGTCGCCCAGCGGCATCGGGATCTCCAGGACGTCCTCCAGCCGGCGCAGCAGCGCCAGCGTCGCCTTGGGGTTGGGCGGCTGCGCGACGTAGTGGGGCACCGAGGCCCACAGCGAGATCGCGTCGAGCCCCGCCTTGCCGAACGCGTGCTGCAGCACGCCCACGATGCCGGTCGGGCCCTCGTAGCGGCTCAGCTCCAGCCCCGTCGAGCGGGCCAGCCCTTCGGTGGTGGCGCCGCCGAGGATCGGCACGGGCCTGGTGTGCGGCGAGTCGTTGAGCAGCGCGCCGAGCATGACGGCCAGCTCGATGCCGAGCTCGCGGCAGACGTAGATGATGTCGTCGCAGAACGAGCGCCAGCGCATGTTGGGCTCGATGCCGCGCAGCAGCACCACGTCGCGCTCGACGCCCGGGGGCCGCGCGCGCAGCAGCCGCGTCGTCGGCCACACGATCGACTGGGCCAGCCCGTCGGTCATCTCCACCACGGGCCTGGTGACCTGGAAGTCGTAGTAGTCGTCGGGGTCGAGTGCCACCAGCGGCTCCGCCTTCCAGGCCGACTCGAGATGGGCGATCACGCCGCTGGAAGCCTCACCCGCGTCGTTCCACCCCTCGAACGCGGCGATGAGCACCGGGTCGACGAGCTCGGGGAGCCCTTCGAGCTCTATCACGTGTCGCCTCCACTTCCCTTCGTCCCGCTAAGCCTATGCGGTGAGGGGGCATCGCCGTCACCGATCTCCCCCCTAATGCCGCCCTGCCCCGTTCGCGACCCGCGAACGCGCCCCGCAAGACAACGATCACGAAACGCCGGGAATGAACCGCCGCACCCCGCCGACGCCGCCCCCACAGGGCCTCAGGCCGTCGCCTGAGGCGGTCGAGCGGCGTGCGAGCGGCGTGCGAGCGGTGTGCGAGCGGCGCTCGAAGCCCACCCGATAAGCTGAACCTCATGAGCATCTCCCCGTCCTTCCGAGAAGTGTTGTCCCAGCGCGTCATCGTGGCCGACGGGGCGATGGGCACGATGCTCCAGGCCCAGGACCCCACGCTCGACGACTTCCACGGGCACGAGGGCTGCAACGAGGTGCTCAACGTCACCCGCCCCGACATCGTGCGCGGCGTCCACGACGCCTACTTCGCGGTCGGCGTCGACTGCGTCGAGACCAACACCTTCGGCGCCAACCTCGCCGCGCTCGGCGAATACGACATCTCCGACCGCGTCTTCGAATACTCCGAGGCCGGCGCCCGCATCGCCCGCGAGGCCGCCGACCACTGGGCCACCCCCGACCAGCCGCGCTTCGTGCTCGGCTCCATGGGCCCCGGCACCAAGCTGCCGACGCTCGGCCACCTGCCCTACGCGAGCCTGCGCGACGCCTACCGCGACAACGCGGCCGGCCTGATCGCCGGCGGCGCCGACGCGCTCATCATCGAGACCTGCCAGGACCTGCTCCAGGTCAAGGCCGCCGTGGTCGGCGCCAAGCGGGCCATCGAGGCGGCCGGCCGCGACATCCCGATCATCGCCCAGGTCACCATCGAGACCAACGGCGCCATGCTGCTCGGCTCCGAGATCGGCGCCGCCCTCACCGCGATCGAGCCGCTCGGCGTCGACATCGTCGGGCTCAACTGCGCGACCGGCCCCGCCGAGATGAGCGAGCACCTGCGCTACCTCGCCCGCCACTCCAGGCTCAAGCTGTCCTGCATGCCCAACGCCGGCCTGCCGGTGCTGACCGCCGACGGCGCCTACTACCCGCTGAGCGCGCAGGAGCTGGCCGAGGCCCACCAGACCTTCACCCGCGACTACGGCCTGTCGCTGGTGGGCGGCTGCTGCGGCACCACGCCCGAGCACCTGCGCCAGGTGGTCGAGAAGGTGCGCGGCAAGCAGCCCGCCACCCGCCGGCCCCGCCCCGAGCCCGGCGCCTCCTCGCTCTACCAGACCGTCCCGTTCCGCCAGGACACCTCCTACCTCGCCATCGGCGAGCGCTGCAACACCAACGGCTCCAAGGCCTTCCGCGAGGCCATGCTGGCCGGCCGCTGGGACGACTGCGTCGAGACGGCCCGCGACCAGGCCCGCGACGGCGCCCACATGCTCGACCTGTGCGTCGACTACGTCGGCCGCGACGGCGTGACCGACATGAAGGAGCTGGCCTTCCGCTTCGCCACCGCCTCCACGCTGCCGATCATGCTCGACTCCACCGAGCCCGCGGTGCTGCAGGCCGGTCTCGAGATGCTGGGCGGGCGCGCCGCGGTCAACTCCGTCAACTACGAGGACGGCGACGGCCCCGACTCCCGCTTCCAGAAGATCATGCGGCTGGTCCGCGAGCACGGCGCCGCCGTGGTCGCCCTCACCATCGACGAGGAGGGCCAGGCCCGCACCGCCGACCACAAGGTGCGGGTGGCCACCCGCCTGGTCGAAGACCTCACCGGCAACTGGGGCATGCGGGTCGAGGACATCATCGTCGACTGCCTGACCTTCCCCATCGCCACCGGCCAGGAGGAGACCAGGCGCGACGGCCTGGAGACCATCGAGGCGATCCGCGAGCTCAAGCGCCGCTACCCGGGCGTGCAGACCACGCTGGGCCTGTCCAACATCAGCTTCGGCCTCAACCCGGCCGCCCGCATGGTGCTCAACTCGGTGTTCCTCAACGAGTGCGTCAACGCGGGGCTCGACTCCGCCATCGTCCACGCCTCCAAGATCCTGCCGATGGCGCGCATTCCCGACGAGCAGCGCCAGGTCGCCCTCGACATGGTCTACGACCGCCGCCGCGAGGGCTACGACCCGCTGCAGCGCTTCATGGACCTGTTCGAAGGGGTCGACGCCGCCGCCATGCGCGCCGGCAAGGCCGAGGAGCTGGCCGCGCTGCCGCTGTGGGAGCGGCTCAAGCGGCGCATCATCGACGGCGAGCGCAAGGGCCTCGAGGCCGACCTCGACACCGCGCTCGACCAGCGCCCCGCCCTGGAGATCATCAACGACGTGCTGCTCGACGGCATGAAGACGGTCGGCGAGCTGTTCGGCTCGGGGCAGATGCAGCTGCCGTTCGTGCTGCAGTCGGCCGAGGTGATGAAGGCCGCCGTCGCCTACCTCGAGCCCCACATGGACCGCGTCGAGGGCGAGACCAAGGGCCGCATCGTGCTGGCCACCGTCAAGGGCGACGTCCACGACATCGGCAAGAACCTCGTCGACATCATCCTGTCCAACAACGGCTACCAGGTCGTCAACCTCGGCATCAAGCAGCCGGTCTCGGCCATCCTCGAGACCGCCGACGAGCAGAAGGCCGACGTCATCGGCATGTCGGGCCTGCTGGTCAAGTCGACGGTCATCATGAAGGAGAACCTGGAGGAGATGAACTCCAGGGGCCTGTCGCAGCGCTACCCGGTGCTGCTCGGCGGGGCCGCGCTCACCCGCGCCTACGTCGAGCAGGACCTCGCCGAGCTGTTCGAGGGCGAGGTGCGCTACGCCCGTGACGCGTTCGAGGGGCTGCGGCTGATGGACGCGTTCATGGCGGTCAAGCGCGGCGAGGCGGGCGCGACGCTGCCGCCGCTGCGCGAGCGGCGCGTCAAGACCGGCGCCACGCTCGTCCGCACGCCCGTCGAGGAGCTGCCGGCCCGCTCCGACGTCGCCGCCGACAACCCGGTGCCGCGCGCGCCCTTCCACGGCGACCGCCTGGTCAAGGGCATCTCGCTGACCGACTACGCCGCCTTCCTCGACGAGCGCGCCCTGTTCCTCGGCCAGTGGGGGCTCAAGCCCACCAGGGGCGGCGAGGGCCCCGGCTACGAGGAGCTGGTCGAGATCGAGGGCCGGCCGCGGCTGCGCATGTGGCTCGACCGCATGCAGACCGAGGGCCTGCTGGAGGCGGCCGTCGTCTACGGCTACTTCCCGTGCGTCTCCGACGGCGACTCGCTGATCATCCTCGACGACGCCGGTAATGAGCGCACCCGCTTCACGTTCCCGCGCCAGCGCCGCGACCGCCACCTGTGCCTGTCCGACTTCTTCCGCCCGAAGGACAGCGGAGAGGTCGACGTCGTCGGCTTCCAGGTGGCCACCATGGGCGCCAAGATCTCCGAGGCCACGGCCGAGCTGTTCGCCAAAGACGCCTACCGCGACTACCTCGAGCTGCACGGCCTGTCGGTGCAGCTCACCGAGGCGCTGGCCGAATACTGGCACGCCCGGGTGCGCGCGGAGTGGGGCATCGGCGGCGACGAGTCGCTCGACGACATGCTCAAGGTCAACGTCCAGGGCTGCCGCTACTCCTTCGGCTACCCGGCCTGCCCCAACCTGGAGGACCAGAAGCAGCTGTTCGAGCTGCTCGACCCCGAGCGCATCGGGGTGACGCTGTCGGAGGAGTTCCAGCTCCACCCCGAGCAGGCCACCTCGGCGCTGGTCGCCCACCACCCCGAGGCGAAATACTTCAACGTCTGACCCGCCCGGTCCCGCCGCGCCCGGCATCGGGCGGTTCGCCGTGCGCGCAGGGGCGGCAGCGTGATCCGGTGAGAACCGCCGACCGATCGGGGAGAGCACTTCATGGACGCCGTCTTCTTCGACATGGACGGCCTGCTGGTGGACAGCGAGCGCGTCTGGCTGGAGATCGAGACCGGGGTGATGGCCAGGCTGGGCGCCGCGTGGACGCCCGAGCACCAGGCCCACCTGGTGGGCGGCTCCATGGAGCGCACGGTCGACTACATGCTGGCGGTCTCGGGCGCCGAGGTGGCGCCGCAGGCCGTGCGGGAGTGGATGATCGACGGCATGGTGGCCCGGCTGCAGGACGGCGTGCCCGTCATGCCGGGCGCGTCCGAGCTGCTCGACGCGCTGCGCGACGAGGGGGTGCCGGTGGCGCTGGTCACCTCCTCGCTGCGGCCGATCGCCGACGCGGTGCTGAAGAGCGTCGGCAGGGAGCGGTTCGACCTGGTGGTGACGGCCGACGACGTCACCCGTACGAAGCCGGACCCGGAGCCCTACCTGACGGCCGCGCGGCGGCTCGGGGCCGAGCCGGTGCGCTGCGTGGTGCTGGAGGACTCCCCGAACGGGGTGGCCGCGGCGACGGCGGCCGGCTGCGCGGTGGTGGCGGTGCCGAGCCTGCTGCCCGTCGAGCAGGCGCCGGGGCGGCTGGTGGTGACGTCCCTGACAGACGTAGGGGTCGCGGACCTGAGGGCACTTCTGGGGCCGTAGGCACGTTCCCCTAAGGGAAAAGTGGTTCTCACGGAGGAGGCGCACGGGCCTTCGCGTGCCAGGATGGTAAAGCAAGAGCCACGGACTAGGGGGCGGCGAGATGGACACCTTTAACGCGATCGCCTGGATGCCGCTGTGCGCCGGTGTGACCATAGCGGGGCTGGTGCTGGCCTTCCTGGCGTTCCGGCGCCGGGGCGCGGCGGCCGGCATGCGCGTGACGGCCTGGGCGCTGCTGCCGCTGGCCGCCTACCTCACGGGCGCGCTGCAGTCGCTGTGGACGATCGGCACCACCGTGGTGGGCTTCGTGACGGGGCTGGTGCTCAACCCCGCCGTGTGGGCGGGCGTGGCGCTGGCCGGGCTGTCGGTCGTGCTGTTCGTGGTGTCCGGCGTGATGCGCGGCAGGAAGCTGTCCTTGGGGCGGAAGAAGCCGGCCGCCGGGACGCCGGAGGCCGGCGCCGGAGCGGCGGGCCCGCAGGCCGCCCAGCAGGCGGCCCAGAAATCCGCCGGGGCGGCCAAGCCGCGGCCCGCCGTGAACCAGAAGCCGGCGAGCAAGGGCGACGACGACTTCTCCGACATCGAGGAGCTCCTCAAGCGGCGCGGCATCAGCTGAACGGACACGCCTGGTGACTATGTCACGGTTCCGAGACGTAACCGGAACTCGCCCTAGACAATCCGTTCAAGATCAATACGAATGAGTTTCGCAACAATCACGGATTGGCCACATAGCGGCCTGAGGGACTAGTCAGCGCAGCTCAGGCCATAGATTCTGCCCCATGAGGTCGCGACAAGCGGTCTAGAGTCAGCACGCAATGACTGCGTCGTCTTGTCAGCAGGGGGCATTACGGAATGACCGCACCGCTCGACGTTCCCGGTTCAGCAGCCGAGGCGAACCCGGAGGCTGTCCTCGCCGGGACGGGCAAGGCCATCCAAGGCCGATCCCTCACCAGGATCGCCTGGATGCGGCTGCGCCGCGACAAGGTCGCACTCACCGGCGGCATCATCGTCATCCTGCTGATCCTCGTCGCGATCTTCTCCTCGCCGATCATCTCCGTGTTCGGCCACCCGCCCCTGGAGTTCCACCAGGACGAGATCGACCCGAACACGCTGCTGCCCAAGGGCGCCTTCGGCGGCGTGGGCGGCGAATACCTGCTCGGCGTCGAACCGGTCAACGGCCGCGACATCTTCAGCCGCATCGTCGCCGGCGCGTGGATCTCGCTGCTGATCGGCTTCGTGGCCACGCTGCTGTCGGTCATCATCGGCACCACGCTCGGCGTCATCGCCGGTTACTTCGGCGGCTGGGTCGACCAGATCATCGGCCGGCTCATGGACGTCTTCCTCGCCTTCCCGCTGCTGGTCTTCGCCATCGCGCTGGCCGGCGTCATTCCCGACGAGGGGTTCGGCCTGGAGGGCAACGGGCTGCGCATCGCCATGCTGATCTTCATCATCGGCTTCTTCAGCTGGCCCAGCATCGGCCGCATCGTGCGCGGCCAGACGCTGTCGCTGCGCGAGCGCGAGTTCGTCGACGCCGCCAAGAGCCTCGGCGCCCGCCACGGCTACATCCTCTTCCGCGAGATCCTGCCGAACCTGCTGGCGCCGATCCTGGTCTACGCGACGCTGCTCATCCCGACCAACATCCTCTTCGAGGCCGCGCTGTCGTTCCTCGGCGTCGGCGTCAGCCCGCCCACCCCGACCTGGGGTGGCATGCTGTCCGAGGCGGTCCGCTTCTACACACTGCCCCACTTCGTGCTCTTCCCGGGGCTGGCGATCTTCATCACGGTCCTGGCGTTCAACCTGTTCGGCGACGGGCTGCGCGACGCCTTCGACCCACGGGCCCACTGAGTCCCGCCAACGCTTCATCCCCCGCATCTCACTCATCAAGGGGTTAGTCAATGAGAAGGAAACACGCACTGGCCGGAGCCGCGACAGCGGCCCTCGCCCTGGTGCTCTCCGCCTGTGGCGGCGGAGGTGGGAATACCTCACAGCAGCCCGCCCAGTCGGCGTCAGGCGGTGCCGCGCAACCCGCGTTCAACGCCGCGCTCACCTCGGTCTACAACCCGTCCACGAAGAAGGGCGGGACGCTGAAGGCGGCCCACTCCTCCGACTGGGACAGCCTCGACCCGGGTGACACCTACTACGGCTACTCGTTCAACTTCGGCCGTTTCTACTGGCGGACGCTGACGATGTACAAGCCGGGTCCCGGCCCCGAGGGCAACACCGTCATCCCCGACCTGGCCGAAGGGCTCGGTGAGGCCAGCGACGGCGGCAAGACCTGGACGTACAAGCTGAAGAGCGGCCTGAAGTTCGAGGACGGCACCCCGATCACGGCCAAGGACGTGGCCTACGCGGTGGCGCGCTCCTTCGACAAGGAGACCTTCGCGCACGGCCCCTCCTACCTCAACGAGCTGCTCGACTGGCCGAAGGACTTCAAGGGCGTCTACAAGTCCCCGGACGTCGACTACAAGTCCGCCGTCGAGGCCACCGACGACAGCACCGTCGTCTTCCACCTGAAGAAGCCGTTCGCGTCGATGGACTACATCGTCCAGATGCCGATGACGGCTCCGGTGCCGAAGGACAAGGACACGGGCGCCAAGTACAAGGAGCACGTCGTCTCCTCCGGCCCGTACAAGTTCGAGACCAACGAGATCGGCAAGCGCTTCACCCTGGTCCGCAACGACCAGTGGGACCCGGCGACCGACCCGAACAGGCCGGCCCTGCCGGACCGCATCGAGGTCCAGCTGAACGTCAACGCCGACGACCTCGACAACCAGCTGATCTCCGGCGACATCCACCTCGACATCCCCGGCACCGGCCTGCAGCCGGCCGCGCTGGGCAAGGTGCTGCCGGACCCGGCGCTCAAGGCCCGTACGGACAACCCGACGATCCCCAGGCTCTGGTACGTCTCGGTCATCCCGGACAACGCGCCGCTCGACAACCTCGACTGCCGCAAGGCCGTGATGTTCGCCGCGGACCGCGTCGCCAACCAGACCGCCTACGGAGGCCCGCTGGCCGGTGGCGACATCGCCACCAACGTCATGCCGCCGCCCATCGTCGGCCAGGAGAAGTTCGACCTGTACGCCAGCCCCGAGAACAAGGGTGACGTCGAGAAGGCCAAGCAGGCCCTCGCCGCCTGCGGCCAGCCGAACGGCTTCGAGACCACCATGGCGTTCCGCTCGGACCGCCCGCGCGAGAAGGCGCTGGCCGAGGCCATGCAGCAGGCCCTCGCCAAGGTGAACATCAAGCTCGACCTCAAGGGCTTCCCGGCTTCCAGCTACTTCTCCGACTACGCCGGTAACACCGACTACGTCAAGAGCAACAAGATCGGCCTTGCCACGCACGGCTGGGGCTCCGACTGGCCCGACGGCTACGGCTTCATGCAGGCCATCGTCGACAGCCGCACCATCCGCAAGGCCGGCAACTACAACCTCAGCGTCAAGAGCCCGGAGGTCGACAAGCTGATCGACCAGGCCTCCGCCGAGCTCGACGACACCGCCCGCGCCAAGCTGTGGGTCGAGGTCGACAAGAAGGTCATGGAGGACGCGTCCCTCCTGCCGGTCGTGTGGGCCAAGTCGCTGCTCATGCGCGGTCAGGGCGTGACGAACCTCGCCTACAACGAGGGCCAGAGCATGTACGACTACATCTTGCTCGGCGTCGAGTGACCAGGCGAGGTTCGGGGATCTAGCGAAGGCAGGTGAAGGCAGGAGTGGCCCGCCCGCCCCGGCGGGCGGGCCACTCGGCCGGTAGCGGTGGTCACATACATCATCAGGCGTCTGATCGGCGCGATCGCCATGCTCATATTGATCAGCATGGTCACGTTCGGCATCTTCTTCGTCGTGCCGCAGTGGGCCGGGGCGACACCCGAGGCCCTCGCGTCGCGGTACGTCGGCCGGGCGGCCACTCCGGAGACCGTCCACCTGGTGGCCGAACGGCTCGGCTTCAACGACCCGGTCGTCGTGCAGTACGGCAGGTTCGTCAAGGGCCTGGTCGCCGGAGCCGAGTACGACTACGGCGCCGGCGTCGAGCAGTGCCCCGCGCCCTGCTTCGGCTACTCCTTCATCTCCGGCCAGCCCGTCTGGCCGGACCTGCTCGACCGCATGCCGACCACCTTCTCGCTGGCCATCGGCGCCGCCCTGCTGTGGGTGATCGGCGGCGTCAGCGTCGGCGTGCTGTCGGCCCTGCGAAGAGGCAGCTTCTTCGACCGGATCTCCATGGGCACCGCCCTGGCCGGCGTCTCGCTGCCCATCTTCTTCACCGGCATGATCTCCCTGGTCGTCTTCAGTTACGGCCTCGGCTGGACGCCGCCGGGCGGCGCCTGGACCGACTTCACCGTCAATCCGCTGCAATGGGCGTACAACCTGCTGCTGCCGTGGATCACGCTGGCGTTCCTGTTCGCCGCCACGTACGCCCGGCTCACCCGGGCGGGCATGCTGGAGACGATGGGCGAGGACTACATCCGCACCGCCAGAGCCAAGGGCCTGCGGGAGAACCAGGTGGTGGTCAAGCACGGCCTGCGCGCCGCGCTCACCCCGATCCTGACCCTGTTCGGCATCGACTTCGGCCTGCTCATCGGCGGCGCCGTGCTCACCGAGACCACCTATACTCTGCCCGGGCTCGGCCAGTTCGCCATCCTGGCGATCAGGAACCAGGACCTGCCGCAGGTCATGGGTGTCGTGCTCGTCGCCGCCGGATTCGTGGTGGTCGCGAGCCTGGTCGTCGACCTGCTGTACGCCGTGGTCGACCCGAGGGTGAGGTTGTCGTGAGCTTCCTTGACGTCAAGGACCTGAAGATCCACTTCCCGACCGACGACGGCCTCGTCCGCTCCGTCGACGGGCTGTCGTTCAGCGTCGAGCGGGGCAAGACCCTCGGCATCGTCGGCGAGTCGGGCTCCGGCAAGAGCGTGACCAGCCTCGGCGTGCTCGGCCTGCACAAGGGCGGCCGGGCCCGCATCTCCGGCGAGATCTGGCTCGACGGCGAGGAGCTCATCGGCGCCTCCGCCGAGCACGTGCGCAAGCTGCGCGGCAAGAAGATGGCGATGATCTTCCAGGATCCGCTGTCGTCGATGCACCCCTTCTACACGGTCGGCCACCAGATCATCGAGGCGTACCGGATCCACAACGGCGTCTCCAAGCAGGTCGCCCGCAAGCACGCCGTCGACATGCTCGGCCGCGTCGGCATCCCCGAGCCGGCCAGGCGCGTCGACAGCTACCCGCACGAGTTCTCCGGCGGCATGCGCCAGCGCGCCATGATCGCCATGGCGCTGTCGTGCGACCCCGAGCTGCTCATCGCCGACGAGCCCACCACCGCGCTCGACGTGACCGTCCAGGCGCAGATCCTCGACCTGATGCGCGACCTGCAGCGCGAGTTCAACTCCGCGCTCATCGTCATCACCCACGACCTGGGCGTGGTCGCCGAGCTGTCCGACGACATCCTCGTCATGTACGCCGGCAAGTGCGTCGAGTACGGCACCACCGACGACGTCTTCTACCGCCCCGAGCACCCCTACACCTGGGGCCTGCTGGGCTCCATGCCGCGGCTCGACCGCGAGCCCACCGAGCGGCTGCTGCCGATCAAGGGCTCGCCGCCGTCCCTCATCAACGTGCCGCCGGGCTGCGCCTTCCACCCCCGCTGCCCGTACGCCGAGCGCACCGCCGGCAAGGCCACGACCGAGGTGCCGGCCCTCGCCGAGACCGAGGGCGGCCACCTGGTGCGCTGCCACATGAGCAGGGACGAGCGGCAGAGCCTGTGGGTTAACGAGATCAAGCCAGTGCTGGAGACCCAGTGAGCGACAACGAGCTGCTTCTTTCCGTGCAGGACATGGAGAAGCACTTCCCCGTGACGAAGGGCCTGCTCAAAAGGCAGGTCGGCGCCGTCAAGGCGGTCGACGGAATCAGCTTCGAGGTGTACAAGGGCGAGACGCTCGGCCTGGTGGGGGAGTCCGGCTGCGGCAAGTCCACCACGGGACGCCTGGTCACCCGCCTGCTGGAGCCCACCGCCGGCAAGGTGGTCTTCGAGGGCCAGGACATCACGCACATGAGCCAGGGCCGGCTGCGGCCGCTCAGGCGCGACATGCAGATGATCTTCCAGGACCCCTACTCGTCGCTCAACCCGCGCCACACGGTCGGCGCCATCGTCGGCGCGCCGTTCCGCATCCAGGGCGTGCAGACCGAGAACGGCGTCAAGAAGGCCGTCCAGGAGATCCTGGAGCTGGTCGGGCTCAACCCCGAGCACTACAACCGCTACCCGCACGAGTTCTCCGGCGGGCAGCGCCAGCGCATCGGCATCGCCCGTACGCTCGCGCTCAAGCCCAAGCTCATCATCGCCGACGAGCCGGTCTCCGCGCTCGACGTGTCCATCCAGGCCCAGGTCGTCAACCTGCTGGAGGACCTGCAGCGCGAGCTGGACCTGACCTACGTCGTGATCGCCCACGACCTGTCGGTGGTGCGGCACATCAGCGACCGCGTCGCCGTCATGTACCTCGGCAAGATCGTCGAGGTGGCCGACCGCAAGCAGCTCTACACCTCGCCGATGCACCCGTACACCAACGCGCTGCTGTCGGCCGTGCCCGTGCCCGACCCCAAGGGCGCCAAGGGACGCGAGCGCATCCGCCTCACCGGCGACGTGCCGAGCCCGCTCAACCCGCCGCCCGCCTGCCGCTTCCACACCCGCTGCTGGAAGGCGCAGGAGATCTGCAAGACGGTCGAGCCGCCGCTGCAGGCGCTGGCCACCGGCCACCAGGTGGCCTGCCACTTCCCGGAGAACGCCCCCGAGACGCCCGCCGCCAAGGCGGGCTAGCCGCGCCTCCGCGCGCCGGGCGCCCCCTTGTCCTAGGAGATGGCGCCCGGCGTGATCAACCCGGTCTCGTACGCCAGCACCACGGCCTGCACCCGGTCACGCAGCCCCAGCTTCGTCAGCACGTTGCCGACGTGCGTCTTGACCGTCGTCTCGCTCACCACGAGCTTGGCCGCGATCTCCGCGTTGGACATGCCCTTGGCGATGAGCCGCAGCACCTCGAGCTCCCGCTCGGTCAGCCGGTCGAGCCGCGCGGGCGCCGCCTGCTCGTACGCCGACGGCAGCCGCGTCGCGAACCTGTCGAGCAGCCGCCGCGTCACGCTCGGCGCCACGATCGCGTCGCCCGCCGCCACCACCCTGATCGCCTGCACCAGCTCGTCGGGCGGCACGTCCTTCAGCAGGAACCCCGACGCGCCCGAGCGCAGCGCCTCCACGATGTACTCGTCGAGGTCGAACGTGGTCAGCACCAGCACCTTCGGCACGTGCGCGGCCGGCGCCGCCTCCCGCACGATGCGGCGGGTCGCCTCGATGCCGTCGACCCCCGGCATGCGGATGTCCATCAGCACGACGTCGGGCAGCAACGCCCTCGTCTGCTCCTGCGCGTCCTTGCCGTCGCCCGCCTGGCCCACCACCGTGATGTCGGGCTCGGCCTCGAGGATCAGGCGGAAACCGGTACGCAGCAGCGGCTGGTCGTCCACCAGCAGCACTCTGATCGTCATTGGCCGTCCTTCAACGGGAACCGGGCCCGCACTTCGAAACCGCCCCCCGGCAGCGGACCGATGTTCAGGATTCCACCATAGAGCGTGACACGTTCGCGAATGCCGACCAAGCCGTGCCCTTCGGACCTGGGCTCCCCGGCCGCCGCGCCCACGCCGTCGCCCACGCCGTCGTCCTCCACCCGCACGTCCAGCTCGCCCGGCTCGTAGCGGACCGTCACCGTCGCCTTCGCGCCCGCGCCCGCGTGCCGCAGGCTGTTGGTCAGCGCCTCCTGCACCGTCCGGTACGCCGCCAGGTCCACCCCCGCGGGCAGCGCCACCTCGGCGCCCTCCACCTGCAGCCGCACCGGCAGCCCCGCCTCCCGCATCAGCTCCACCAGCGCGGGCAGGTCGCGCACGGCCGGCTGCGGGCCCAGCTCCGCCTGCGCGTCCGTGCGCAGCACGCCCACGATGTTGCGCATCTCCGTCATCGCCAGCCGCCCGGTGTGCTCCACCGCCGACAGCGCCTCACGCGCCAGCTCGGGGTCGGTGGCCAGCACCCGCCGCGCGGCCGCCGCCTGCACCGTCATCACGCTCACGTGGTGGGCCACCACGTCGTGCAGCTCGCGGGCGATGCGTGAACGCTCCTCCGCCCGCGCCGCCCTGGTGTCGGCCGCGTGCGCCCGCTCCAGCCGCGCCGCACGGTCCTTCAGCTCCTCCATGTACGCCCGGCGCAGCCGCAGGCTCCTGCCCGCCCCCCACACCGCCACCAGGACCACGGCGACGATGACGTACTGGTTCCAGGCCACCGGCCCGACGGGACCGGCCGCCGCGCCCGTGAGATACGCCACCAGCGACACCACCAGCGCCACCAGCGAGATCGCCAGCCCCCGGTGCGCGGCCACCGAATACAGCAGCACCATCCCCGACAGGCTCGACGTGCCGGTGCCGTAGCCGAGCGAGCTGAGCAGCGTCTCCGGCACCAGGCCCGCCCACAGGGCGCTCAGCGGCCAGCGCCGCCGCACCACGATGGGGGCGCAGGCCAGCACCACCAGCAGCCCGCCGAGCGCGTCCGGTGGCCGCATGCCGTGCACCGGCAGCCCCTCGGCCTGCAGCCGCTCGGGCCCGTAGAGCACGAACAGTGCCACGGAGGCCACGGCCACCACCCCGGCGAGCACCGTGTCGTGGAGCCTGCTCCGATCCATGCGCACCGCTTCACTGTAAGACCAGGTGAGAGCCCGCAACCTCCTCCCACGGGAGGAAAAGCACCCATCTGATCCCCAACCTGGGGGCGGTCAGAGCTCGTCGGTCGCCGCCCGCCGGCTGCTGCGCACGGTGTCGCCCGGCTGCCGGTCGGGCACCGGGGGAGGGGTGCCGCCGAACTCGGGGCACAGCGCCTGATGGTCGCACCAGTCGCACAATCTGCTGCGCCGCGCCCGCCACTCGCCGGTCTCCAGCGACCGCTCGATCGCCGCCCACAGCGCCATCACCTTGCGCTCGGTGGCCAGCAGGTCGGCCTCGTCGGGCGCGTACCGCAGCACCTCGCCCCGCCCGCCCAGATAGACCAGCTGCAGCAGCCGCGGCACCTCGCCGCGCAGCCGCCACAGCACCAGCGCGTAGAACTTCATCTGGAACAGCGCCTTGGCCTCGAAGTCGGGCCCGGGCGCGCTGCCCGTCTTGTAGTCGACCACCCGGACCTCGCCGGTCGGCGCCACGTCGATCCTGTCGACGTAGCCGCGCAGCATCAGCCCGCCGTCGAGCACCGCCTCCACATAGAGCTCGCGCTCGGCCGGCTCCAGCCGCGTCGGGTCCTCCAGCGTGAAGTAGCGCTCCAGCATGCCGCGCGCCTGCGCCAGCCACTCGGCCTGCTCAGCATCGTCGGCGAACATCTGCGCGTATTGGGGGTCGTCGGCCAGCAGCCGCTCCCACTGCGGCTCCAGCAGCTCCAGCGCCGCCTGGACCGAGCGGCGCGGCGCCGGCAGGTCATAGAGCCGCTCCAGCACCGCGTGGACCACCGTGCCGCGCACCGCCGCCTGCGACGGCTTCTCCGGGAGCTGGTCGATCACCCGGAAGCGGTAGAGCAGGGGACAGGTCATGAAATCGCCCGCCCGGGACGGGGAGAGAGCTCCGATGATCACCGGCTCGGTCAACGTCATGCACCGCACTCTAGGTCAAGACGCCGACAGAATAACCTTCGCGGAACCAGGATCACGTGATCCGGCGCGTAGCATCAAGGCAGCAACAGCACGTATTGGACGAGGAGTGCGGTGAGCGAGCAGAGCCCGCGGCAGGAGTTCTCCGGACTACGCATGGGCAGACCCTTCGGCATTCCGGTGTACGTCTCCTGGACGTGGTTCCTGGTGGCGGGCTTCATCACCGTGATGTTCGGGCCACAGATGCGGCAGATGCTGCCGTACCTGGACGAGTTCGCCGCCTACGGCATCGCGTTCGTCTTCGCGGTCCTCCTCTACGTCTCCGTGCTGCTGCACGAGCTGGCGCACAGCGTGCTCGCCAAGGCCTACGGCCTGCCCGTCCGCCGCATCACCCTCTACCTCCTGGGCGGCGTCTCCGAGATCGAGAAGGAGCCGCCCACCCCCGGCAAGGAGTTCATGGTCGCCGCCGCGGGGCCCGCGCTGTCGCTCGCGCTGGCCGGCCTCGGCGGGCTGGCCGACCTCTTCCTCATCAACGACGGCGGCATCCTCGAGGTGCTCACCTGGCAGCTGTGGTTCGCCAACCTCATCGTCGGCGTCTTCAACCTGCTGCCGGGGCTGCCGCTCGACGGCGGCAGGATGCTGCGCGCCGGCGTGTGGAAGCTGGCGGGCAACCCCGGCTCCGGCACCGTCGTGGCCGCCTGGGGCGGGCGGGTGCTGGCCGTGGCGCTCGTGGCCTTCCCGCTGGTGACCGCGCTGACCAGCGAGCGCGACTTCGACCCCGTCGACCTGCTGTGGCCGGTGGTGCTCGCCTCGTTCATCTGGATGGGAGCCAGCCAGTCGCTGCGCGTCGCCAAGATCCGGGCCCGGATCCCGCAGGTCAACGCCCGTACGCTGGCCCGCAGGGCGATCCCCGTCGCCGCCGAGACGCCGCTCTCCGAGGCGCTGCGCCAGGCCGGCGAGCAGCGCGCGGGCGCCATGGTCGTCGTCGACCACGAGGGCAGGCCGGTGGCCATCGTGCACGAGGCGGCCGTCCAGGCCACCCCCGAGCACCGCCGCCCCTGGGTCAACGTCGGCTCGCTGGCCAAGTCGCTCGAGCGCACCATGATCCTGGGCGCCGACCTGGCGGGCGAGGCGCTCATCGAGGCCATGCGCGACGCCCCCGGCAGCGAATACCTGCTCGTCGAGCCCGGCGGCGAGATCTACGGCGTGCTCGCCACCGCCGATGTGAACAAGGTTTTCATCGGCGTCTGATTTGTCCCACTCGTTTAAGCGGCGGCCCATCGATAGGGTCGTGTCCAGCAGTTTCGCGCCGGCCGCCGCCGGTCCCCATGCGATTTCTGCGATGCGACGACTGGCCGATAGTGTTCTGTTTGGCCAAACTTGCACAGTTAAGAGGTTTGTTGCGGCCCACCGGTTCATCGAATCGAGACGACGGGGCCGCGACACGGCCTCCGCGTCTGGGTATGCGTATGGCTGGTGGCCAGCACGGCAGTGCGGGGTGCCGTAACATCGCCGGCTTCCGGGGAGGAGAGTTGAGTGACCGAGCGCAGCGAGGGCACCGATGAGCGCAGCACGGTCGTCTTGAGGGAGGACGCATGACCGGCCATGGATTCGGAGTGGTGCGTCCGCTTCCCGGAAACGGGCTCGTCGCCTACACCGGCGGCCTGCTGCTGGTGTGCGACTCGGCCGAGTCCGCCGCCGACGCGCTGCTCGAGGCGCTGCGCGAGACGGCCGAATCAGGCGGCGACGGCCGCGCGCTGGCCCGCCGCGCCGCGCAGGTGCTGGCGGCCAACATGGCGGGCGACCCGGCCACCTGCGCCGTCGCGGGCCCCGTCGGCGACGGCGTCGCCGTCCTCGTCAGCGGCTCCGCCTCCGCCACCGTCACCACCCCTGGCGGCGACACGCGGCTGGCCGGCAGCGACTCCCTGACCTGGGCCGACCGCCTCGTCACCGGCCCCGTCGACCGCGTCGAGCTCAGCCTGCCCGGCGTCGGCAGCCCCCACCACGCCGTCCGCCTCGACGGCGGCGTCGTCCACGGCGGCGGCCTCATCGGCGACCTCACCGACCAGCCCGCCCCGCAGCCGCCGGCCCCGGCCAGGATGCTGACCAGCGAGATGCCGGCCACCGGCCTGCACATGGAGCCCGACCTCATCCAGCCGCCCGCCCAGCAGCCGCCGCCCGCCCCGCCGGAGCCGGTGCAGCAGCCCGCCGAGCAGCGGCCCCCCTACCCGCTGGCCGACCAGCCCCCGCTCACGCCTGGGCCGCACTCGGGCCCCCAGCCCGCCCACTCGGGCCCCCAGCCCATCCACCCGGCCCCCGAGCCGCCGCCCTACCAGCCCGAGCCCTCCTACCAGCCCGAGCCCTCCTACCAGCCCGAGCCCTCCTACCAGCAGCAGGACTCCGGCTACCACGAGCCGCCCGCCTACCTCACCCCTCCCGAGCCGCCCTACCCGCCGGCGCAGGAGCAGCAGCCGTCGCTGCCCGAGCAGCAGCAGTTCCCCACCTACGACGAGCCGCAGCCCGCCGGCAACGGCTCGGGCGACCACCCGGTGCCCCAGCACATGGGCCCGCCCGACCACTACGACCAGCCCGCGCCGCCCGTGCTCGGCCCGCCCGACCAGTTCGACCACCCGGGCCCGCCGCAGCAGGAGCAGCCCGAGCAGGGCGACCGGCCGATGGTCTACGGCGTCGACTGCAAGAACGACCACTTCAACGACCCGCGCGTGCCCTACTGCGCGGTCTGCGGCATCGCCCTCGTCCAGCGCACCCTCGTCCCCTACAAGGGCCCCCGCCCCTCGCTCGGCGTCCTCATCCTCGACGACGGCACCGCGCTGCCCCTCGAGAGCGACTACCTGCTCGGCCGCGACCCCGAGCGCGCCCCCGAAGTGGCCGGCGGCAGCGCCAGGCCCGCCAAGGTGACCAGCCCCGACGGCTCGGTCTCCCGGCGCCACCTGCGCGTCGCCCTCGACGGCTGGGACGTCAACCTGGTCGACCTGGGCTCCGTCAACGGCACCCAGATCCAGCCGCCCGGCGACCCCAACTTCTACGACATCCCGCCCAACGAACCCGTCACCATCGCACCGGGCACCACCGTCCGCGTCGGCGTCTCCCGCACCCTCCGCTTCGAGGCCCACCGCGGCTGACCCCCGGACTCAACGCGAAGGCGCCCGCACCTCCGGACTGGTCCGGAGCCGCGGGCGCTTCGCGTCGGGTGTGAGCGAAGCCGCGTGCCGTCGAGCCGTCAGGACCGAGTGGGTTTGAGGAACTCCGAGGCGCCGCGGAGGCGGACCTGGAGACGGCGCCGGGTGGCCGAGCAGTCCAAGTGGACCGCCAGCGGGCCCCGTACTCCTGCGGTGGTGCGAAGGCCCGGGCGCAGGCGTTGCTCCGGCAGGCCGTCTCTGCGGGCGATGAGCAGGCCCAGCTCGTAGCGGCTCACGGCCTCGGGGCCCGCCACGTGGTGGACGCCGGGCAGGTCGCGCTCGGCGAGCTCCAGCAGGGCCGCCGCCAGGTCCGCGACGTGGACGGGGCAGCGTACGTCGTCCGTGAACAGCACGCCCGATGCCGAGCCGGTCGCCAGCGCGCGCACGAACGCCTCATGGGTGGAGCCGCCGCCACCGACGATCAGGGACGTCCTGACGATCGCCGCCCCGGGCACCAGGGCCCGCACGGCGGTCTCGGCCGCCGCCTTGGCCGCCCCGTACGGGTTGACCGGGTCAGGCGGGCACGTCTCGTCGTAGGAGGGGGCGTCCCCGGAGAAGACGGCGTCGCTGGAGACGTGCACCAGCCGGCCACCCGAGCGGGCCACCGCCGCCGCCACGTGCGCCGCCCCGTCCGCCGTGGTGGCCCAGTCACCCGACCGGTACGCCGCGTTGATCGTCACATCGGGACGGAACCCGCCGACCACCTCCGCCACGGCCGCCCGCGACCGCACATCGGCAGGGAACCACTCGGCCGGCGAGGACCCGCCGCCCGCCGGGCCGCTGAAGCGGGTCGCACCCACCACGTGGCCGAGGCCGGCGCACAGCCGGATCAGCTCGCCGCCCAGGAACCCGCTGCCACCCACGATCAGCACCCTCATGAGCGGCCACGCTACAACCTCCTCAGGAGGAGGCCGGATCCCCGGCGCGGTCGGGGATCCGGCTGCCCGCGGGGGAGCGGCGGAATCACCGGCGAAATCCGCAACTCCCGGAAATTCGAATTACTCTTTCCGTCCGGCCCAATAGGAAGATCTTTCCGTCCGGGAACGCGATTACCGGCCGCGTCCACGGGGGAAAGCACCCCGGAAGCGGTCGTCCCGATCCCCGCGATCCGGCCCGTCCCGAAGCAACCGGGATCAGGCGGGGGATCACACCGGGGATCACGCCGGGGGATCAGAGCGGAGACGGCCGGAAGGCCCGTACGCCGCGCAACAGCCGCACCGCCGCCTCCATCCCGCTCGCCGCCTCCAGAGCCCGGCCCGCCGCCGTCGCGTACCGGCTCAGCAGATGCTCGTCGGCGTCGCAGAACTCCCGCCCCGCGACCCACACGAACGCGTGATCCCGCGCCGACACCGGCACGGACGTCGCCAGGAACCCGGGCTCGCCCACCGACTCGTCCCTGGCCAGGCGCAGCGCCTGCCGGGAGGCGGCCAGCTCCTTCAACACCCCCGACTCGCGCAGCCACGCCCGCACGCGCAGCGGGTCGCCGGGCGGGCCGTGCACGTGGACGCAGCACGCGTCCTGCCGCAGCGGGTCCACGCGGACGAACCCCGCGTACGCGGTGCCCGCGATCGCGGCGGCGGCACGCGCCAGCCGATCGATCAGGTCCGTGAGCTCCACGCCGGAGAACACGGTGATGAGTTCACGCACGGCGACATCGACACGGTTGTATGGCATCGCGGTGATCCCTCGAGGCGGGAGGGGGCGAGCTCGCGCAGCCCGTTCGCACGAAACTCACCTGCGGGTTCCCTGACTATCGCCCCCGACGCGGCTCTTGACCAGCCTCCAACAGGAAATCGGGATTTTTGCTCACTCGTGACGCTCGTCCCGTCACGGAGGCCCCATCCGTCCCCGAATCGGCGCGGCCGCCGGCCCCCGCCGGCCGCGCCTCATCGCCGCTCAGGACCCGGAGCGGACGACCGCCCAGTAGACGTCGTCGGCCCGCGTCCCGTCCCGCCTCGGCAGCAGCTCCCGGTGCAGCCCCTCCCGCTGGAACCCGGCCCGCTCCAGCACCGCGTGCGAGGCCGCGTTCGTGACGTCGGTGCCGGCCACGATCCGGTGCAGCGGCGTCGCCGCGAACGCCCAGTCGACCAGCAGCCGTACGGCCCGCGTCATGAACCCGCGCCCGCGGAACTCCGGCACCAGCGAGTAGCCGATCATCGCCTGCCCCAGCGCCGGAGCGACCTGCATGAGCTGCAGATGCCCCGCGAAGGCGTCGGAGGCGGCGTCCCTGATCGCCAGCTCGACGCGCTGCCCCGACCGCCACCAGTAGCCGGTGTAGCGGCAGCGCCGCTCGTCGTCCTCCAGCGCGGTCGGCGGCCCCACGGAGAAGGCGGACACGCTCGGCTCTGCCATCATCCGGTGGAAGTCGCCCGCGTCGCCCGGGCCCATCGGCGCGAGCCGCACCACGCCGTCGCTCAGCTCACCGCCGGGGAAGAACGGCAGGTACGGCTCGGTGCCCGCCACCCCCTCGCCCCGCAGCCTGGCGAACGTCACGACGTCGGCCCACCGCCCGTCACGCAGCCGCACCGCGTCACGCCGCCGGCCCTCCTCGACGAACCCGGCGCGGTAGGCCATCCGCAGCGCCGGCACGTTCTCCACCTCGGCCTGCACCTCGACCCTGCGCACGCCGTGGTCGAACAGCCAGTCGGTCACCGCCCGCACCGCCGTCGCCGCCACGCCGCCGCCCCGGGCCCACGGCGCCACCAGGCAGCCCAGCCCGGACGTCTCACAGGGGTCGGGCGGGCTCGCCCAGACGCCGCCGGCGTAACGGCCGTCGTGGACGATCGCGTACGCCGCCCCGCCGTCCTCCCACCGCACCGCCGCCCGCTTGACCTCCGCCAGCGCCTCCTCCACCGCGTACGGCCGGGGCAGCCACGGCAGGAACCGCCCCGTCACCGCGTCGCCGCACGCCTCGGCGATGGCCGCCGCGTCCGCCTCCACGGGGGGACGCAGGATGAGCGGGCCGGTGGAGATCACGTCGCGAGGGAGCATCCCCCATAGATATCGTGCGTCCTGACGCGCCCGAAAGCCCTATAACCTTGCCGCCATGGGTTTCCGCAGGCATGGGCCTTTCCAGGCAGGGGATCAGGTGCAGCTCACCGACCCCAAGAACAAGCGCCACACGATCACGCTCAAAGAGGACGGCGTCTTCCACACCCACAAGGGCGCCATCCCCCACAGCGACCTGATCGGGCAGCCCGAGGGCTCCGTGGTGCGCTCGTCCGGCGGCACCCAATACCTCGCCTTCCGCCATCTGCTGCAGGACTACACGCTCGCGATGCCGCGCGGCGCGGCGGTCATCTACCCCAAGGACGCCTCGATGATCGTCGGCATGGCCGACGTCTTCCCCGGCGCCCGCGTCATCGAGGCCGGCGTCGGCTCCGGCGCGCTGACCTGCTTCCTGCTGCGCGCGGTCGGCCCCGACGGCCACGTCACCTCCTACGAGCGCCGCGAGGAGTTCGCCGACGTGGCGCGCAAGAACGTCGAGAAGTTCTACGGCGGCCCGATGGACGACAACTGGCGCCTGGTCGTGGGCGACCTCGTGGCCTCCATCGACGAGGCCGACGTCGACCGCGTCATCCTCGACATGCTGGCCCCGTGGGAGTGCGTCGACGCCGCCGCCAAGGCCCTCACGCCGGGCGGCGTGATCTGCTGCTACGTCGCGACGACCACGCAGATGTCCAAGACGGTCGAGGCCATTCGCGATCACGGGTGTTTCACCGAGCCGCATGCGTGGGAGACCCTGGTTCGCGACTGGCATGTCGAAGGGCTCGCCGTACGGCCTGATCACCGCATGATCGGCCACACCGGGTTCCTCGTCTCCGCCCGCCGCATGGCCGACGGCGTGACCCCGCCGCCGCGCCGCCGCCGACCGAAGGGGACGACTGAAGAACTATGACAATTTGGCCACGAGGGCGCGTTGGTGCGTGACACGGGAACAGATCGTCGTGTTCCTATGCTGGGAGTATTAAACGCACTATTGGGGATTATTCGCCGAATACTGAATGTCACTCTACGAACACTGCCCGGCCAGGTTACGGAGGGGCCCGAGATAGGTAAGGTCCTTAGTAGTCGCCCTCGACTGGGAAGGAGGTGACGGGGCGTGGCAGCTCGCGATGATGCTGAGGCTCGAGCCGCGCAGCGCGAACGGGAGGTCGCTGATCTTTCAACACAGGTCTCCTTCCTCCAGGAGGAGATCACCGCGCTGAGGCGGAAGCTGGCCGAGTCACCCCGTCAGGCCAGGGTCCTCGAAGAACGTCTCCACGAGGCACAGGCGAATCTCGCGGCCGTGACAGGCCAGAACGAGCGCCTGGTCGCCACACTCAAGGAGGCCCGGGACCAGATCGTCGCTCTCAAGGAGGAGGTCGACCGGCTGGCGCAGCCGCCATCCGGCTTCGGCACCTTCCTCGAGGCCAGAGAAGACGGCACGATCGAGGTGTTCACCGGCGGCCGCAAGCTCCGGGTGAACGTCAGCCCGTCCGTCGACGTCGACTCGCTGCGGCGTGGCCAGGAGGTCATGCTCAACGAGGCGCTCAACGTGGTCGAAGCCCTCGGCTACGAAGAGGTCGGCGAGATCGTGATGCTCAAAGAACTGCTCGACGAGGGCAAGCGGGCCCTGGTCATCTCGCACGCCGACGAAGAGCGCGTCGTGCGACTGGCCGAGTCGCTCGTCGGCCAGCCCATCAGGGCCGGCGACTCGCTCCTGCTCGAACCTCGCTCCGGCTACGTCTACGAGCGCATACCCAAGTCCGAAGTCGAAGAGCTCGTGCTCGAAGAGGTCCCCGACATCTCCTACGAGGAGATCGGCGGCCTCATGCGGCAGATCGAGCAGATCAGGGACGCCATCGAGCTGCCCTACCTGCACTCCGATCTGTTCCGCGAGCACAAGCTCCGTCCCCCGAAGGGCGTGCTGCTCTACGGCCCGCCCGGATGCGGCAAGACGCTCATCGCCAAGGCCGTCGCCAACTCCCTGGCCAAGCAGGTCGCGGAGAAGACCGGCCAGTCCGGCAAGAGCTTCTTCCTCAACATCAAGGGCCCGGAGCTGCTCAACAAGTACGTCGGCGAGACCGAGCGGCACATCCGCCTGGTCTTCCAGCGGGCCCGCGAAAAGGCCTCAGAGGGCACCCCGGTGATCGTGTTCTTCGACGAGATGGACTCGATCTTCCGCACCCGAGGCTCCGGCGTGTCCTCCGACGTGGAGAACACCATCGTCCCTCAGCTGCTGTCGGAGATCGACGGCGTCGAGGGCCTGGAGAACGTCATCGTCATCGGCGCCTCCAACCGCGAGGACATGATCGACCCGGCGATCCTGCGGCCCGGCCGCCTGGACGTCAAGATCAAGATCGAGCGGCCGGACGCCGAGGCGGCCAAGGACATCTTCTCGAAGTACCTCGTCTCCGACCTGCCTCTGCACCCCGACGACCTGGCGGAGCACACCGGCTCCCGCGAGGCCACCATCCAGGGGATGATCCAGAGCGTCGTCGAACGCATGTACACCGAGAGCGAGGAGAACCGCTTCCTCGAGGTGACCTACGCCAACGGCGACAAGGAAGTCCTCTACTTCAAGGACTTCAACTCCGGCGCGATGATCCAGAACATCGTCGACCGGGGCAAGAAGATGGCCATCAAGCAGTTCCTCGAAACCGGCCAGAAGGGCCTGCGGGTGCAGCACCTGCTCACGGCCTGCGTGGACGAGTTCTCCGAGAACGAGGACCTGCCCAACACCACCAACCCCGACGACTGGGCCCGCATCTCCGGCAAGAAGGGCGAGCGGATCGTCTACATCCGCACGCTGGTCTCCGGCAAGCAGGGCACAGAAGCCGGCCGGTCCATCGACACCGTCGCCAACACCGGCCAATACCTGTAGAACCTCTCGGACGGCAGGGCCGCGCGGCCACCACCGCGCGGCCCTGCCGCCTGTTGTGGTCCTGCCCGCGTCACGGCCTGCCTGCCCACGCCGAGTGGGGGCGGTGGGTCATTTCGGACAGGCCGTAGTGCCTCGGACGCGGCGCAGGTTTCGGACCTGCCGGTGGGTTTCGGACGCGAGCCCAGTCCTCCCGCGTGTCCCGTACGTTCAAGGAAAGATGGAAACGTCCCTCCATGCGGCGCGCCGACACGAGCCGATACGCATGCACGCCACCCCTGACAGGCGCACACTGGCCCTGTGACCACGCTCAAACGGGTAGACGTGCACGTCGAAGGCATCGTCCAGGGGGTGGGCTTCCGCCCGTTCGTCCACTCGCTCGCCAACCGCCTGGGCCTGTCGGGCCGGGTGAGGGGCGACGTCACCGGCGTGCACATCGAAGTCGAGGGCGCCTGCCAAGGCGTCGAGGAGTTCCTCACCGCACTCGAACGCGACGCCCCCTCCCTGTCCGAGATCGAACGCGTCACCGTCGTCAGCGGCGAACCCGCAGGCCACCGCGGCTTCACCATCGCCGCGACCGACCCCGCCAGACCCCGCACCGCCGCCACCCTCGCCGACACCGCCACCTGCGACGACTGCCTGCGCGAGCTGACCGACCCCACCGATCGCCGCCACCGCTACCCCTTCACCGGCTGCGCGAACTGCGGCCCCCGCCTCAGCATCACCCGCGCCCTGCCCGCCGACCGGCGCCACACCACCATGGCGCCCTTCACCATGTGCGCCGGCTGCGCCCGCGAACACGACGACCCCGCGAGCCGCCGCCACCACGACGCCGCCACCTGCTGCCCCGCCTGCGGCCCCACCCTGACGCTGCGCGACCCGCGCGGCACCGAACTGTGCGGCGACCCCATCACCTGCGCCGCCGCCCTCCTGCGCGCCGGCCGCGTCGTCGCCGTCAAGGGGCTCGGCGGCTACCACCTCGCCGTCGCCGCCACCGGCGAACGGGCCGCCGCCACCCTGCGCGGACGCAAGCACCGCGCGGAGGAGCCGTTCACCGTCATGGCCGCCGACCTCGTCCAGGCCCGGCAGTACTGCGACATCGACGACACCGCCGCCACCCTCCTCACCAGCCCCGCCAGACCCGTCGTCCTCCTGCCCCTCCGCCCAGACGCCCCCATCGCCCCCTCAGTCGCCCCACCCGTCGTCTCGTCGGCTGTGTCCGGGGCCGCGTCCTCGTCTGTCTCTTCGGCCGCCTCTTCGGCTGACTCTGCAGTCGCGTGCTCGGGCGCGCCGGGGCGCCGCACGCTCGGGATCACCCTCCCCGCCACGCCGCTGCACCACCTCCTGCTCGCCGAACTGGGCGCGCCTCTAGCGCTCACCGGCGGCGACGTCGCGGGGGAGCCCCTCGCGTACGAGGACGCCGACGCGCTCACCCGCCTGTCCGGCATCGCCGACGCCTTCCTCACCCACGACCGCGCCATCCACAGCCGCGCCGACGACACCGTCCTGCGCCCCATGGCCGGCGAGATCACCGTGCTGCGCCGCGGACGCGGCCACGCCCCGGAGCCCATCACCCTGCGCCGCCCCGCCCCACGCCCCGTCCTCGCCTGCGGGGCCACCGTCGCCGGCACCTTCTGCCTGCTGCAAGGGCGCCGCGCCCACCTCTCCCAGCACCTCGGCGACCTCGACGACCACGACACCCTGCGCACCTTCGCCGCGACCATCGACCACTACCAGGCCCTGCTCGGCATCCACCCCGAGATCGTCGCCCACGACGCGCACCCCGGCCACCTCGCCACCCGCCACGCCCTGGAGCTCACCGGCGTCGACCACGTCGCCGTCCAGCACCACCACGCCCACGTCGCCGCCTGCCTGGCCGACAACGGCGACCTCGGCCCCGTCATCGGCGTCGTTCTCGACGGGCTCGGCCACGGCCCCGACGGCACCCTGTGGGGCGGGGAGTTCCTGCGCGCCGACCGCACCGGCTACCAGCGCCTCGCCCACCTCGCCCCGGTGCCCATGCCGGGCGGGCCCGCCGCCGCCCGCCGCCCCTGGCGCATGGCCGCCGCCTACCTGCGCGACCACCCCTGCGACCCCGGGCTGCGCGACCGGCTCGCCGGCGCACTCCAGCAGGCCGGCAGCGGCCAGGAAGCGCCGCTCACCTCCTGCGCGGGCCACCTGTTCGACGCCGTCGCCGCCCTGCTCGGCCTGCGCGAGACCATCACGTACGAGGGACAGGCCGCCGCCGAACTCGAACAGCTCACCGACCCAGCCGAAACCGGCGCCTACCCGGCCGCCCTGAGACAGCCCGCCGGACCGCTGGCCGCCGGACTCATGGCCGCAGGGCAATCCCCGGCCGCAGGGCAATCCCCTGCCGGGCCGACCGCCGCTGACTTGGCCCGTGCTGACTTGGCCCGTGCTGACTTGGCCCGCGCTGACTGGGTCCGCGCTGACTTGGCCCGCGCTGAGCCGGCCCCCGGCGAGCCGGCCTTCGCCGGGCTCGCCCCCGTCGGCGGTCTCCTCGTCCTGGAGGCGGCCGATCTCGTGCGGGCCGCCGCCGACGACCTCACCGCCGGTACCGACCCCGCCGTCATCGCCGGACGCTTCCACAACGGCCTCGCCGCCGCCGTCACCCGCACCTGCGCCGCGCTCAGGCAGGCCACCGGCCTGACCGCCGTCGCGCTCACCGGCGCGCTCTTCCATAACGCGCTCCTGCTCGAACGCACCCTGCAGCGGCTGCGGGCGGCCGGGTTCCGGGTCCTGCGGCACGTACGCGTGCCACCCGGCGACGGCGGGCTCAGCCTCGGCCAGGCCGCCGTCGCCGCCGCCCGCGACCACCCCGCCTAGCATGGCGATCATGGAGTTCCTCAACCCCGCCCGCACCCCGTACACCGCGGACGACCGAGCGCTCATCGGGGCCGGGCACGCCAGGTGGGCCCGCGCCCGCTTCGCCCGCCACCCTCGCTACCGGCCCACGCCCCTGCGCACCGTCCCGGGGCTGGCCGGCACGCTGGCCGCCGACGTCAAGGACGAGAGCGGCCGCATGGGGCTCGGCAGCTTCAAGGCGCTCGGCGGCGCGTACGCCGTTCACCTGCTCCACGAACGCGAGCCCGGCGGCGCCCCGTTCGTCTGCGCCAGCGCCGGCAACCACGGCATCTCCGTCGCCTCAGGAGCCGCGGAGGCGGGCGTCCCCTGCGTCGTCCACCTCAGCGAAGGCGTGCCCGAGACCTTCGCGAACCGGCTGCGCGGCCTCGGCGCCGAGGTACGCCGCAGCGGCCCCGACTACGAGGCCAGCATGGCGGCCGCCCTGGACGACGCCAGAACGCACGGCCTGCGCCTCGTGTCCGACAGCTCATGGCCCGGCTACACCGGCATCCCCCTCGACGTCATGCGCGGCTACACGGTGCTGTTCGACGAGGCCGCCGAGACCGGACCGTACACGCACGTGGTCGTCCAGGCGGGCGTAGGCGGGCTGGCCGCCGCCGCGGCCGGGTACGTGCGCGACCGGTGGGGCGATCGGCCCAAGATCGTAGTCGTCGAACCCGAGGGCGCGCCCTGCCTGACCGAGAGCGCCCGCGCGGGCCGCCCCGTCCGCATCCCGGGCGGCCACACCACACTCGGCCGGCTCGACTGCCGCGAACCCTCCCTCCTCGCCCACCGCCTCCTCGGCCACCTCGCCGACCTCTACGTCACCGTCACCGACGAGCAGGCCGGCGCCGCCGCCCGGCTGCTCGCCGGCCACGGCATCGCCCTGTCCGGCTGCGGCGCCGCGGGAGCCGCCGGCCTGCTCGCCCTCACCCCCTCCGCCCGCGCCGCCCTCCGCCTCGACGACACCTCACGCGTGTTGCTGGTGGGAACAGAAGGACCAGTGGAACCAGAGTGATCACTGATACGTCAAAGATGGCGTGCACGCTCCGAACCGGCGCAGACACGCACGGGAGAACGGCCGGCTGGCCGAGCTCGACCTGCTGCGCTTCCTCGCCGCCCTGGCCGTCGTCGCCTTCCACTACCTGGTCGCCTACGCCAGCGTGTGGGGAGACCGGCCCGCCGAACTCTTCCCCGCATTAGCCCCCATCGCGGGCTTAGGCATCCTCGGCGTCGAGCTGTTCTTCATCATCAGCGGGTTCGTCATCCTCATGAGCGTCTGGGGACGCGGCCTCGGCGCCTTCGCACGATCGAGGCTCGTCCGGCTCTACCCCGCGTACTGGCTCAGCCTGGCCGCCATCGCCGCCCTCTACGGGCTCACCGCCGCCAAGCCGCTCGACCCAAAACTTTCCCCAGGCGAATACCTGGTGAACGCCACCATGTTCCAGCGGCTGTTCAAGCTCACAGATGCCAGCGGCGTCTACTGGTCGCTCTGGGCCGAGCTGCGCTTCTACCTCCTCATCGCCATCCTGGTGATCGTCGGCGTCACGTACCGGCGGGTGCTCGTCTTCGGCGGCGTCTGGCTGGCCGCCGTCGTCATCGCCGGGCAACTCGAGAACCCCGTGGTCGACGAGATCGTCATGCCGAAGTACGCCCCCTACTTCGTCGCCGGCATGGCCCTCTACCTCATCCACAAGCACGGCAACGCCTGGCTCCCGTGGCTCTACGTGCTCGCCGGCTACGGCCTGTCCTGGGAATCCGCGCTCGGCCGCGTGCACAGCAGGATCGACGCCGCCGGGTTCAAGAACATGCCGGTCACCGACGTCGGCGTCATCGTCACCATCACCCTCATCTTCGCCGCGACGGCCCTCGTCGCCCTCGGCCTCGTCCGGCTCAGACCATCCAGGCTGCTCACCGCGCTCGGCGGCACGACATACCCGCTTTACCTGTTCCATAGCGTCATCGCGGTGGCCCTCATCCCCTTGCTCGTCGGGGATCTTCCGCCCTGGGCGGTCGTCACGATCACGACACTGACCGCCGTCGTGGTGTCGTATCTCGTCTACTCCTTTGCCGAACGCCCCATCCAGCGGCTACTCAAGCCCCGCAGATCCCCGCAAACCACATCAGCTCCGGTCGTACAGGTTGAAAAGGCGTCGGTGCCATAACTCTGTGACCCTGGGGCACTGTGAAGGGCATAGGCTCGGGCATATAAACGGCGGATAGACAGACCCGGACGAACAGAGGGTGTTGCATGACGGTGCGTCGGGTGATGGGCATCGAGACCGAGTACGGCATCTCCGTACCCGGCCAGCCAGGCGCCAACGCGATGGTGACCTCCTCACAGGTCGTGAACGCCTACCTGGCCGCCTCGGCGGCCCGCGCGCGCAGGGCACGATGGGACTTCGAGGAGGAGAACCCGCTGCGCGACGCGCGCGGGTTCGACCTGGCCAGGGAGGTGGCGGATCCGACCCAGCTCACCGACGAGGACCTCGGGCTGGCCAACGTCATCCTCACCAACGGCGCCAGGCTCTACGTCGACCACGCCCATCCCGAGTACAGCTCGCCCGAGTGCACCAACCCCCGGGCAGCCGTCATCTGGGACAAGGCCGGCGAAAGGGTGATGTACGACGCCGCCACCCGCGCGTCCGCCATCCCCTCCAACGCCCCCATCCAGCTCTACAAGAACAACACCGACGCCAAAGGCGCCTCCTACGGCTGCCACGAGAACTACCTCATGCGGCGCGCCACCCCCTTCGCCGACATCGTCCGCCACCTCACCCCCTTCTTCGTCTCCCGCCAGGTCGTCACCGGCGCCGGCAAGGTCGGCATCGGCCAGGACAGCCGCGGCGAAGGCTTCCAGATCAGCCAGCGCGCCGACTTCTTCGAAGTCGAAGTAGGGCTCGAGACCACCCTCAAACGCCCCATCATCAACACCCGTGACGAACCCCACGCCGACCCCGAGAAATACCGGCGCCTCCACGTCATCATCGGCGACGCCAACATGTCCGAGATCAGCACTTATCTGAAACTCGGCTCCACCGCGCTCGTCCTCGCCATGATCGAAGAGGGCTTCCTCACCCGCGACCTCGCCGTCGAAAACCCCGTCCAAGCCCTGCGCGCCGTCTCCCACGACCCCAGCTGCCGCTACGAGATCCCCCTGCGCGACGGACGCAAGCTCACCGCCGTCCAGCTCCAGATGGAATACCTCGAGCAGGCCCGCAAATACGTCGAAGAGCGCGGCACCGCCCAAGACGAGATGAACAAGGACATCCTCGACCGCTGGGAATCCGTCCTCACCCGCCTCGCCGAAGACCCCATGCAACTCGCCCGCGAACTCGACTGGGTCGCCAAACTCGAACTCCTCGAGGGCTACCGCAGCCGCGACGGCCTCGCCTGGTCACACTCCAGACTCCAGCTCGTCGACCTCCAATACAGCGACATCCGCCCCGACCGCGGCCTCTACAACCGCCTCGTCGCCCGCGGACGCATGCAACGCCTCGTCACAGAGGAAGAAGTCCAGCGCGCCGTCGAACACCCGCCCACCGACACCCGCGCCTACTTCCGCGGCCGCTGCCTCAGCCAGTACAGCGAATCCGTCGCCGCCGCCTCCTGGGACTCCGTCATCTTCGACATCCCCGGCCGCGAATCCCTCCAGCGCGTCCCCACCCTCGAGCCGCTCCGCGGCACCAAAGCCCACGTCGGCGAACTCTTCGACCGCTGCCGCACCGCCGCCGACCTCGTCGCCGCACTCACCGGCGGCGAATGACACCAGGCCCCCTGGCGGACACCCGCCAGGGGCGGCCCGCACTCACAGCAGGCCCACCCCCAGCGTCAGCGTGCCCGCCGCCAGCGACACCCCACCAGCCACCGCCAGCCAGATCAACCGGCTCGGCCTCGTGTCCCGCGGGCGCAGCACCGACAGGAAGAAACCCAGCGGCATCAGGATCGGCGCCGCCGCGATCAGCACCCGCGCCGCCATCCGCGCCGGCTCCGGCAGCCCTGTCTGGTCCACGTACAGCATCGCCACCAGCGCGAACAGCACCAGCACGCCCGCATGCGCGTGCCCGGCCCGCCACAGGCCGCGGCGCACCGGGTTGTCCAGGTAGCCGGGGACGTTCCGCATGAGGAACGTCAGCAGCGTCGTGCCGCCGTAGGCGACGAGCGGGACTGTGATGAGGAGCACACCGGCCATGGTCAACGACATTTCGGACATCTCACACCTCCTGTGGGTACGGGGGTTCAGTATTGGATAGTTTCGCTATCCAGTCAAGCCGGCAAGATCGCGGGGCGATCGGCGCGAAATGTCGCCCGGTTCGGGGAAGATATGCCTAGGAGGCAGTCCCCCAACGGAGGTAGGACATGGCAACCAAGGACACCGGTGGTCAGAAGCAGACCGGGCGGCGCGAGAACGAGGTCGAGGAGACCGAGGCCTCGGCGGCGCCCGACGTCCAGGAGCGTCAGGAGAAGCTCACGGACGACGTCGACTCCATTCTGGACGAAATCGACGAAGTTCTCGAAGAGAACGCAGAGGAATTCGTGCGCAGCTACGTCCAGAAGGGCGGAGAGTAGGACAAAACGGACAGGCATAAGGGGTAAATCGGGTGGAAACGCCGGACGGATTCAAGTGGTGCTCCGACTGTCAAGAAGTCAAGGAACTTGCCGAGTTCGGGGCCAACAAGCGCATGCCCGATGGGCGGGCGCGCTACTGCAAGGTCTGCTTCCGGCGGCGTTCCACCGCGAGTTATCGCAAACGCAAGGCAGGGCAGGGAAAAGCCGTGCGCGAGCGGGTGCAGGTGCCCGAAGGGTGCAAATACTGCCCTCGGTGCACGGAGGTGAAAAGCACAAGTGAGTTCGGCAGTAACCGGGCGATGAAGGATGGCATGACTGCTTACTGCCGCCCGTGCCACACCGTCGTGGCGCGGGAGAACAAAATCAAGAAATACGGGAGCGAGCGGAACTATCTGCTCCAGTACCGCTATGGGATCACCGAGGACGACTTCGAGCGCATGCTCGCCCGTCAGGGCGGGCTCTGCGCCATCTGCCAGGCCGTTCCCGGGACGTTCGTCGATCACTGTCACGCGACCGGCCGGGTGCGTGGCGTGCTCTGTTTCAACTGCAACAACGGGCTGGGGCATTTCGCCGACAACCTGGTGTTGCTGGAGCTGGCCGCGCTCTATTTGGAAGGGGAGGTGCTCTGGCCGGAGTTCGTGGTCCTTCCTGAGGGGCGTGGTGATTCTCCGGTGGCGCCGTCGCGGACGTATCACTTGTCGCGGCGTTATCGCGTGCGGCATGAGGACGTCGAGCGGATGATCTCGGCTCAGCACGGGTTGTGCGTGGTGTGCTGGGATCGGCCGCCGGAGCATGTGGATCATTGTCATCGGTCGGGTGCGGTGCGGCAGGTGTTGTGTCTGCCGTGCAATACCGGGATCGGGCAGTTCCGTGATGATCCGGGGGTGGTGCGGCGGGCGCTTTCTTATGTGGAGGCGACGGTCGAGGATTTCGGTGAGGTGGTGGTGTCGGATGAGGAGCTGGAGGAGTTGGCGCGGGCCGAGGAGGAGTTGCGGTCGGAGTTCTATGCGCGGGTGACGCGGGTGGGGTGAGGGTGGTGTCAGGGGCCGGGAGTGGGGCCCGGCTCTGGTCCCTCTGAGGTGGTGGGTGCGTATTCCACGGCGACGCCTATGAGGCGTACGGGGCGGGTGAGGTCGTGGCGGGCGAGGGTCGTGCGGGCGGCTTCGGTGATGGTGGCGGGGTCGGTGGTGGGCGTTGTGAGGGTGGTCTGGCGGGTTCTGGTCTGGAACGGGGTCGTGCGGATCTTGACGGTGACGCGGGTGATCTCGCGGCCGGCTTCTCGTGCGTCGTGGGCGACCTGGGTGGCGAGGGTGGTGAGGTGGGCGGTGACGGTGCCGGGGTCGGTGAGGTCGTGGGTGAAGGTGGTCTCGCGGCTGTGGCCGCGGGCGATCCATGGGGTGGTGATGACTTCGGCTTCGCCTTTGCCGAGTGCGAGGTAGCGGTACCAGGGGCCGTTGGTGGGGCCGAAGTGGCTGGCGAGGTCGCGGGGGTCGGCGGCGGCGAGCTGGGCGACGGTGCGCAGGTTGTGGGCGGCGAGTTTTCTGGCGGTTCTGGCGCCGATGCCCCAGAGGGCGTCGGTGGGGCGGTCGTTCATGACGTCGGCCCAGTTGTCGCTGGTGAGGCGGTATATGCCGGCGGGTTTGGCGAAGGCGGAGGCGAGTTTGGCCTGGTGCTTGTTGTCGCCGATGCCGATGGAGCAGTCGAGGTGGGTGCGGCGGCGGACGTCGTGCTGGAGGGTGGCGGCGAGGGCCTCGGGGTCGTTCGTGGTGGCGCCGATGAAGGCTTCGTCCCAGCCCCAGACTTCGACGCGGACGGGGTGTTCGCGCAGGACGGCCATGACGTGTTGGGAGGCGGCCTCGTAGGCGGGTGGGTCGGTGGGCAGGAAGACGGCGTCGGGGCAGCGCCGGAGTGCGGTGCGCAGGGGCATGCCGGAGTGGATGCCGTGTTCGCGGGCTTCGTAGGTGGCGGTGGCTGCGACGGTGCGCGGCTGGGTGGGGTCGCCGGTGCCGCCGACGACGACGGGTCTGCCGCGGAGTTCGGGGTGGCGCAGGAGTTCGACCGCGGCGATGAACTGGTCGAGGTCGAGGTGCAGGATCCAGTCTCTCTGGGGCGTGGTGCCCATGTCGCCAGTATGGCGTCAGTGCGGCGGCGGGCCGGGGGAGCGGTTGCGGAGGGCGGTTACCGACCTTTCGGGCGTACGGAATCTTTCGGGCGGCAGGGCGATCCTGGTTCGCCGTGAGCTGATCGTGGGAAGTGCAGACAGCAACCCAACATGAGTAGGGTCGCCCTAGGAACACTGAACGTTTGGAGGGAGTCGCGTGGCATCGCACAGGGATCTGCCCGTCGGCTTGGTGAATCAGCTTTTCCAGAACACCGGGAGTTCCTCGTTCACGGAGTTCGTCAGCTCGTACGCGCCCGAGTTGCTGCCACGGCGCGACGAGATGCTGGCCACCCCGATCGGCGACCAGGTTCCGCACGCGACCACGATCGTGGCCGCCACCTTCGCCGGTGGCGTGGTCATGGCGGGCGACCGGCGGGCCACGTCCGGCAACATCATCTCGCAGCGTGACGTGCAGAAGGTGTTCCGCGCCGATGACTATTCGTGCATGGGCATCGCGGGCACGGCCAGCACGGGTCTTGAGTTCGCCCGCCTCTACCGCGTGGAGCTGGAGCACTACGAGAAGCTCGAGGGCCGCACGATGTCGGTCCAGGGCAAGGCCAACAGGCTCGCCACGATGATCAGGGGCAACCTGGCGATGGCGATGCAGGGGCTGGTGGTGGTGCCGCTGTTCGCCGCCTACGACCCCGACAAGGACGAGGGCCGCATCTTCAGCTACGACGTGGCGGGCGGGCCTTACGAGCGGGAGCGGTTCGACGCGATCGGCTCCGGCTCGATCTTCGCGCGCGGGTCGCTGAAGAAGCTCTATCGCGACGGCTCGACGGCCGACGACATGGTGATGACGCTGATCCAGGCGCTCTACGACGCCGCCGACGACGACTCGGCGACCGGTGGGCCCGACGTGACGAGGAAGATCTGGCCGGTCGTGGCCGTGATCGACGCCGACGGCTTCCGCCGTCTGTCGGACGACGAGGTGAGCGCTTACGTCCAGCAGATGCTCGACGCCCGCCTGATCTCGCCCGACGGTCCCATCGCCCCGCTGCGCTAAGCAAAGGATCACCACTGTGTCCATGCCATTCGGATATGCGTCCCCCGAGCAGATCATGCGGGACAAGGCCGACTACGCGCGCAAGGGCATCGCGCGGGGCCGTTCCGTGGTCGTGCTCCAATATGTCGACGGCATTTTGTTCGTGGCGCCCAACCCGTCGAGGGCGCTGCACAAGATCAGCGAGATCTACGACCGCATCGGGTTCGCGGCCGTGGGGCGCTACAACGAGTTCGAGGAGCTGCGGCTCGGCGGCATCCGTTACGCCGACATCAACGGTTACACCTATGACCGTTCCGACGTGACCGGGCGCGGCCTGGCCAACCTCTACGCCTCCAACCTGGGCCGCATCTTCACCGAGTCGATCAAGTCGCTCGAGGTCGAGGTCGTGGTGGCCGAGGTGGGCGAGACGAAGGACGGCGACGCGATCTATCGCCTGACCTTCGACGGCTCGGTGTTCGACGAGCACGGTTTCGCGGCGATGGGCGGGCAGGCCGAGGCGGTGGCGTCCCGGCTGAAGGAGCGTTACCGCGAGTCGATGACGCTGGCCGACGCGCTGGAGGTGGCGCTGGCCGCGCTGACCGAGCCGGGCGGTGAGCGGCCGCCGGTGGGTCAGCTCGAGGTGGCGGTGCTCGACCGTAACCGTGAGCACCGCAAGTTCCTGCGGCTGACCGGGGCGCGGCTGGAGCGGCTGCTCGCGCAGACCTCGACCCCGCCGGCCGATGCGGCGGAGCCCTCGGGCGGGTCCTCCGGTGAGTCCTCGGGCGAGTCTTCGGGTGAGTCCGCCGGGCCGAGCGCGCCGTCGTCCGGCGACAAGCCGTCCACGCCGCCGCCCACGGGTCCCGAGGGTCCGGTGGACGACGGTTCGTCGCCGCTGTAGTTCCTGACGCCTTCTGGTGGGGCCGCCGATCCGGCGGCCCCACCGTCGTGTGCACCGACGGTGAGGCTCCCGGCGGCGGGCCCGGCTGCGGCACCATCGTCGAGCACCCTCACGTGTCCGGCTGCCCCGACGCTTCAGGTGGCCCCCGGGCGGGCCGTGAGGGGCCCGCTGCGGGGTTTGGGCACGGGTGGGGCATCTGGGGGTTGCCGGGCGGGGTGGGAGGGCTCCCAGGCGCGGACGTGAGGGCCCGGGGGAGTGTGACCTGTTTCACTGTGATACGTCCGAACTTGCCGGGCCGCTCGTGGATCTTAAGAGCCGTGACAACTCCACTACGTGGCCTGCTGGTGGCCGGAGCCGCCGCGGCCGTGCTGCTGGCCTCCGGTGCGCCGGCACAGGCGGCACCCGCGATTCCGAAGTTCAAGGCGCCGAACACCTTCGGCACCTCGTTCCAGCCCGACCCGAAGCACGACTTCACCAAGGGCATCCACTCCCGCCGCAACGGGATCCTGCGCGGCCAGATCGTCGCGGTGCGGGGCGGCGTGGCCGAGTACGTGCCGGTCAAGTGGAAGAAGAGCAAGCACACCGAGGGCTACTTCGTGGGCCCGCCCGAGGGCGACGCGATGGCGTACGCCTCGCGCGTCGCCAAGGACGTCGTCTACCTGTCGGCGCTGGGCTGCAAGGCCTCCCAGGCGGAGCTGACGGTCAGCCGTAACAGCAGCCTGGGCGTCAAGCGGTGCTCCAGGGCGACGCTGATCAAGCGGCACGGGAAGACGCCGCGGCCTTCGCTCATCACCGTCTACAAGGGGCAGATCGTCAAGGTTCAGGAGATCTTCACCCCCTGACGTACGTCGTGGACGACCCGCGCCCCGTGGGGGCGGGCGCGGGGGACGAAAACGCGTCTCGCGGGACCCGGACCGGAAAACACGTGCGAAGATCTCTCCCGCTCGCCGATCCGTGGGCATAGTGTGAGGTGATGGATCGTCGCATCTTCGGGCTGGAGAACGAGTACGGCGTGACCTGCACGTTCAGGGGCCAGCGCAGGCTGTCCCCCGACGAGGTCGCGCGCTACCTGTTCCGGCGGGTCGTGTCCTGGGGCCGATCGAGCAACGTCTTCCTCCGCAACGGCGCACGTCTCTATCTCGACGTGGGCAGCCATCCTGAGTACGCAACACCCGAGTGTGACAACGTCATCGAGCTCGTCACCCATGACAAGGCCGGGGAGCGCATCCTCGAGGGCCTGCTGGTGGATGCCGAGAAGCGGCTGCGCGAAGAGGGCATCGCCGGTGACATCTATCTGTTCAAGAACAACACCGACTCGGCTGGCAACTCCTACGGCTGCCACGAGAACTACCTGGTGGGCCGGCACGGCGAGTTCGGCCGGCTGGCCGACGTGCTGATCCCGTTCCTGGTGACGCGGCAGATCGTGTGCGGCGCGGGCAAGGTGCTGCAGACGCCGCGCGGCGCCGTCTACTGCGTCTCCCAGCGGGCCGAGCACATATGGGAGGGCGTCTCCAGCGCGACGACGCGGTCCCGTCCGATCATCAACACGCGGGACGAGCCGCACGCCGACGCCGAGCGGTTCCGCCGCCTGCACGTCATCGTGGGCGACTCCAACATGAGCGAGACGACCATGCTGCTGAAGGTCGGTGCGACCGACCTGGTGCTGCGCATGATCGAGTCGGGCACGGTGATGCGCGACCTGTCGCTGGAGAACCCGATCAGGGCGATCCGCGAGGTGTCTCACGACATGACGGGCCGGCGGCGGGTGCGGCTGGCCAACGGGCGTGAGGCGTCGAGCCTGGAGATCCAGCAGGAATACCTGTCGAAGGCGAAGGACTTCGTCGACCGCCGCGGCGGCGACGCGATCGCCCACCGGGTGCTGGAGCTGTGGGAGCGCACGCTGACCGCGGTCGACACGGGCAATCTCGACCTGGTGTCGCGGGAGATCGACTGGGTGACGAAATACCAGCTGATCGAGCGTTACCGCCGCAAGTACGACCTGCCGCTGTCGTCGCCGCGGGTGGCCCAGCTCGACCTGGCCTATCACGACGTGCACCGTAAGCGCGGCCTGTTCTACCTGCTGCAGAAGCGCGGCTCGGTGGAGCGGGTGGCGTCCGATCTGAAGATCTTCGAGGCGAAGTCGGTGCCGCCGCAGACGACCAGGGCGCGGCTGCGGGGCGAGTTCATCCGCAAGGCGCAGGAGAAGCGGCGCGACTTCACCGTCGACTGGGTGCATCTCAAGCTCAACGACCAGGCCCAGCGCACGGTGCTGTGCAAGGACCCGTTCAGGAGTGTGGACGAGCGGGTCGACAAGCTGATCGCCGGCATGTGACCGGCGGGCGCCCCGCCCCGGAGACGCGCCCCGGAAACGCGGCGCGGTTCCGGGGCAGGGCCTGGGGTGCCGTTTACCTCGGCCCTACTCCGATGTCGGGTAGTGTGACGCGAATCTGACGTCTCTTCCGAGGGAAATCCATGCGCCGCGCTCTGGCCGTACTGGCCGCCGTGCCATTGATCTTGTTCGCCGCCGCGTGCGGCTCCGACGACGGTTCCGGCACGACCGCCTCCACCGGCGGGTCGTCCGGCGTCAAGGTCGCCGGGAACGTGGGGGCGAAGCCCACGGTGACGTTCCCGTCCGGCACGCCCGCGACCACGTCGTCGTACGAGGTGATCCAGCCCGGCGACGGCACGGGCGTCAAGGCGGGCGACCGCGTGATCGTGAACCTGACCGTCTTCAACTGGGACGGAAAGGACAACAAGGTCCAGGGCTCGTCCTACGACACGAAGGCGCCGGAGACGATCGCCGTCAACGAGCAGCTGCCGCAGGTGCTGCAGGAGGGCTTCACCAAGGTCAAGGGCGGCGGGCGGCTGCTGGCCGTGCTGGCCAACGACGCGGTGCAGGGGCAGCAGCAGGCGGCTCCCGCGGAGCCGACGAAGGTGTTCGTGTTCGACGTGGTCGGCACCCGGCCGGCGCCGCTGAAGGCGGCCACCGGCACGGAGACGAAGGAGTCGATCAAGGGCGTCGAGGTGGTCAACCCCGGTGGCGAGAAGGCGCCGACGCTGACCACGAAGACCAAGGAGAAGGCGCCGAAGGACCTCGTCGTCAAGACGCTGATCACCGGCACCGGCGAGAAGGTGACCGCGAACCAGACGCTGTCGGTGCACTACACGGGCAAGATCTGGGGCAGCGACAAGCAGTTCGACTCCAGCTGGGAGCGGGGCGAGCCGGCCGAGTTCCCGCTCGGCCAGGTGATCCAGGGGTGGCAGAAGGGCCTGGTGGACGTGCCGGTCGGCAGCCGGGTCGTGATGAGCATCCCGCCGGAGATGGGCTACGGCAGCCAGGAGCAGCAGGGCATCCCGGCCAACAGCACGCTGGTGTTCGTGGTGGACGTCCTGGGCGCCTACTGATGCGTCTTTAGCGAACCGCCGGTCCGCCGACCGGCGGCCCGGTAGCATCGCGAGGCCCGGTGGCATGGCGCCACCGGGCCGTTTCGCGTGTGGGAGGGCCGATGCGCCGTGCCGCCACCCGGGAGCCGTCGCCGCGGGCCGGGACTCACGACGGGGCCGTACGGGCCGTGCTGCGGGCTGTGGCGGTCGTGGCGGTCGTGTTGCCGCTGGCCGTCGGGTGCACGGGCGGGGCCGCTGAGGAGCTGAAGGTGGGCGGCGCGTTCGGGGCGCGGCCGACGATCGTCTTCCCCGCCGCGAAACCCGGGGCGGGCCTGCGGGTGGACGAGCCGACGAAGGGCGGCGGCGAGCCGCTGGCGGCCGGTGACGTGGCGATCGTGCAGTACACCGCGCACGTGTGGGACGGCGCCGCCAACCGCCTGGTCGACTCCAGCTTCACGCGGGGCACGCCGGCCGCGTTCCCGGTGGGCGAGCTGCTGCCGGGGCTGGAGCGGGCGCTGCGGGGCCGCAGGGTGGGCAGCAGGGTGACCGCGGCGATCCCGCCCGAGTACGCCTTCGGCGCGGCGCCGCCGCGCGGCGTGCGGGCGGGGGAGGAGCTGTTCTACGTCGTGGACATCCTCGGCGCCCACCACAAGGACGCCACGGTGCGGGCGGGGGCGGGCACGCTGGCGGGCGTGCGGATCGGCGGCGGCCCCGGGCCGTCCCTGACGGTGCCGCGGAGCGCGCCGCCGCAGGAGTTCACGGCCGGGGTGCTGAGCAGGGGAGACGGCCCTCCGGCGCGGGCGGGGCAGCTCGTGGTCACCCAGTACGCAGGCGCCGTCTGGCGGGGCGGCCGGGTCTTCGACGCGACCTGGGCGGGCGGCGGGCCGAAGGCGTTCAAGCTGGGCGACGGCGGCGTGATCAAGGGCTGGGACAAGGCGCTGACGGGCGTGCCGGCGGGCAGCAGGGTCGCGATGGTGGTGCCGCCCGCGTACGGCTACGGCCCGGCCGGCCGCCCCGAGTGGGGCATCGAGGGCTCCGACACGCTGGTCTTCGTCGTGGATCTGCTCGCCGCCTACTGAGGCAGGATGTTCGGCATGATCCGTTCACTGGTCGTCATCGTGTCCGCGTTAACCGTTCTGCTGGGCCTCGCGCCGGCGGCGGGCGCCACCGCGAACCCGCCGTTCTGCAAGGGCGTCAAGCCCTGCGTGTTCGGCGGCGACGCCGGCGTGAGCTGGGTGAACGCCTCCGCCTCGACCAAGGCCCAGGCGCGCAAGGTGGCCGCCGAACTGCTGCGCAACGCCAAGGCCGTGCACAGGAGTCACGGCGCTCCTGGGTGGATCGACATCCGCGTGCTCAAGAAGGGCGCCTGCTGGAAGCGGTACGGCGGGGGCGCGTACAAGGTCGGCCGCTCCTGCGTGCTGAAGCGGGTGGAGCGGCGGCTTTCGTAGACTCCGCGTGTGAGTAGCGAGCCCGTGGGCGGCGATCTCGACGCGCTGGCCCTGTTGCACGACCCCGTCCGCCGCAGCCTGTACGACGTGGTCGCCTCCAGCGGCGGCGACGTGGGGCGCGGTGAGGCGGCCGAGGCGGCGGGGGTGTCCAGGACGCTGGCCGGTCACCACCTCGACAAGCTGGTGGAGGCGGGGCTGCTGGAGAGCGGGTTCCGCCGGCCGGACAAGCGCGGCCCGGGCAGCGGCCGGCCGGCGAAGGTCTACCGCAGGGCGCGGGGCGAGCGGTCGGTGAGCCTGCCGCCGCGCGACTACGCGGCGCTGGCCTCGGTGCTGGCGGACGTGGTGGACCGGCTGGGCGCCGAGGAGCAGACCGAGGCGGTGGCCAGGCAGGCGGGCGCGCGGCTGGGGGCCGGACGCAGGGGCGAGCCGGTGGAGCGGGTGCTGCGCGAGCGGGGTTACGAGCCGTACGCGGAGGGCGGGCGGCTGCGGCTGCGCAACTGCCCGTTCCACGTGCTGGCGCGGGAGCAGCCGCTGCTGGTGTGCTCGATGAACCTGGCGCTGTGCCAGGGACTGCTGGAGGGGCTGGGCGACGATCCCGGCAGGGCGGTGCTCGACCCGCGCCCGGACGAGTGCTGCGTGTCGCTCGACGTTCTCGAACCCGAAGGACCGGATGAAGACCTCCCGTGATCCCCGCACTTCTAAAACAAACGCATATTGACATAGAAGCGCCTGCGATGGTGAGCTGAGCCCATGCATCTCGCCCAGCTCAACATCGCTCATCTGCGCGCGCCCATCGACAGCGCCGAGCTCGCCGAGTTCGTCGCCCTGCTCGAACCGATCAACGCCCTCGCCGACGCGGCCCCCGGCTTCGTCTGGCGGCTCAAGGAGAGTGAGGCCGACCCCACCGCCACCGTCGTGCACGACTACGGCGACATGCTGCTGATCAACTTCTCGGTGTGGGAGTCGACGGAGTCGCTGTGGGACTACGTCTACCGCAGCCCGCATCTGGGCGTGCTGCGCCGGCGCAGGGAGTGGTTCCTGCGCGCGGTGGAGCCGTACATGGTGATGTGGTGGGTGCCCGACGGGGAGATCCCGTCGCTCGCGGAGGGCATGGAACGGCTGGAGCGCCTCAGGACCGGCGGGCCCGGCCCCGAGGCGTTCACGTTCAGGGACGCCTACACGCCGGAGGGCCGCCCCAGCAGCGAGGCCGCCAGCCTGCCGGCCGCCGCCGAGGCCAGGAAGTAGGGCAGATCCTCATCGAGGCTCCTGCCCATCGTCGACAGCCGCACCGGCGACTCGCGCAGCGCCTCGTACAGGCCGTCCACCTCCACCGGGACCAGCCGGTGCCGTACGGCGAGCAGCTCCGCCTGGTCCCTGACCCGCTCCCCGAACTCGCCCGGCAGCATCGGCACCGGCACGTCGGCGGCCGACAGCGCCACCCTGCCGTAGGCGGTCAGCGAGTGGTGGGAGACGCCGTAGTGGCGCTCGCGCAGGTCGCCCTCGCTGACCCGCAGCGCCGCCACCGGCCGTCCGAGCAGCACGCCCGCCGCGTTGACCGCCTCGCCCGCCGACACCCCCGAAAAGCCCCACCGGGTGCCGGTGCCGAGGTTGCCGGGGCCCTGCGCGACGATCGCCACGTCGGCCTCCAGCACGTGGCGGGCCGCCAGCAGCCCGGTGTGCACGGTGACCGCCTCGACGTCGCCGCCGAACGCCTGCCCCACCGTCACGACCCCGGACAGCCAGCCGATCTCGCGCAGCCGGGCGGCCGCCATCGAGAACCACGCCGGCAGCGCCCCGCCGTCCTGCATCACGTACGCCACCCGGACCCCCTGCCGGGCCTCGTACAGACCGCACAGGATGGGGGCCAGCGCCGAGTGCAGGTCGGCCACCACCACCGGCATGCCGTCGAGGGAGTCCGCCTCGCGCAACAGGTCGTGATGCGGCGAATCCTGCTCGTCCGCGCCCAGCACCGTGGCCTGCAGCGGCGTGTACCTGGCCTTCACCAGGTGCCCGGGGCCGGAGGGATCTTCCGGCAAACGGTTCGGGACGGCCACCACCATGGCGTAACCTCCCGTACCGAGACCCATCGCGAGTGCGGTCGTGTTGAGCAGCACCTCGTCACCGGGTTCCGGGCGGCCCACCAACGGGGGGTAGGCCAGCGCCCGGCACTCACCTTCGGGCACGGTGACGTCCAGCTCCACCGCTCCCGGCCACTCGCGTCGGATCCGTACGACCTCGCCCTTGCGCCATCTGATCACGGGGGCAGGGTAGCGTCGATGAAGGAGGAGTGAGGCAGATGTCGCGCCGGAAGACAGAGCGGTTGCTCAATCTCGTGATCTGCCTGCTCGCCACCCGGCGCCCGCTGTCGGCCGAGCAGATCCGCCAGGCCGTCCCCGGTTACGACCGCGACGGCGACGAGGCGTTCCAGCGCATGTTCGAGCGTGACAAGAACGAGCTGCGCGAGATCGGCATCCCCATCGACGTGGTGCGCGACCCGTGGGAGGACGAGCCGGGCTACCGTATCGAGCGGGAGTCGTACGAGCTGCCGGAGATCACACTGGAGCCCGACGAGGCGGCCGTGCTGGGCCTGGCGGCGCAGGTGTGGCAGCGTGCCAGCCTGGCCGAGGCCGCCTCGGGCGCGCTGCTGAAGCTGCGGGCCGGCGGCGTCGCCACCGACCAGCCGGTCGGCGGCTCGATGGGCGGCAGCGCGCTGGAGCTGCGCGTCGACACCCGCGACCCGGCCTTCCCCGCGCTGTGGAACGCCGTGCGCGACCGGCGCGTGGTCCGCTTCGACTACCGGGCGTCGGGCAGCGAGACCGTGCGCGGCCGCACCGTCGAGCCGTGGGGCGTGGTCAGCAGGCGCGGCCGCTGGTACCTCGCGGGGTTCGACCGCGACAGGGACGCGCCGCGCGCCTTCCGGCTCAGCAGGATCACCGGGCAGGTCACCGCCGTCGGCCGGCCCGGCGTGGTCGAGGTGCCCGCCGACGTCGATCTGCGGGCCATGGTGGCCTTCCCCGACGAGCCGAGCCACGAGCGGGTGGCCGTCGTGCGGGTCAGGCAGGGGACGTGCGAGGGGCTGCGGCGGCTGGCCAGGTCCGTACGCGCGGGCGGCGACGGCTGGGACGAGGCCGAGCTGGTCTTCTCCGACGCAGAGCGGCTGGCCGGGTGGATGGCCAGCCTGGGCTCCGACGTCGAGGTCGTCGGGCCGCCCGACGCGCGCGAGGCCGTCATCTGCCGCCTGAAGGGAGCGCTGGCGTGAGCGGGCGTCTGAACGAGGGGGAACGGGAATGAGCGGGTCCGCCGATCGGCTGCCGCGGCTGCTTGCGCTGGTGCCCTACCTGATGTCGCACCCGGGGGCGCAGGTCGGCGAGGTGGCGGCGGTGTTCGGGCTGAGCGAGAAGCAGCTCATCGACGACCTGCAGCTCGTGTGGATGTGCGGGCTGCCCGGCCACACTCCGGGCGACCTCATCGACGTGTCGTGGGACGGCGGCGAGATCCTCATCGACAACGCCGAGACCATCGCGCGGCCGCTGCGGCTCGGCATCGACGAGGCCAGCGCGCTGCTGGTGGCGCTGCGCACGCTGGCCGCCAGGCCCGAGCTGGCCCTGCCCGAGGGCGGGGTGCCCGACGCGCTGCCGCGCGTGACGGCCAAGCTGGAGCGGGCCGCGGGCGAGGGCGCCGCGACCGTCAGCAGCCAGGTCGCCGTCGACGTGGACGCCGCGCCCGACGCGCTGCCCCGCGTGCGTGAGGGGCTCACCAAGGGGCGCAGGCTGTCGCTGCGCTACTACGTGCCGGGCCGCGACGAGGTGACGCCGCGCGAGGTCGACCCGATGCGGGTGCTGGTCGTGGACGGCCGCGCCTACCTGGAGGGCTGGTGCTACCGGGCCGAGGCGATGCGGCTGTTCCGCCTCGACCGGGTGCTCGGCGTCGAGGTGCTGGACGTGCCCGCCGACCCGCCCGCGGAGGCGGAGCCGCGCGACGTGACCGACGGCGTGTTCCGGCCCTCGCCCACCGACGAGCTGGTCGAGCTGGAGCTGAGCGCCGCCGGGCGGTGGGTGGCCGAGTACTACCCGTGCGAGCAGGTCACCGAGCTGGGCGAGGGCCGGCTGCGGGTCGCGTTGCGGGCCCGCGACGAGGACTGGATCCTGAAACTGGCGCTGCGCCTCGGCGACACCGGCAGGGTCGTCTCGCCGCCCGCGATGGCGGAGAGCGTGCGCGAGGAGGCCGAGCGGGCGCTCGCCCTGTACGCTCACCGGTCATGACCTGGATCTTCCTGTCCGTCGCGATCGGCGTGGCCGGGCTGGCGGTGCTGGCGGTGGCCGGTGCTCGCGTCGTGGCGGCGGCACGTACTCTGAGAAGGGAAGTGGCCGAGGCGCAGGCCCAGCTTGAGCCGCGGCGGGCCAGATTGACCGGCCAGGGGGGTGAGACCACGCCCCGGGCAGCGTACGATCGTGGCTGAAAGAGGCAACTCGCTAGAAAGGGCGTTTCATGCCGAACCTCGGAGTGCCCGAACTCCTGATCATTCTTTTGGCGCTGGTGCTGCTGTTCGGTGCGAAGAAGCTGCCCGACATGGCCCGCGGCATCGGCCGGTCGCTGCGCATCTTCAAGTCCGAGACCGCGAAGCTGCGCGATGACGACGACGACGTGCAGCACACCGCGCAGCCCGTCCAGCCGCAGGCGCAGGCCCAGCCGCAGCCCGCGCAGCCGCAGCCGCTGCCGGCGACCCCCGCGGCCCCGCCCGCCCCGGCGCCCGGTCTGTCCGCCGAGGAGCAGGCCCGCCAGCTGGAGGAGCAGGCCGCGAGGCTGCGCGCCAGTGCCGCCCAGGCCGACAAGCACGCCTGACCCCACCCCTCCTCCTCACCCAGGACTGCTAGATGGCGCTGCTCAAACGATCGAGCGATTCGGAGCAAGTCCGCGACCCCGAGGGTCGCATGCCCCTCATGGAGCACCTGCGCGAGCTGCGCAACCGGCTGCTGATCGCGCTGGCCGCCGTGATCGTGGGCATCATCGTGGGCTGGTTCTTCTTCGATCCGGTGTGGGCCTACATCAAAGAGCCGTTCTGTGACACCCCGCAGGCGCAGCAGCTGCGCGAAGGGCAGTGCACACTCACCTACGGCGGCATCTTCCAGTCGTTCTTCCTGACGCTGAAGGTCTCGGCGCTCGTCGGCCTCGTCGTCTCCTCACCCGTCTGGCTGTACCAGATCTGGGCGTTCGTCACGCCCGCCCTCTACCGCAACGAGAAGCGCTACTCGATCACGTTCCTCGGGATCGCGGTCCCGCTGTTCCTGCTCGGCGCCGCTCTCGCCTACTTCATCATGGACACCAGCCTGGCGATCCTGCTGGGCTTCGCACCGAGCGACACCGTCGCGACCATCCAGATCGACGAGTACCTCGGCTACGTGCTCATCATGCTGGTGATCTTCGGCATCTCGTTCGAGCTGCCGCTGCTGCTGGTGTTCCTCAACATCATCGGTGTCCTGTCGCACGCCACGGTCAAAAAGCACCGGCGCACCGTCATCTTCATCATGTTCGTCTTCGGCGCGGTGATCACGCCGGGCGGCGACCCGCTGACGATGATGGCGCTCGCCATGCCGATGATCCTGCTCTACTTCGTCGCCGAGGGCGTCATCTACCTGCGCGAGAGGCGCGGGGCGGGCAGGAGCGAGTTCGACCACCTGTCCGATGACGAGGCCTCCCCGCTGGCCGAGGACGACGCGCCGGTCGGGACGCCCGCGCCTGCCGCATCGGCCGCAGAACCTCCTGCCGGGCCGCCTGCGACGCCTGCCACTGGGCCTGCCGCTGGGCCTGCCGCTGGGCCCGCCGATGAGGAGCCGCCGGGCACCGACAAGCGCTGAGGCATTCCCCCGCAGCCCAGGAGGCGATATGTTCCGGGCGTGTCCCCGCAACTCGCCCTCCTGGTGAACCCCGCCGCCCGCGGCGGGCGTACGCTGCGCCTGCTCGAGCCCGTGGCGCGCCGGCTGCGTGCCGGAGGGGCCGAGCTGTCCGTGATCGTCGGTGACGACTCCGCCGACGCGCTCGAACGCGCCTGCACCGCCGTCTCCGAGCGGCCCGACGCGCTCGTCGCCTTCGGCGGCGACGGGCTGGTCCACCTGGCCGTGCAGGCGGTGGCCGGCACCGACGTGCCGCTCGGCATCATCCCCGCGGGCACCGGCGACGACATCGCCGCCGCGCTCGGCGTGCCGGCCAAGGATCCGCTGGCCGCGGCCAGGGCCGTGCTGCGCATGAAGACCCGGCTGGTGGACGCCGCCCGCATCAGGGCCGGGACGTCCGAGGAGCTGTTCGCCGGGGTGGCGTGCTGCGGCTTCGACTCGCGGGTCAACGAACGCGCCAACGGCCTCACCTGGCCGCCCGGCATGGCCCGATACCTGGTGGCGACCGCGCGGGAGCTGCGCGCGTTCAAGCCCATCCCGTTCCGCATCACCTACGACGAGACCGACGTGGTCGAGCGGGAGGCGATGCTGGTCGCGGTGGCCAACACGACGTCGTACGGCGCCGGCATGCGGGTCTGCCCCGACGCCAGGCCCGACGACGGCCTCCTGGACGTCGTGCTGCTGAACGCGCTGTCCACGGGGGAGTTCGTCCGCGTCTTCCCGAGCGTCTACCGGGGCAGCCACGTACGGCATCCCGCCGTGTCGGTGCGGCGGGTGCGCAGCGTGCGGGTGGAGGCGCCCGAGGTGGTCGCCTACGCCGACGGCGAACGCATCGGCGAGACCCCGCTGCACTGCGAGGTCCGGCCGGGGGCGTTACGCGTCATCGTATGAAATCTACATTGTAAAGGCGCCGGGCCGGTGCCGCCCGCCAGAAGCTCCGCGAACGGCGGCCGGGACGGACCGGAATGGCGGTTTCGGTAGGCTGGCGACTATGACAACGCCAGCGGAACGCTATGCGGCCTTCCGTCAGAAACACGGGGACGACGGGGCCGCGCTGAGATCGTTCCGAGGTCTCTACGACTTCGCGCTGGACGACTTCCAGCTCGACGCCTGCCGGGCCCTGGAGGCCGGAGACGGCGTCCTGGTGGCGGCGCCCACGGGGTCGGGCAAGACGGTGGTCGGCGAGTTCGCCGTCCACCTGGCCTTGGAGCAGGGCCGCAAGTGCTTCTACACCACCCCCATCAAGGCGCTGTCCAACCAGAAGTACAACGACCTGGTCAAGCGCTACGGCACGGCCAAGGTCGGGCTGCTGACGGGCGACAACAGCGTCAACGGCGAGGCGCCGATCGTCGTCATGACGACCGAGGTGCTGCGCAACATGCTCTATGCGGGCTCGGCGACGCTGGCCGGGCTCGGGTTCGCGGTGATGGACGAGGTGCACTACCTCGCCGACCGGTTCCGGGGCGCGGTCTGGGAAGAGGTGATCATCCACCTGCCGGAGTCGGTGCGGCTGGTGGCGCTGTCGGCGACGGTGAGCAACGCCGAGGAGTTCGGCGAGTGGATGGGCGAGGTGCGCGGCGACACGACGGTGATCGTCGACGAGCACCGTCCCGTGCCGCTGTGGCAGCACATGATGGTGGGCAACCGCATCTACGACCTGTTCATGACCGACGATCTGACGCCGCGGATCAACCCGACGTTGATGCGGGTGACGCGTGATGCGGAGCGGCTGACGGCGGGGCGTGGCAGGCGGGGTTACGGCCGGGCGCCGCGTTCGCGGCCGCGCCCGCCGGACCGGGTGCAGGTGATCGAGAAGCTCGACGGCGAGGGGTTGCTGCCGGCGATCACGTTCATCTTCTCGCGGGCGGGGTGCGACGCGGCGGTGCAGCAGTGCCTGTCGGCCGGCATCCGGCTGACGACCGACCGGGAGCGGCACGAGATCAGGCAGCTGGTCGACGAGCGCACCGCGCACCTGCCCGATGAGGACCTGGCGGTGCTGGGTTACCTGGAGTGGCGTGACGGGCTCGAGCGGGGCCTGGCGGCGCATCACGCGGGCATGCTGCCGGCGTTCAAGGAGGTCGTGGAGGAGCTGTTCACCCGCGGCCTGGTGAAGGCGGTGTTCGCGACGGAGACGCTGGCGCTGGGCATCAACATGCCGGCCCGCAGCGTGGTGATCGAGAAGCTGGACAAGTGGAACGGTGAGACGCACGCGGATCTGACGCCGGGGGAGTACACCCAGCTGACGGGGCGGGCGGGGCGGCGCGGCATCGACGTCGAGGGTCATGCGGTGGTGCTGTGGCAGCCGGGCATGGATCCGCTGTCGGTGGCGGGGCTGGCGGGCACCCGTACGTATCCGCTGCGGTCGAGTTTCCAGCCGTCGTACAACATGGCGGTCAACCTGGTCGGGCAGTTCGGCAGGGAGCGGGCCAGGGCGCTGCTGGAGGAGTCGTTCGCGCAGTTCCAGGCCGATCGTGCGGTGGTGGGGCTGGCCAAGCAGCTGCGTAAGCACGAGGAGGCGCTGGAGGGCTACCAGGAGGCGATGACGTGCCACCTGGGCGACTTCCCCGAGTACGCGGCGCTGCGGCGGCGGCTGTCCGATCGTGAGGCTGAGCTGTCGCGGCAGCGGGGTGCGGCGCGGCGGGCGGCGGCGGTGCGGTCGCTGGAGGCGTTGCAGCCGGGTGACGTGATCAGGGTGCCGGGCGGGCGGCGGGCCGGGCTGGCGATCGTGCTGGATCCCGGCCGTAATCCGCGTGGTCACGGGCCGAGCCCGCTGGTGCTGACCATCGGCAAGCAGGTGAAGAAGCTGGATCCGGCGGACTTCCCGGTGCCGGTGGAGCCGCTGGAGAAGGTGCGCATCCCGAAGAACTTCAACGGGCGCTCGCCGAAGGAGCGGGCGAACCTGATCTCGACGCTGATGGCGAAGATCGGTGACCGTGATCTCGGCAAGCCGGTGCGGGCGCGTGACCACACGGTGGAGGACGACGAGGTCAACGAGCTGCGGCGGCGCATCAGGCAGCATCCGTGCCACGGGTGTGACGACCGGGAGGACCACGCGCGGTGGGCCGAGCGTTACTACAAGCTGCTGCGTGAGACGGAGGGTCTGCGGCGGCGGGTGGAGGGGCGTTCGCATGTGATCTCGCGGACGTTCGACCGGATCTGCTCGGTGCTCGAGCAGCTGGGTTATCTGCGCGACGAGACGGTCACCGATGAGGGGCGGCGGCTCGGGCGGCTCTACACCGAGCTGGATCTGCTGACGGCCGAGTGCCTGCGCAACGGTTTGTGGGAGGAGCTCGATCCGGCGGAGCTGGCGGCGTGCGTGTCGGCGCTGGTGTTCGAGTCGCGGGCGTCGGACGACACGCGGCGGCCGAAGATCCCGGCGGGGCGGGCGCAGGACGCGTTGTCGGCGATGATCCGGCTGTGGGGTGAGCTGGAGGGCATCGAGTCCGACCATGGGCTGTCGACGATCAGGGAGCCCGATCTGGGGTTCGCGTGGGCGGCGTTCAGGTGGACGAAGGGGCATTCGCTGGACGCGGTCCTGATGGAGGGCGTCAACGGCAACGAGCTGGCGGCGGGTGACTTCGTGCGGTGGGTCAAGCAGTTGATGGACCTGCTGGGTCAGCTGGGGAACGCGGCGCCGGAGGGCAGCAAGATCCGGCAGACGTCGGTGAAGGCGATGGACGCGATGCGGCGGGGTGTGGTGGCGTACTCGTCGCTGACCTGATGCCGTTGCCGCCGAAGGCGCTCTCGAAACGAGGTTTCGGGGGCGCCTTTGGTGTTGTCATGACCGCCGTTTTGCGTTTTTACCGGTGGACGGGGGCCTTTACTTCTTCGCCGGAACGGCCTTTCTGTTCGGGCTTTACCAGTCAAGCCTTCCTGAAATCAGCGATTATCTGCTGATTTATCGCAATTCGGGTGCTAGCGTCCGATTTGTCAGTGTTCAGCCAACGGGGGAGGAATCATGGCGAACACGCAACTGTCCCAGGTCGGCTTCCAGCAAGGATGGGGATGCCGTAGGCGGCGTCGCTGGCGCAGGTGGGGCTGGTGCGCCCGTCGCAGGTGGTGGGGGTGCTAGAGCCCCCAGATGAGGGCCGGCGGCCTGGCCGCCGGCTCTCCTTTAACGCCTCCGGCCGTGAACTCGCGCCGGCGATCACCATTCGCCGGACGTTCCGCGAGTTCTGGCCGGACACTCGCGGTCTGCGGCGGCTCTTCGCGGCAGGCGTGGCCTTCGCCATCCTGGCCGCGCTCTGCGAGGTCGCCGCGATCCGCCTGTTCGGGCACATCACCGACGAGGTGCTGACGACCCGCCAACTCGACGCCTTCTGGTCACCGGCCACCGTCTGGCTGGGGCTCGCCGTGCTCGCCGGGCTGCTGTCCTTCGGCGGGGCCTACACCACCGCGCTGGGCGCCGAGCGGTTCCTGCTGGCCCTGCGCGACCGCGTGTACGCGCACGTGCAGACGCTCGCCCCCGACTTCTCCGAGAAGCGGCGGCTGGGCGACCTGATGGCGCGCATGACGGACGACGTGGAGGCCATCGAGGAACTGGTCGGGTCCGGGCTGGTCAAGGCCATCACCACGGTGGCCGGGATCATCTTCTTCGCCGGGGCCGCGTTCTTCATCCGATGGGACCTGGCCCTGCTGACGATGGCGCTGATCCCGCTGTTCCTGATCACCTCGAAGGTGTTCGCTTCGAGGTTCAGGACGGCGGCGGCGCGCGAGCGGGCCAGCAACGGGGCGATGAACAGCGTCCTGGAGGAGGGGCTGGCCAACCAGCCGCTCGTGCAGTCGTACAACCGGCAGGGCGAGGAGTCCCGCCGGCTGCACGCCGAGGGGCGCGGCTGGTTGCGGGCCAACATGTCGCAGGCCTGGCTGGCCGGGCTCTACAACCCGGCGGTGCAGGTCATCGAGACGATCTGCCTGATCGCCATCCTCGGGTTCGGCGCGTGGGAGATCGCGGCGGGCCGGCTGACGATCGGCGGGCTGCTGTCGTTCGCGGCGTACCTGGCCCTGCTCTACCCGGCCGTGCAGAGCCTGGGTGAGCTGGCCCTGACGGTGTCGGAGGCGGCGGCCGGGTCGGACCGGGTGATCGAGATCCTGCGTACCGAGCCTGCCGTGCGCGACGCCGGCGACGCGGTCCCGGCGGGCCGGTGCGGCGGCCGGATCGACTTCGACCGGGTGAGCTTCACCTACCCGGGACGGGGCCGGCCGGTGCTGCGTGACCTGTCGTTCACCGCCGAGCCCGGCGAGGTCGTCGTGATCACCGGGCCCAGCGGGGCGGGCAAGTCCACGCTGGCCAAGCTGCTGCTGCGGTTCTACGACCCGGACTCGGGCCGCATCCTGCTGGACGGCACCGACGTCCGGAGGCTGACGCGGCAGTCGCTGCGCGAGAACATCACGGTCCTGCACCAGGAGACGCTGCTGTTCTCCGGCTCGGTACGCGACAACATCGCCTACGGCCGGCCGGGCGCCTCGCTCGACGAGGTGATCAGGGCGGCCGAGGTGGCCGGGGTGCACGACTTCGCCAAGCTGCTGCCCCAGGGGTACGACTCGCCGGTCGGGCAGCGCGGCCGGCTTCTGTCCGGCGGGCAGCGGCAGCGCATCGCGATCGCCAGGGCCATCCTGCGCGACACGCCGGTGCTCGTGCTCGACGAGCCCGTCACCGGGCTGGACGTCGCCACCGCCGCCCACGTCATGCGGCCGCTGCGGCGGCTCATGGCCGGGCGTACCACGCTGCTCATCACGCACGACCTGCGGCAGGCGCCGGAGGGGGCGCGGGTGATCGAGGTCGAGCCGGTTCCGCGGGAGGAGCGGATCCGGCTCAAGCGGGTAGGCGCGCGGTCCGGCGGGGGAGCGTCTCCGTGACCCCCGGCTCGCCGGTCCGGCACCCGCCCCGACACTCCGGGGCGGGTGCCGGGCTTTTCGGGGGTCCGTGACCCAGGCCACGCTCGTCCTGACATTCTGGGGCGGGTGCCGGGCTTTGGGGGGTCCGTGACTCGGGTCTCACCCGTCCTGGCGATCTGGGCGGGTGCCGGGCTTTTCGGGGTTCTGCTGGGCTTTTGAGGCTGTATGTCGGGGAATCTCCTAGATAGAATCGGAGGGCTTTCTCCGTTTGTCGCCGCGGGCCCGCTTTCCGCCTGCCGGCGGGCCGAAGGCAGGTGGAGATCTTGGGCGACGATCACGGCGCCGCCAGGCCGTTGCGGGCCGATGCCCGGCGCAACAGGGAGCGGGTCCTGCAGATCGCGCAGGAGGCGCTGGCCAGTGACGGCCTGACCATCTCCTTCGATGAGATCGCCCGGCGCGCCGGGTTCGGGGTCGGCACCGTCTACCGGCACTTCCCCACCAAGGAGGCGTTGTTCGAGGCGGTGCTGCTGGGGCGGATCGAGCGGTTCGTGGCCGACGCCCGCGCGCTCGCCACCGCCGAGGACGCCGGGCGGGCGTTCTTCGGCTGGTTCGCTGGAGTGGTCGAGCAGGCGTCGGTCAACCAGGCGTTGTGCGACATGCTGGACAGCGGCGCGGCGATGCCGCTGCGGCCGGGCTCCACGCTGGCCGGCGACTTCGCCGCCGCGCTGGGCCGGCTGCTGGTGCGGGCGCAGCGGGTGGGCGCGGTGCGCGCCGACCTCAGCGCGGGGGACGCGCTCGACCTGCTGCGGGGCTGCCTGGTCGCCGAGCGCGGCGCGCGGGCCAGGGGCGGGGCGGTCCGGCTGGCGGACGTGGTGTGCGACGGGATGCGCGCACGTTCACCTTGACCGTCACCAGGCCAGGTGACGGTCGAGGCCGGTGATCCGGAGCAGGCGGCGCATCGGGGGCGGGACATTGACGAGGTGGACGGGCGTGTGCCGGCCTGTCGCGGTCGGTCCAGGGGGCGGTTCTCGTCCGGGTAGACAGGAGAAATTATCGGAAAAACAATTCCGGTTACCAAGTGGAAGAAACGTCATCCCGGGCGACGTATGACGTGCGCGGCGACCTGATCGTTATTTGTGGGAATTTGCGGGTTTGTCGGGGTTGATCACACTACGCTGCTACCGCTTGCCGAGTACGAGGGAAAGCGGACGACATCGTGTTCATCGCAGTCACAGTGCTGGCCGCCGCCGTGGTTGGTGCGGTGGTCTGGTGGTTCCGCCGGGATCCGGTGGAGGGTGCGGCCGGCGACAGGTTCGAGGCGCCTCTCGGCGGGTTGCTGCCGCCTGACACGGAGGCTGTCTTCGTGGAGGGCCTGCGGGCGTACCACGACTCGGGCAGCCCGATCCGGGTGGACGGGGAGCTGGAGGTGGTGGTGGCGTACGAGCCGCCGCGGTCGGTCTCCCTGCGCCTGTTCGCCGACGCCTTCGCTGCCCGCGGGGACGCCGCGCTGCACGACCCGCAGGGCACGGTCGCGGAGCTGATGGACGAGCTCACGGCCACCGAACGCCCCGGCGTCCTGCACCTGCGCGGCGGCCTGCCAGCGGACGACCTCGACGACGTGGCGGACCTGGACGGCATGAACGCCGACCGCCTCGCCGCAGCGGTGGCCGAGGTCGTGACGGAGATGGTGGCCCATACGACCGCGGCCGACGCGGCAGCGGCCGGTTCCGGCGTGAGCACGACGGCGGCTGACGCGGCGGTTGCCGGTGCCGGCGGGTCGGCGGCCGACGGGGCGGTGGCCGGTGCCGAAGCGAGCGCGACAGGGACCGACGCGGGTGCGGGCGCCACGGCGGTGGCTGACGCGAACGTGGGCGGAACGGTGGTGGCCGCCGCGAATGTGGACGGAACGGCAGTGAGCGGTGCCGAGGGGCTTAGCGGTATGGCGGTGAGCGGGGTCGAGGGACGGGGTCTCTGGGCGGCGGAGACGAGGATCGGGGCGCTGCACATCCGCGTGCCGGCCCCGGCTCCGGCCCCGGCGCTGCCGGCGGGGAAGACGGGCTCGGCCGACGGCGGGCCGGACGAGAGCGGGTCCGGCGGAAGGACCCACGTCAACGGGACGCCCGTCAAGCCCCTGCACACCGCCCAGGAAGCGGCGCCCGAGGCGGACGCGGGCCGGCCGAACACGCTCATGCTGGACCTGGCCCGTGTCCTGGACCGCTCCCGCGAGGTACGCGAGCTACGGCCGGACGCGCCGGCCGAGGACGTGCTGCGCGAGGCGGTCAGAAACCTCCTCGCCTCCGACGGCCCTGGCATGACGTGGGCCCACCCGCCCACCCCGGCCCAGCGCCACCTCGTGCAGGGAGGCTCCCCGGAGCCGCACTGACGCCCGCCTTCCGACAGCGTCACTCACCGGAACCCGGTGGACGACGCCGCGGGCAGGGACCCGCCGGGGTCCGGCGGCCGAACCGCCGGTAGGCGATCGCGGGGGCGGTAGGTGGGGCCGCGGCGGTCATCGCCAGGTCTGGCGGATGGGCTGAAATCGGCGGTTGCCATGTTGGGCGGTTGGTCGGTGGCTGCCGGCTTCGGCGGTGGACCGTGCCGGGGGGTTGGCGGGGGTGGTTGAGGGGTGGTGGCTGGTCAGCCGGTGTTTTCGGCGCGGCCATGGCGCCAGTAGCCCATGAAGGCGACTGCTCGGCGGTCCATGCCGCGTTCGGCCACCAGGTGGCGGCGGAGGGTTTTGATGACGCCTGCTTCGCCGGCCAGCCAGGCGTACAGGGGGCCGTGGTCGGCGGTGTCCTGGGGGACTTCCCATAGTTCGTCGGTGTCGACGTCCACGTCCTCGAAGGAGTCGGGGGTGGCGGACAGCGGGGGGAGCAGGCGGGCGGCGGCGGCGCGGACGGCGGGGACGAGTTCGGCGCCGCGTTCGCCGCCGTTCCTGGCGAGCCAGGTGACCTTGATGTTGGCGGGCGCCGTGATCGGCAGGACGTCGGCGTCGAGGGGCACCTCCATGAGCACCTCGCCGGCCAGGTGCGCGGGAATGCGTTCGAGGATGCCGCAGATGGCGGGCACGGCGGTCTCGTCGCCGGCGATGAGCACGCAGCCGGTGCCGGCAGGCGGCCGGAACTCCAGGCCGCCGTGCGGCCCCTCGTGGACGCCGTTGGGGCCGAGGAGGGCGGCGACGTCGCCGGGCCGCACCTGTTCGGCCCAGCGGGCGGCGGGGCCGCCGTCGGGGTGCATGACGACGTCCACGTCGACCTCGCCGGCCCGCGGGCGGACCGTACGGGCGGTGTAGGTGCGCATCACGTTGCGCCTGCCGGGGTCCAGCTCGCGCCAGCGCTGGTACCAGTCGGGGCCCTTGGGCAGGTACGTCATGCCGTGCTCAGGAACGGGGAGGAAGAGCTTCACCCGCTGGTCGAAGCCGTTGTCGGCGAACTCGTGCAGGTCGTCGCCGGTGAAGGTGACGCGCAGGAAGGACGGGCTGAGGCGTTCGAGCCGGTCCACTCGTACGTCGAACATGCGAAAGGGCTCGGTCATCCCCGGAATCCTCCAACGAAGTTATTAGGTGAGCCTAACCTAAACGATCGTGGGGATTTCGGCCAGCCGGGGTTAGTGCATCGGCCCCACTCGGGACGATAACGTCGTGAACGGTGAAAACCGGGCCCCAGCGCCCGCCCCGAGATTGGAGTCCCGAACTTGTCTCCTGTGATCCTCTCCGCGGCCGGTGCCGCGCTGGTGCTCGACGCCTCCGGCCACGGACTGCCCCGGGTACGGCACTTCGGCGCGGACCCGGGGGCAGGGCAGGACCTGGCGGTGGTGCTGGCCCCCTCGCCGGGCGCGCCCGCGCCGTCACTGCTGCCCGCCCAGGCCGAGTCCTGGTACGGCAGGCCGGGGCTGTCCGGCGTGCGGGACGGCGAGCACTGGCCGGTCCGCTGGAGCGTGGAAGGGCTCGACGTCGCCGCGGAGCCGGGCGCGGGCGGCACGGTGACCGTGACGGCCGCCGACGAGCGGGCCGGGCTGCGGCTGGTGTGCGAGCTGGTCATGGAGGGCAGCGGGCTGGTACGCATGCGGCACGCGGTGACGAACACGGCCGCCTCCCCGTACCGGCTGGAGGGGCTGGTGTGCACGCTGCCGGTGCCGGCCCGCGCCGGGGAGCTGCTCGACTTCACCGGCCGGTGGGCGCTGGAGAAGGTGCCGCAGCGCAGGGAGTTCACCCGCGGGGTGTGGTCGCGGGAGAACCGGCGCGGCCGCACCGGGCACGACGGCACGGGGCTGCTGATCGCCGGGACCGGCGGGTTCGGCTTCCGCGGCGGCGAGGTGTGGGCCGTGCACGCCGGCTGGAGCGGCGACCACGTGCACTACGCCGAGCGGCTGCCCGAGGGCGTGTCGCTGCTGGGCGCCGGTGAGCTGCTGGAGCCGGGCGAGGTCGTGCTGGCGCAGGACGCGACGTACCGGACGCCGTGGGTGTTCTTCACGTGGTCGGGGAGCGGTCTGGACGACGCGGCGGCGCGGCTGCACGAGCACCTGCGCGCCCGCCCGCTGCCCGTGCGCCCGGTCACGCTGAACAACTGGGAGGCCACCTACTTCGACCACGGCATCGACCGGCTGCTGGAGCTCGCCGAGCGGGCCGCCGCGGCCGGCATCGAGCGGTTCGTGCTGGACGACGGCTGGTTCCGGCATCGCCGCCACGACCGGGCCGGGCTGGGCGACTGGTACGTGGACGAAGGCGTCTGGCCGGACGGCCTGCACCCGCTCGCCGACCGGGTGCGGAAGCTGGGCATGCAGTTCGGGCTGTGGTTCGAGCCCGAGATGGTCAACCCCGACTCCGACCTGGCCCGCGAGCATCCCGACTGGATCCTCGCCCGGCCGGAGCGGATGCCGCCGCCGCAGCGCAACCAGCAGGTGCTCGACCTGGCCAGGCCGGAGGCGTACGCGTACCTGCTGGAGCGGATCGACGCGCTGGTGCGCGAATACCGGCTCGACTACATCAAGTGGGACCACAACCGCGACATCGCCGAGCCCGTGCATGACAGCGCGCCCGGCGTGCACGCGCAGACCCTCGCCACCTACCGGCTGCTGGACGAGCTGCGCGAGCGTCACCCCGGCCTGGAGATCGAGTCGTGCTCGTCCGGCGGGGCGCGCATCGACTACGGCATCCTGGCGCGCACCGACCGGGTGTGGACGTCCGACTGCAACGACGCGCTCGACCGGCAGCAGATCCAGCGCTGGACCGGGCTGCTGGTGCCGCCGGAGCGGATGGGCAGCCATGTCGGCGCGCCCCGCGACCACAGCACCGGCAGGATGCTGCCGCTGGCGTTCCGGGCGGCGACCGCGCTGTTCGGGCACATGGGGGTGGAGTGGGACATCACCTCGGCAAGCGCCGAGGAGCTGGAGGAGCTGACCGCCTGGATCGCGCTGCACAAGCGGCTGCGGCCCGTGCTGCACGCCGGTCGGGTCGTGCGGGCCGACCATCCCGACCCGACGTCGCTGCTGCACGGCGTGGTGCTGCCCGAGCGGGGCGTGTTCGCGTACGTGCAGGCCGGCTCGCGGCTGGACATCGGGCCCAGCCCGCTGCGGCTGCCCGGGCTCGACCCCGCCGCCACGTACGAGGTGCGCCTGGCCGGGCCTGTGCCCGCCCGCGCCCTGCTGCCCGACTGGGCGGCCGGTCCGGTCCGGCTGTCCGGGGCCGTGCTGGGCGGGCTGGGGCTGCCCGCGCCCGCCATGCCGGCGACGTCCGCGCTCGTCATCGAGGTGGAACGGGTCTGAGATCCGGCGCCGGGGTGGTGAACGCGGTTTAATGCGGTCGCAACGCGGACGCCCGTGATCAGGTAACACGGGTGCCGCAGACTGAGGGTCATGAGCGATGCACCCAAAGTAACGTCTCGCCCCGGCTCAGGACCGCCGCACCTTCCCGAGCGGGCCTGGTGGCGGGAGCTGGTCGAGATCGCCGCGCTGTTCGTCGCGGTCGGTCTGGCGCACCTGCTCGCCACCCTGCTCGGGCATCAGGAGCCTGGGCCGGTCGTGCTCGTCGGGCTGGGCGTGGCGCTGATCGCGGGGGCGGCCGTCCACCGCTGGCTGGGACACCGCCGGCTACAGGACCGCCGCCCGGCCGGGCGTGCGGCGCGGCACGACAAGGCGGCGCGGCACGACAAGGCGGCGCGGCGCGACAAGGCGGCGCTGCCGGGGGAGAGCGGGCGGGGCATGACCCTGTGGCGGATCAGGATGCGGGTGGTGGAGCGGCCGGGGCGGCTGGCCACCGTCGCGGGCGCGTTCGGGCGGCTCGGATGCAACATCCTGGCGCTGCACATCGCTCCGACCGGGGGCGGCGCGATCACGCCCGCCGGGTGCGACGCGCTCGACGAGTTCGTCATCGAGGCGCCGCGCGACCTCGCGCCTCAGGTGCTCGCCGCCGCGCTCACCGAGGCGGGCGGGCATGACGTGGTGATCGTGCCCGCCCGGGTCACCGACCTCACCGACCCGGGCGTCCAGGCGCTCGTGCTGGCGCAGCGGGTCGGCGACGATCCCGCCAGGCTGCCCGAGGCGCTGGGCGAGCTGCTGCGGGCGCCGGACGTGGAGTGGCGGCGGCCTGGGGACACCGTGGACGACGATGCCGAGCCCAACACCACCATGGTGGTCTCGGTGAGCCCGGACAGGGCGCTGCTGGTGCGGCGGCCCGAGCTGCCGTTCACGCCGACCGAGGCGGCCCGCGCCGCCGCCCTCGCCGCATCCGCCGCCCACGCCCGCTACCACTCGGGGTGAGGAGCGGTCAGCGGTAGCCCTTGGCGAGCACCTCGTTCGTCTGGCGGGTGATCTGGGCGGCCTGGTCGGCGGTGAGGGGGACGCGGGGCGGGCGGCAGGCGCCGCCCTTGCGGCCGGCCAGGTCCATCGACAGTTTGATCGACTGGACGAACTCCGTCTTGGAGTCCCACCGCAGCAGCGGGTGCAGGTCGCGGTAGATCGGCAGGGCCTTGGCGACGTCGCCGGCGACCGCGAGGCGGTAGAGCTCGACGGTGGCGCGGGGGATCATGTTCGGGTAGCCCGCGATCCAGCCGACCGCGCCGGCGACGGCCAGCTCCAGCAGCACGTCGTCGGAGCCGATCAGCAGGTCCAGGCCGGGCGCGCGTTCGGCCAGCTCGTACGCCCTGCGCACGTCCCCGCTGAACTCCTTGACCGCCACGATGAGCCCTTCGTGGTGCAGCTCGGCCAGCAGGTCGGGGGTGAGGTCGACCTTGGTGTCGAGGGGGTTGTTGTAGGCGACGACCGGCAGCCCGGCCTTGGCGACCTCGCGGTAGTGGGCGACGACGGCCCGCCGGTCGGCGCGGTAGGCGTTGGGCGGCAGCAGCAGCACCGAGGCGGCGCCGGCCTCGGCGGCCTGCTCGGCCCAGCGCCGCGACTCAGCGGCCCCGTACGCGGCCACGCCCGGCATGACGTGGAACCCGTCGGGCGCGGCCTCGACGGCGGTGCGGACGACGCGGGCGCGTTCGGCGTCGGTGAGCGTCTGGTACTCGCCGAGCGACCCGTTGGGGCAGACGCCGTCGCAGCCGCCGCCGGCGAGGAAGCGGACGTGCTCGGCGTAGGCGTCGTAGTCGACCGACAGGTCGTCGTGGAAGGGCAGCGCGGTGGCGACGTGTACGCCGTGCCACACCGGTGTGGTGGGGGCGGTCATGATGTTCTCTCCTTGGTCCAGTTCTCCAGGCCGCTCGCCGTGATGGGCAGCGCGGCCGACAGGTTCTCGGCGCCGCCGGCGGTCACCAGCAGGTCGTCCTCGATCCGTACGCCGATGCCGCGCAGCTCGGGCGGCACGGTCAGGTCGTGGGCGTGGAAGTACAGGCCGGGCTCGACGGTGAGCACCATGCCCGGCTCCATCGCGGCGCCCTGGTAGGCCTCGTACCGGGACTGGGCGCAGTCGTGCACGTCGAGCCCGAGGTGGTGGCCGATGCCGCAGACGAGGTAGCGGCGGTGGTGCTGGCCGTCGGCGGACAGGGCCTCGTCGACGGAGACGGGCAGCAGGCCCCAGTCGTGCAGGCCGCGCGCGATGACCTCCATGGCGGCGTGGTGGAAGGCGGTGAACGGCCGGCCGGGCGCGACCTCGGCGAGGCCGGCGCGGTGGGCGCGTTCGACGAGGTCGTGCACCTGCCGCTGGGCGGGGGTGAAGGCGCCGGAGGCGGGGATGGTGCGGGTGACGTCGGCGGTGTAGTGGGAGCGGGTCTCGACGCCCATGTCGAGCAGCAGCAGCTCGCCGGGCAGGACGGGGCCGTCGCAGCGCACCCAGTGCAGGGTGGGGGCGTGCGGGCCGCTGCCGACGATGGAGGCGTAGCCGGGGCCGTTGCCGTGGGTGCGGGCGTACCGGTCGAAGGTGCCCTGCAGCCAGCGTTCGCCGCCGGCCCGGATGGCGGCGGGCAGTTCGGCGGCGACGGCGGAGAAGCCTTCGACGGTGCGGTCCACGGCCTCGCGGAGCTGCGCGACCTCCCACTCGTCCTTGATCATGCGGAGTTCGGCGAGCGTTCGCCGCAGCTCGGCGTCGTCGCCGGTGAGCGCGCCCGCCGGGGTGCCGGGGTAGCCGGGCAGCAGCAGCACGTCGGCGCCGAGCGCGGCCGCCCATTCGGCGAGCGAGGGGGACGGGCCGACCCACAGCTCGCCGTAGGCGGCGTCGGAGAAGAAGCCGGGCTCGCCGGGGCGGGCGGGCGGCGGCAGGTAGAGGGTGGCGGCGCCGTCGCGGACGACGACGATCGCGTTCTCGGCGGCGCAGCCGGTCAGCCAGTAGAAGTCGCTGTCGACGCGGAAGTCGTAGGCGGTGTCGTTGGAGCGGGTGGGGGCGTGGCCGGCGGCGACGACGACGGTGCGGCCGGGCAGCGCGGCGGCCAGCCGGTCGCGGTGGGCGGCGGCCGCTTCGGCGGCTCCTGGGACGAGGCCGGGGGTGCGGGCGGGGGAGTCCCAGCCCTGGGCGATGTAGTCGGTGAAGGCGGGGATCTCCGCCAGCCGGGGCAGCCTGCCGTCACTCACCGGTGATTCCTCCTCCTTGCCGGCGTACGAGCTCGGTCAGGCGGGCGAAGACGCGGTCGTCGCCGATGCCGTCGTGCTCGTACTCGTTGGTGACCCAGGTCTGGGTGTTGCCGACGCGGGCGGCGGTCTGCAGTTGCAGGCCCGCGTCGACGTACATGTCGTCGAAGTAGACGGCGGCGGCGACGGGCACGTCGTTGGCGGCCAGCCGGTCGGTGTCGTAGAGGGGCGGCCAGTCGTCGCGGGCGGCGAGCAGCTCGACGGCGCCGCGGAAGGGCCGCAGGACGCGGATCTCCTCGAACATCCAGGGGTACATCATCTCGCCGGTGAACAGCAGCGGCCTGGCGTCCTCGGCGAAGGCGGGGTGGCGCTCGCGTTCGGCCTGGGCGGCCCAGGCGGTGGCGCCGGGGCCCGAGCCGTAGATGCTCTCCTGGAGGGCGGCGAACAGCGGGTTGTCGGCGTAGGAGGAGCGGGCGAGCACCTGGTGCAGGAAGGTGTCGGGCAGCCCGTCGGACTCGTCGAGCAGCCAGTGCATGCGCTCGTAGCCGGGTTTCATGCCGAAGTCGATGCCGAGCGACTGCAGGCGCCGCACGGTGAGCGTGTCACCGTCGGGCAGCAGCACGCCGCCTTCTGCGAGCCGGTCGGCCAGGCGCGCGGTGGTCTCGGCGTGGTGGGGGTAGCGGCGGTAGAACTCGGCGTTCTTGGCGGCCACGCGGGGATAGGTGCGGCGGTAGACCTCGGCGGCGTCGGGGTCGATCGAGGGCAGGCCGCCGGCGACGTAGCAGGCGGTCAGGCCGTGCGGGGCGCGCGAGAGGTAGGTGAGGGTGAGGAAGCCGCCGTAGCTCTGGCCGAGGGTGGACCAGCGGCGCCCGCCGAAGACGGTGGTGCGCAGGTGCTCGGCGTCGGCCACGATGGAGTCGGCGCGGAAGTGCGCGAGATACGCGGCGCCCTGCTCGGCGGTGAGCGCGCTCATGGTGCGGCCGTCGACGCGGGAGCTGCGGCCGGTGCCGCGCTGGTCGAGCAGGACGACCCGGTAGTTCTGCAGCGCCTGGCCGAGCCAGCCCGACGTGCCGACCGGGCGGGGGCCCTTGCCGCCGGGGCCGCCCTGCAGGAACAGCAGGCAGGGCAGGTCGTCGCGGTCGCGGGCCGGGTCCACCAGCTCGCGGGCGAACACCTCGATAGCGGGCCCGCCGGGGTCGGACCAGTCGAGCGGGACGCGTTCGACGTGGTCGCGCACCCGCATGCCGGGGATGACGTAGGTGGCGGTGATCATGTGTGTTCCCTCCTGCGGCGGTCCCATTCGGGGTTGATGCGGGGGATGGCGGCCAGCAGCGTGCGGGTGTACTCGTCCTGGGGGTCGCCGAACACCTGCCGGGTGTCGCCGAGCTCGACGATGCGTCCCTTGTTCATGACCGCGACGCGCTGGGCGATCTGGCGGACGACGGCCAGGTCGTGGGCGATGAAGACGTAGCTGAAGCCGCTCTCGCGCTGCAGCCGCAGCAGCAGCTCGATGATCTGGGCCTGCACCGACACGTCGAGCGCGGAGACGGCCTCGTCGCAGATCACCAGCTTGGGGCCGACGGCCAGGGCGCGGGCGATGCCGATGCGCTGGGCCTGCCCGCCGGAGAACTGCGCGGGGTAGCGCAGCGAGTGGTCGGGGTTGAGGCCGACGCGTTCCATCAGCTCCTTGGCGTGCGCCCGCCGGCCGCCCTTGGGGGTGCGGCCCTGGTAGAGCAGCGGCGCGTTGAGTATGCGTTCGACGGTGTGGCGGGGATTGAGCGAGGAGAACGGGTCCTGGAAGACGACCTGGACGTTGCCGCGGAAGCGGGCCAGGGTTTCGCCCTTGGCGTGGGTGACGTCCTCGCCGTCGAACTCCAGGGCGCCTTCCGTCGGGTCCATGAGTTTGGCGATCATGCGGGCGGTGGTGGACTTGCCGCTGCCGGACTCGCCGACGACGGCCAGCGTCTCGCCCAGGCGTACCTCGAAGCTGACCCGGTCCACGGCGGTGAACTCGGCTTTCGCGCCGAGCGGGCCGCGGGTGACGAACCTCTTGGTGAGGTCCGTGGCGCGCAGCAGCGTCATGTGGCCACCTCGTCGTCGATGCGCGGGATGCTCTCCAGCAGCATGCGGGTGTAGTCGTGGCGGGGTTCGGCGAAGACCTGCTCGGCGGTGCCGTACTCGACCTGCTCGCCGCGGCGCATCACCAGGACGCGGGTCGCGATCGAGCTGATCACGGCCAGGTCGTGGGTGATGAACATCATGCCGGTGCCGCTCTGCTCGCGCAGCTCGGCCAGCAGGCGCAGGATCTGAGCCTGCACGGTGACGTCGAGCGCGGTGGTGGGCTCGTCGGCGATGAGCAGTTTCGGCCGGCACACCAGCGCCATCGCGATCATGATGCGCTGGCGCTGCCCGCCGGAGAACTGGTGCGGGTAGTGGTCGACGCGCTTGTCCGGGTCGGGCAGGCCGACCTGGGCGAGCGCGTCGACGGCGACCTGGCGGGCGGCCTTCCTTGAGCGGTCGCGGTGGGCGCGGTACATCTCCTCGATCTGCAGCCCGACCGTGTAGTACGGGTTCAGCGACGACAGTGGATCCTGGAAGATCATCGACATCTGGTCGCCGCGGATCCTGCGCAGCTCCCGTTCGGGGCGGCCGAGCAGCTCGGCGCCGTCGAGCCTGATGCTGCCGCTGGTCCGGGCGCCCTTGGGCAGCAGGCCCATGACGGCCAGGCTGGTCATCGACTTGCCGGAGCCCGACTCGCCGACGATGCCGACGGTCTCGTCCCTGCCGACGGTGAAGGAGACGTTCCTGACCACGTCCACGGGGCCGCGCGTGGTGGGGAACGTGACGGTGAGGTCTTCCACCTCCAGCAGCTCGCTCATGGCGACGTGATCCTCACTCTCGGGTCGAGCCGGGTGTAGACGAGGTCCACCACGACGTTGCCGACCACCACGAAGAACGCGGCCAGCAGCGTGACCGCCATGATGACGGGCTGGTCGTTCTTGGCGATGGAGTCGGCGGCCATCTTGCCGACGCCGTTCAGCCCGAACACGGTCTCGGTGATGAGGGCGCCGCCGAGCAGGCCGGCGAAGTCCATGCCGAAGATCGTGGCGATCGGGGTGAGCGCGGGGCGCAGCGCGTGCCTGCGCAGGGTGAGCGCCGGTGACAGGCCCTTGGATCTCGCGGTGCGCATGAAGTTCTCGGCGAGGGTGTCGATGACGTTGGCGCGGGTGAGGCGGGCGTACAGGCAGGCGTAGCCGGTGGCCAGCACGATCCACGGCATCAGGTACGACTGGAACCACACCACCGGGTCGTCGGAGAACGCCACGGCCTGCGGGAACGGCAGCACCTGCAGCTGGACGACGAGCACGTACTGCAGGGCGAGCGCCAGCACGTAGTTGGGGATGCTGGAGCCGCCGAGCGCCAGGCCCATCGCGGTGCGGTCCAGCCAGGTGCCTTCCTTGACGGCGCTGAGCAGGCCGGCGGCGATGCCGACGAGCAGCCACAGCACGGCGGCGCCGACGGCGACGGTGGCGCTGACGGGCAGCCGTTCGACCACCATGTCCATGACGGACTGGTTGGTCTGGAAGCTGTAGCCGAGGCAGGGTGCGGCGCAGTGCACGAGGTTGGCGCCCTCGCCGTAATCGCGGCCGGCGAAGATGCCGCCGATGAAGCCGAGGAACTGGGTGAGGAACGGCCGGTCGAGGCCGAGCACGCCGCGGATCTGGTCGATGCGTTCCGGGGTGCAGGTCTTGCCGCAGATCATCACGGCCGGGTCGGGCTGCAGGGTGAAGAACAGCACGAACGTGAACAGGCACACCAGGAACAGGATGACCACGACGCCGGCCAGCCGGCCGGCCACGTAGCGGGCCATCATGAGGCCTCCCCCGCGTCGAAGGCGGCCCTGATGCGGTCGCCCAGCACGGTCAGTGACAGGACGGTGAGGAACAGGAACGCGCCGGGGATGACGAAGTACATGGGGTCGACGGCGTACCAGCCGACCGAGCCGGCGATCATCTGGCCCCACGAGGGGGTGGGCGGGGTGACGCCGACGCCGAGGAACGACAGGCCGGCCTCGGTGCCGACGTAGCCGGGCACCGCCAGGGTGGTCATGACGATGAGGGAGCTGCGCAGGTTGGGCAGGATCTCCTTGAACACCAGTGCCCCGGTGGAGGCGCCGGAGGCTCGCGCGGCCTCCACGAACTCCCGGTTGACCAGCGTCATCGTCTGCCCGCGCACCACCCTTGCCAGGTAGGGCCAGCCGAACACGCTGATCACCACGACGAGCAGCACCGGCCGGTTGCCCTGGGGCAGCGCCGACAGGATGGCGATCATGAAGATGAGCGCGGGGAAGGCCATCAGGAAGTCCATGATCCGGCAGATCACCTGGTCGGCCCAGCCCTGGTAGAACCCGGCCAGCATGCCGAGCACGACGCCGAGCAGCGTGGTGAGGGCGGTGGCGGAGATCGCGATGATGAGGGAGACGCGGGCGCCGTAGGCGATGCGGGCGAGGATGTCGCGGCCGTTCTGGGGTTCGACGCCGAGCAGGTGCTCGGAGCTGATGCCGCCGAGCGAGCCGTACGGGACGCCGCCCAGGTCGGTGTTGACCGCGGCCGTGTCGAAGTCGTTGGGGCCGTGCCCGGTGATCGCGCTGATCAGCGGCGCGCAGATCGCCATGAGGACGATCAGCGCGAGGTAGGCGCCGCTGAGCACGGCGCCCCGATCACGCAGCAGCACGCGCAGGACGCGCCGGCCCGAGGTGGCGGGCGCGCCGCCCGCCACCTGCTCTGGATGCGCTGCGACCGTCATCTACTTCGTCGGCTTCGCCAGCCCGACGGAGACCAGGTCGATGCCGCCGGAGTAGGAGTTGGACTGGTAGGCGCCGGCGATGTTGGCGCCGTTGACCAGGATGAGCTTCTCGTAGGCCAGCGGCACGACGGGTGCCAGCTCCATGATCTGCTTGTCCAGCTCGCCGTAGGCGGCGTTGGCCTGCTCGACGTCGGTCATCTGGGCGATCTCGTCGATCTTGGCGTTGACGGCCTTGTCGTTGATCTGGGCGAGGTTGGAGTTGCCCTTGGAGGTGATGTTGCGGCCGTCGAACAGCGGCGGCAGGAACGTCGCGCCGGACGCCCAGTCGGGGCACCAGCCGGTCACGGCCATGTCGTTCTGCTTGGCGGGGGTGCCGATGACCTCGTAGTAGGTGGACGCGTCGATGTTGTTGATCTTGACGTCGATGCCGATCTGCTTGAGTGCCTCCTGCACGGCGACCGAGACGGCGGCCATCTTCGGCTGTGCCCTGGTGTCGAGGATCAGCGAGAAGCCGCCCGACAGGCCGGCGTCGGCCAGCAGTTGCTTGGCCTTGGCGACGTCGTGGGGGTAGGGGTCGTAGTCGACGCGGCCGGCGACGGTGGGCGGCTGGATCGAGGTGCCCTTCTCGGCCAGCGTGGAGCCGCCCATCGCGGCGACGATGGTGTCCTTGTCGATGGCGTGGTTGATGGCCTGCCGGACGCGGACGTCCTTGAGGTACTTCTTGGTGGTGTTGAGCCCCATGTAGGTGGTGCAGCCGTTGAGGCCGGACAGCGTGCGGGCCTTGATCTGCGGGGTCTGCACGCGCGCGACCGTGGCGGCCTGGATGCTCTGGCCGATGGCGTCGGCGTCGGTGCCCTGCCCGGCGAGCATGCGCTCGTCGATGGTGGCCGGGTCGAGGCCGAACGTCCACTCGAACGCGTCGGGCCTGGCCGCGCGCACGGTGTCGGTCTCGGGCTTCCACTGCGGGTTGCGTTCCAGCTTGAGCGAGGCGTTGCGCTGGTAGGAGGCCAGCTTGTACGGGCCGCTCGCGATCGGCTTGCTGTCGAAGGCGGCGCCCGCGCCGGTGCCCTTGGGGAAGGGGGTGAAGTTGGGCAGCGCCAGCGCGCTCGGGAAGTCGGCGTACGGCTTCTTCAGGTGGATGACGACGGTCTTGGGGTCGGGCGTCTCGATGGTGTCGAGGTCGCCGGACAGGTAGGGGCCCTTGTAGTCCTTGGGGGCGTCGAGCAGCAGCCGGCCGTAGGGGGAGCCGATGCCGGCCTCGGGGTCGAAGGCGCGCGAGAAGCCGAACTTGACGGCCTCGCTGGTGATGGGGGTGCCGTCCTCGAAGAAGATGTTGTCCTTGAGGGTGAAGGTCCAGGTCTTGGCGTCGTTGGACGGGGTGCCGGTGTCGGTGGCGAGGTCGGGGACGATCTTCGTGCCTTCGGCGCCCGGCCCGGCGCCGAACGTGGTGAGGCCCCGGTAGATGAGCCGGTAGAAGTTGTTGACGCCGCCGTCGAAGCCGCGTGCCGGGTCCAGGTGGGAGAAGTCCGCGTTGGCCAGGACGTGCACGGTGCCGCCTGTGGCGGGGGTGGCCTGGCCGGTGGCGCCGGTGCCGCCGCCGGGGCTCTGCGCGGCCCCGCCGCCGCCGCATGCCGACAGTGCCAGCACGGCGGTCATCGTGACGCTGGTGAGCGCCGCCGATCTCCTCATGTCGCCTTCTTTCCGTTGGTCGTGTCGGGGGTCCTGACCCAGACCCGCATGGCCGCGGGGCCGCGGTTGCCCCACAGGAAGTAGGGGACGAAGGTCGCGGGGACCTTCGTGCCGGGCAGCGCCGTCCCGGGGGACGGCAGTTCGGGATAGAGCTCGGCCGGGGGCGGGGGAGCGGGGTGCGCTTGCACGTCCAGCACGACCGCGCCGGGCGCGAGGCCGTCCTGCCTGGTCGATGCCGCCGTGGCGTCGTTCACGCCGACGAGCAGGTCGTCCACGGCGGCCTGGGGGCTGTCGTGCTGCTCGACGCAGTAGACGAGGGGGCCGCGGGCCAGGCTGAGCGCGCCTCTGGTGGCGTCGAGGTAGGGGTGGGAGCCGTGCGCCCTGACCGGCATGGGCAGGGTGAGGCGGACCTCGTCGCCGGCCGTCCAGGTGCGCTCGACGGTCAGCCAGCCGGTTTCCGGCTCGGCGGGGACGCTCTCGCCGTTGACGGTGAGCGTCGCGCCGCGCGCCCAGCCGGGCACGCGCAGGGCCAGCCCGTACGCGCCCTGCGGGGCCCGCTCGACGGTGAGCCGCACGTCGCCGTCCCACGGGTAGCCGGTCTCCATCGCCAGCGCCAGCTCCGCCGTCTCGATCCGGGCGGTGGCGTACTGGGCGACGAGGACGGCGCCGTCCCGCTCGGCGGCGACGTAGTCGGCGAGCTGGGCCATCCAGCGCACGATGTTCGGCGGGCAGCACGGGCAGCCGAACCAGGCGCGGCGCAGCGGCTCGCCGCCCGCCTCGGCGCCGCTGCGCTGCTCGTGGTCGGGGCGGCGCTGCAGCGGGTTGTCGTAGAAGAACGCGCGGCCGTCGGCGGACAGGCCGACCGCGTAAGCGTTGTAGAGCACCCGCTCGAACACGTCGAGGTAGGAGGCGGCGCCGGTGGCCAGGAACATCCGCCACGCCCACTGCATGAGGGCGATGGCGGCGCAGGTCTCGCTGTAGGCGCGCTCGGACGGCAGCTCGTAGCGGTCGCCGATGGCCTCGTCGGAGTGGCGGCTGCCGAGCCCGCCGGTGATGTAGAGCTTGGTGGCGACCATGTCGTCCCACAGCCGCTCCAGCGCCTCGGCGAGGGTGGCGTCGCCGGTCTCCAGCAGCACGTCGGCGGCGCCGGCCGCCAGGTACGCCATCCGCACCGCGTGACCGGTCACCGAGGGCAGCTCGCGGAAGGGCACGTGGTCCTGGAAGTAGTCGCCGGGGAAGATGCTGTGCTTGAGCTGCCCGGAGCCGCGCCGGTCGACGAACGCGGCGGCGAGGTCGAGGTAGGACCGCTCGCCGGTCTCCCTGAACAGCTCGACCAGCGCCATCTCCACCTCGGGATGCCCGCACACGCCGCTGTCGGCGAACCGCGCGGTCACCAGGTCGGCGAAGCGGCGGGCGATGCGCAGCAGCCGGTCGTCGCCCATGCGGCGGTGCGCGGCCACGGCGGCCTGGATGAGGTGGCCGAGGTTGTACAGCTCGTGGCCCCAGGCCAGGTCCTCCCACGGCTTCTTGGTGGCGGCCGGGTCCTGGAAGAAGGAGTTGAGGTAGCCGTCGCCGGCCTGGACCCGTTCGAGGAGGGTGACGACCTCCTCGTAGAAGTCGCGCACTCCTTCTTCCGCGCTGCCGTCGCCGAGCTCGTAGGCGAGCCCCTCCAGGGTCTTGTAGAGGTCGGTGTCGAGGAAGGGGTAGCGGCCGCGGTACGGCGGCGGGTCCTGCTCCAGCAGCCGGCTCAGGTTGGCGACGTTGCTGGCCGCGCGCAGCTGCTCGATGGTGTGCGGGATCGTGGCCGTGCTGTTGCGGCGCTGCCAGTGGTGGAGCAGACCTCCCGTGATGCGCACCCCGGACAGCGGACGCACGGCCGCCGAGGCCGCCTCCTTGCTCAGGCGTACCGCGCCGGCCGGTGGCGTGACCTGCTTAGACGTCATGAACCATCCCAGTAATGTGTGGCATTGCACTGCACCTTAGAAGTCGGGAAGGTCACTTGCCAAGGGTTACGAGCGGACTGAAACGAACGTGATCCGAGCGAAATATCTTGTAAACATCGGTCGGATCGAGCAGCGTCCGGACGGCGCTAGGGTTTTCCGGTGCACATCGACGACTGGCTGCAGGCGATCCCCGCGGGCTGGCTCTACGCCACCGTCGCCCTCGTCATCGGGCTGGAGAGCCTCGGCATCCCGCTGCCCGGCGAGATCGTTCTGGTCAGCAGCGCCATCCTGGCCGCCAAGGGCATCGTGCACCCCGCGTGGGTGGCGGCCTGCGCCGGCGCGGGCGCCATCGTCGGCGACTCGGCCGGCTACACCATCGGCCGCAAGGGCGGCTCCGCGCTGTTCGCCCGGCTCGGCCGCCGCTTCCCCAAGCACTTCGGGCCCCGCCACATCACCAGGGCCGAGCACTACTTCACCCGCTTCGGCATGTGGGCGGTGTTCTTCGGGCGGTTCGTGGCCCTGCTCCGCATCCTGGCCGGGCCGCTCGCGGGGGCGCTGCGCATGCCGTACTGGCGCTTCGCGGTCGCCAACGTGCTCGGCGGCGTCGTGTGGGCGGCCGGCACCACCGCGGTCATCTACTACCTCGGGCTGGTGGCCGAGAAGTGGCTCAAGGGCTTCTCCTGGGCCGGGCTCGCCGCGGCCGTGCTGTTCGGCGTGGCCACCACGCTCTATCTGCGCCGCCGCGCCGCCTCAGCGCTCGATGAGGGTGACCTCTAGGGAGTAGTGGGAGGCCCGGTAGACATGCGAGCCGTGCTCGACCGCCCGGCCCTGGTCGTCGTAGGTGGTGCGGACCATCGTCAGCAGCGGCGCGCCCCTGCGCTCCTTCAGCAGCCGCGCCTCGGCCTGCCCCGCCGCCCGCGCGCCGATGCGCTGGTTGGCCACCCGCATCCGCACGCCCGCGCCGCGCAGCAGCTCGTACAGGCCGCGGCTCTCCAGGTCGGCCGCGCTGAGCTGGGCCAGGCCCAGCGGCAGCCAGTTGTGCAGCACCGCCAGCGGCTCGCCCGCCGCGAAGCGCAGCCGCTCGAGGTAGAGGATCTGTGAGCCGGGCTCGACGCCCAGGATGGCGGCGATGTCCTCCTCCACCGGGCGCGGCTCCAGCGCGAGCACCTGCGTGGCCGGCTCCTGGCCCGCCCTGCGCAGGTCGTCGTAGAGGCTGGTCAGCTCGACCGAGCGCTTGACCTGGCCGTGCACCACCTGCGTGCCGACGCCGCGCTTGCGCACCAGCAGGCCCTTGTCCACCAGATATTGGATGGCCTGGCGGATCGTCGGCCGCGACAGGCCGAGCTTGTCGGCCAGCAGGATCTCGTTGTCCAGCCGCGAGCCCGGCGCGAGGTCGCCTCGCCGGATCGCCTCGGCGATCTGCTCGGCCACCTGGAAGTAGAGCGGCACGGGGCTTGACCGATCGAGGTCGATGGCCAGATTGGCGGTCATGCTGATCAGCTTAACGCAGGTCAGAATGTCCTGACAAATGTGTCAAGCTGGCGTCGTAACCGGTTCAGGCCCTCAGCGGCGGCGCCAGCTCCGTCAGCGAGGTGATGCGCGGGAACTCCTCGGGGCCGGGCTCCGCGCCCGTACGATCCAGCCAGTCCGATCGCGCGCACCTTCGCCTCCTGCACGCGCTGCACGCCGTTGGTCAGCACCCCCAGCGCGAACCCGGCCAGCCCCGCCACCGCCTGCGCCACGTCGGGAAAGGCCACCCAGGAGCGCCGGTAGCGGGCGGCGTACTCCTCGTAGGCGGCGTCGAGGTCGGCCAGGGCAGGCATGGCCAAGCCGCCCAGGCGGCGATGCCCGCGCTCGCCGCGCCGCGATGGTCCAGCAGCGTCTCGTCGAGGTCGAACAGCACGCCTTTGACGTCCAGCGGGCTCACGAGGCGGCGCCGGCGACGATCCTGGCCGCCGTCTCGCGCGGCGGATAACCCAGCGTCAGGCCCCGCACCGACAGCGCCGCCTGCGCGAACAGCGTCTCGGCCGGCTCGCTCAGCACGTACGACAGCGCCGGCGACACCGTGCGATGCGCCTCCAGCGCCTCCGCCTCACGGTCGGCCAGCGGCTTCGGCAGCGCCTCCCGGTAGTCCGCGATCAGCGCGTCGAGGTCGAACAGCTGCCCGTAACGCTCCGACGTGCCCGCCACCACCCGCACCAGGTCGTCCTCCGCCCGCGCCTGGTAGACCAGGTTCGTGCCGCCGCTCTTGGCGAACCAGCGCATCGCCTCGTCCACCGGCAGCGTGAACGCGCCGTACGGCTTGCGCCCGTACAGCAGGGCCTCGGCGATCCACCGGTCACACCACAGCTCGTCGCGGTACGGCGACGGCGCCGCGGGATCGACGGCCAGGCCCTGTGCCAGCACCGGGTTCCATGCCGATACCATCGGGCTGCTGAAGCGCGGCATCCGCGGGCCACGCCAGTGGCTCAGCGGATAGCCGTACCACACGGTCACGACTTCCATCTGGCGCTTGGGCAGCTGGCGCTCGTAGGTGCCGTTCATGATCTGGCCGCCGTCGGGGTGACGCCACGGGCCCGGCGGTATGTCCGTGTCTGTGGGGACCGGGGGAGTCCGGTAGTCGGGATGGAGCATCCACGCGTCCGCCACAGTCACTGCCTTTCGGATCGGCGTATGCATAACGTGTCAGGCCACTAGAGTGGCCATCGTGCATCAACCGTCACACTGTTGCAACAGACCTGGTGTAAACGCTGATTTTTGTCATCGGTGGCTGTGACAGACGTATGCAGTTGAGCGTTGTCGCGGCCCGGCTTTCCTCGTTGCGCGCCGGTGCCGGGCTGTCGATGAAGTCCGCCGCCGACGCGGCCGGGCTCAACACCTCCACCATCTTCCGCATCGAGCACGGGCTCGTCGCGCCCCGCGAGGGCACCGTGCGCACGCTGCTGCAGCTGTACGGCGAGGGCGAGCACGTCGCCCGCGTGCTGTCGCTGCTGCGCGAGGAGCGGGTGCCCGGCTGGTACGACGCCCCCGGCGTGCCCCTGGCGCTGTCGGCGTTCCTGGAGCTGGAGGACCGGGCGCAGATCATCTACACCTACTGCCCCCACCAGATCCCGCCGCTGCTGCAGACCCCCGCCTACGCGCTGTCGGCCGCCCTGGCCGGGCTGCTGCCGGGCGCCGCCTACGAGCGGGCCGCCGCCATGGCCTCGCTGATCACCGTCCGGCAGCAGGTGCTCGACCGGCAGGAGGGGCCGCGCCTTTGGGCGGTGCTCGACCGTACGGCGCTGCTCGACCCGCCGCTCAGCCGGGCCGAGGACCGGCTCGCCCAGCTCGACGCCCTCACCGCGGCCACCAAGCAGCAGCACATCGCGCTGCAGGTCGCCCGGCCCGTCGCCGAGAGCGGCTACCTCTACCAGGGGCCGCCGTTCACCCTGCTCCGCTTCGCCGACCCCGCGAGCCCCGACACGCTGGTGCTCCACCTGCTGCACGCGCCGGTCGTCATCGAGGACCGGCGGCGCGTCGAGGAACACCAGCAGGCCTTCGCCCGCCTGTCCCTGTCGGCGTTGCCCGTCGACTCCACCGCCGACGTCCTCGACGAGATCAGAAACTCCACGACCTGACCATCGCCACCCGTCACGGGCGTGCGGGGGACAGGCCGTGGCGGCCGGTCACCGGTGGCGGCGGTAGGTGCCGGCGTGCTGGACGTGGTCGATCATGATGCGTTCGGCCGTCTCGCCGTCGCCGGCCTCCAGGGCGGCCAGGATGCCTTCGTGGGCGTCCAGCTGGGCCCTGACCTGGGTCTCGTCCAGCCATAGCGACGCCTCGGCGGGGACGGGGAAGCTGTTGCGGACCGATCTCGCGTGCCCGCCCAGGAAGGCGGGGCCGCCGATGTCGACGATGCGCAGGTGGAAGGTCCTGCTCTGCTCGCCGAGCCGGTCGTTGCGGCCCTCGGCGGCGTCGCGCGCCATCGCGGCGTGCAGCTCCCTGAGCCCGGCCAGCTCCTCGGGGGTGATCCTGGACGCCGCCAGCCGCGCCCCCAGCCCCTCGACGACGGCGCGCAGCCCGTAGTACTCGGCCAGCGCCTCGTCACCCAGGTCGATCACGGTCGCGCCGTGGTGCGCCTCGTAGCTGATCAGCCGGTCCTTCTCCAGCCGGCGCAGCGCCTCGCGCACCGGCGTGACCGACACCCCCAGCCGCTTGGCCACCTCCCCGGCCCTGACCGCGGTCCCTCCCGGGATCCGTGCCGACCGGATCTCCTCCAGAAGCACGGCGTAGACGTAGTCGGCCTTGCTCATGGGCGGCCGCGGCTCGGTGGCTGACATGTCCTTAAGTGTCCCGCAAAATGGTCACATGGTTGACCTATGACATATTTCTTATAAGTTACATACCCATGACGAGCCTCGACGACCTGCGGGTCATCGACGCGGCGACCCTGTTCGCCGGTCCCTCCGCCGCCATGATGCTGGGCGACTTCGGCGCCGACGTGATCAAGATCGAGCACCCGAGGCGGGGCGACCCCTCGCGCGGGCACGGAGCCTCGGTCGACGGGGTGGGCCTGTGGTGGAAGACCCTCTCGCGCAACAAGCGCACCGCCGCCGTCGATCTGTCGCGCCCCGAGGGGCAGGAGATCCTGCGCCGCCTCGCAGAACGTTCCGACGTGCTGATCGAGAACTTCCGTCCCGGCACCCTGGAACGCTGGAACCTCTCTCCCGACGACCTGCTGGAACTCAACCCCCGGCTCATCGTCGCCAGGATGACCGGGTTCGGGCAGTTCGGGCCGATGTCGGGACGGCCGGGCTTCGGCACCCTCGCCGAAGCCATGAGCGGCTTCGCCGCCATGACCGGCCAGCCCGACGGGCCGCCCACCCTGCCGCCGCTCGCCCTCGCCGACGGCATCGCCGGCCTCGCCATGTCGTACGCGATCATGGTCGCCCTGCACGCCCGCGAGCGCACCGGGCGCGGCCAGGTCATCGACATGGCCATCATCGAGCCGATCCTGGGCCTGCTCGGGCCGCAGATGAGCGCGTACAAGGCGCTCGGGGCCGTGCCGCAGCGCACCGGCAACCGCTCCAGCAGCAACGCCCCCCGCAACACCTACCGCACCCGCGACGGACGCTGGCTCGCCATCTCCACCAGCGCCCAGCCCATCGCCGAGCGGGTCGTCACCCTCGTCGGCCGGCCCGACCTGGTCGAGCAGCCGTGGTTCGCCAGCGGGCACGGCCGGGTGCAGCACGTGGACGAGCTGGACGAGGCCGTCGCCTCCTGGATCGCCGAACGCGACGCCGACGAGGTCATCGCCGCCTTCGAGCAGGCGCAGGCCGCCGTCGCGCCCATCTACGACGTCACCGACCTCGCCGAGGACCCCCAGTACGCCGCGCTCGGCACGTTCGTCGAGGTGCCCGACGAGGAGCTGGGCTCGCTCACCATGCAGAACGTGCTGTTCCGCCTGTCGGACACCCCAGGCGGGATCCGCTGGCCGGGCCGCCCGCTCGGCCGCGACACCGACGAGGTGCTCGGCGAGATCGACTACCCCGAAGAGCGCATCGCGCGGCTGCGCGAGGAAGGGGTGATCGCGTGAGCGCCTCCGAGCGCCCGCCGGTGACCTGGCTGTACGTGCCGGGCGACCGGCCCGAGCGGTTCGCCAAGGCCGTCGCGTCCGGCGCGGACGTCGTCATCATCGACCTCGAGGACGCGGTGGCCCCCGTTCGCAAGGACGAGGCCAGGGCCAACGCCGTCGCCTACCTGAGCGCCCGCCCCGACGGCGGCGTGCTGCACGTGCGGGTGAACGACCCCGCCGGCGAGCGCGGGCGCGACGACCTGGCCGCCGTCGCCGGCCTGGCCGACGCCGTGCGGCTGCCCAAGGTCGAGTCGGCCGCCGTCCTCGACACGCTGACAGGCGTGCCCGCGTACGCGCTGCTGGAGTCGGCGGCCGGCATCGTCAACGCCCGCGAGATCGCCGCGCACCCGCACGTGGCCGGAGTGGCGCTCGGCGAGCAGGACCTCGCCGCCGAGCTGGGCATCACCAACCAGCAGGCCATGAACCACCTGCGCCTGCAGGTCGTCCTCGCCGCCGCCGCGGCCGGGCTGCCCCCGGTGCCCATGTCCGTCTACCCCGACGTCAAGGACGAGGACGGGCTGCTCGCCTCCTGCCGGGCCGGCCGCGCGATCGGCCTGTTCGGCAGGACCGCCATCCACCCCCGCCAGATCCCCGCCATCAGGCGCGCCTTCCGTCCTGGCGAGGAGGAGACGGCCAGGGCCGTCGAGATCGTCGCCGCCGCCGAGCAGGCCGAACGGGACGGCGCCGGCGCGGTCGCCCTCCCCGACGGCCGCTTCGTGGACGCCCCCATCGTCACCAGAGCCCGCCGCACCCTCGCACTCGCCCGCCACCTCGCCGACCCGCACTCGCAGGACTCGCACTCGCAGGACTCGCACTCGCAGGACTCGCACTCGCAGGGCCCGCCCCCGGCGAGTGCGCCGCCCGGCGCCTGACCCCGCCGGGCACCTGACCGTCGGCGAAGGCTCGCCGAACACCCCCAGCCCCACCCCATTGGAGGACTTTCGCCGTGGGTATCGCCATCTGGGCGCTCGTCGCCTACATCGTCATCATCGTCGTCTGGAACGGCGTGCTGAAACGCAACATCGGTGAGGCGATGCTCATCGGGTTCGCCGGCGTGTGCCTCTTCGGCGGGGCCCGCTTCTTCGAGCTGGCCTGGGCGGGCATCGCCGACGCCATGGCCGAGGAGGTCGTCTTCGCCGCCCTGGCCTTCGTCTTCATGGGGTACCTGCTGACCAGGCTGGGCCTCATCCAGGAGCAGGTCACGGTGCTCAACTCGGTGTTCGGCCGGCTGCGCGGCGGCGCGGGATACGTCTCGACGTCGGCCGCCGCGCTGCTGGGCGGCCCTTCCGGGTCCGGCTCGGGCATCTCGGCCTCGGTCGGCTCGGTCACCATCCCCTGGATGATCCGCTCGAACTGGCGGCCCGACCTGGCCGCCTCGCTCGTCGCCGGCAACGCCGGGCTCGGCATCTCGATCCCGCCGAGCTCGTCGATGTTCCTGCTGCTCGGCTCGGCCGCCGTGGCGCCGGTGCTGACCGCCGACCAGCTGTTCGTGCCCGCCCTGGTGGGCGGCCTGTGGACGGTCGCGCACCGGTTCGTGGTGGTCTTCCTGTGGGTGCGCAGGCACCGCATCGCCGCCACCGACGCCGCCGACATCGTGCCGCTGCGGGCCGCGCTGCGCGCGGGATGGACCTCGCTGCTGGTCTACGCCGGCATCGCCATCCCCGTGCTGATGACGCTGGAGTTCGGCAAGGCGCTCATGGAGTCGCGGGTCGGCGAGGCGGCCGGCGACATCAGCATCGTCGTGTGGATCCCGGTGCTGACCGTGCTGGCCACGTTCGCCGTCGCCTGGCGGCGGCTGCCGCGCACCGCGAGCGCCTGGAACGACCTGCTCGGCGAGATGGCGCCCCGCTACGCCGTCATCGGCGCCACCCTGTTCTTCGCCTTCGCCGCCGCCGCCAGCCTCGGCGAGCTGGGCCTGGTCGAGCAGCTCACCACGGTCATGCAGAGCGTGCAGGCGCCCGCCGTCGTCATCGCCACCATCGTCGGCCTGCTGCTCGTCGTCATCGCCGCGCCGCTGACCGGCACCGCCACGATCGCCGCCGTCGGCGGGGTCGCCTTCAGCGCGCTCACCGCGGCAGGAGTCTCGCCCGCCGCCGCGGCCACCGCCATCCTCATCTTCGCCTCGACCGAGGGCGCGTCCCCGCCGGGCGCGGCCCCCATCTACATCGCCAGCGGCATCGCCCAGGTGGACCCGGCCAGGACGTTCGGCCGGCTCATCCTGTGGTTCGTCATCCCGACCCTGGTCATCGGCGTGCTGGTCGCGACCGGCGTGCTGCCGATCTGAGAGGAGCCCCCCGTCATGAGACGTCTCACCATGGTGCTGTTCAAGATCGGCCTCGTGCTGTTCCTCGCGCTCGGCGTCGTCCTCGTGCTCGCCCAGGCCGCCGGCCTGATCGCGGGCAGCCCCGGGCTGGTGTCAGGGGCCGTCGCGGCGCTCGGCCTGCCCATGACCGTCGCGGCCGGGGTGACCGGCCTGCTCGGGTTCGTCATGTCGTACGTCTACCGCTGGAAGACCGGCGAGGACTGACCGCCACCCGCATGGACGGCGCTGACCTGGGTAGACGTGCCGCCGAGCAAGCGGGGGGAAAGCATGAGGACGCAGCAGACGAGGTCTCGCGGCAAGGACAGGGCCGTCACGCTCGCGCGGACGGCCGTCGCGTCCAAACCGGGGGTGAAGACCCGGGTCAGGAAGGCCGTGACCAGGCCCAAGACCGTCCTGATCGGCTCGGCGCTGCTGGCCGCGTTCCTGGCCGGACGGGCCTCACGCCGCCGCAGGCCGGGTCATCTCATCCCGATGTCCGGCGGCGCCGCCCCGGTATGAGGCACGACGCCAGCCACGCCAGCGTGCCGGCCGTCTGGCCGGTGACGTAGTACAGCCGCGGCGGCACGTACGGCAGCACGGCCGAGTGCCGCTCGTTGAGCAGCGCGATGAGCTGGCGCGGCGGCAGGTTCACGTAGCGCGGCACGCTCTCGTACCAGCGGGCGCTGCGCCTGGCCGCCCGCTGCGAGACGCGGATCGCCGCGCGGCGCTCGCGCTCGTAGCGGGCCAGCGCGGCGTCCAGGTCGGTCGCCGAGTGCAGCGCCTCCACCAGGTAGGCGGCGTCGCCCAGCGCCAGCGCCGTGCCCGCGCCGATCGAGAAGTGCGTGGTGTGCGCGGCGTCGCCGAGCAGCACCACGTTGTCGCGGTACCACCTGCGGTTGGTCAGCGTGCGGAAGTTGAGCCAGCGCGCGCTGCCGCCCGCCTCGCTCCGGGCGATCAGCGGGTGGCCGTCAAGCACCTCGGCGAACAGCTTCTCCAGCAGGGCCAGCCCGTCGGCCTCGCCGGCCGTGTCGAAGCCCAGCCCGCGCCAGGTGTCGGGCGCGCACTCCACGATGAACGTGCTGTGCCCGGAGTCGTAGCCGTAGCCGTAGCCCCAGATCCAGCCGTGCGGCGTCTCGGTGAAGACGAAGGTGAAGGCGTCGAGCGCCTTGGTGGTGCCGAGCCACATGTACATGTTGCGGCCGACCGACACCTCGGTGCCGAAATGCTCGGCGTGCCGCTCGCGCAGCACGCTGTTGATCCCGTCGGCGGCCACCACCAGGTCGGCGTCGGCGAACTCCGTCTCCGGCGTGATCTCGTGCTCGTAGGCGATGTCCACGCCCAGGTCGCGGGCCCGCTCGGCGAGGATGTCGAGCATGCGCTGCCGTCCGACGCCGAAGCCCTCGTCGCCGTGCTCGACGGTGACGGTCGCGCGGTCCTGCACGTGCACGACCCAGCTGTCCCACCGCACCGACGACTCGCCGATCGCGCGGGCCGACTCGGGGTCGACCTCGTGCAGGTAGTCGAACAGCTCCTCCCAGTACGTCACCCCCCACCCGTAGGTGGCGCCGGCCGGGTAACGCTCGTAGACGGTGATCTCGTGGGACGGGTCCACGCGCTTCATCAGGATGGAGAAATACAGGCTGGCGGGTCCGCCGCCGACGCAGGCGACCTTCACAACGAGCTCCTCACCGTACTAAACGTCACCATTCAGGTGCAGAGAGTAGCAAGTGGTGGGCGGCTTATCGGGACGCCGCGCCGCTGAGCAGGCCGAACGCGTACCTTTCGGAACTCCTAGGTCGAGGCGCGGGCGAGCCGGCACACGTCGGCGGGGCGCAGCGCGTCCGTACGCCGCCACAGGGCCTCTTCGGCGCGGTCCTCCTGCCGCACGTGCCGGGGAAGCTCTGTTGAGACATCGTTGTCAGCCGCCGGTGAGCGGGCCTTCAGCCGTCGATGCGGTGCGGGCTCGCGCTGCTGCGATAGAGCAGGGACAGCGGCTCGGCGGGATCGGCCTGGGCGAGCCGGGTGGCGGTGCGGCCGACGAAGCGGGCCAGCGATCGCGCCAGATGCGGCTGGTCGAAGTAACCGAGCCGGTGCACGACCTCGCCGGCCGGCACGCCGTCCCTGATCAGCACCGCCGCGTGCCTGGCCCGGTCGATCTGCCGGACCGCGTTCCTGGTCAGGCCGGTGGCCGCGAGGAAGCGCCGCTGCAGCGTACGCTCCGACACCCACGACACAGGGCCGCCCCCCGAGGCCACCAGCGGGTCGCGGACCAGCACCTCCTCCTGCGCCAGCCGCCGCACGAACGCCTCGGCGTCGTCGTAACCGGGCAGGTGCCAGGACGACCCCTGCAGGTGGAACGAGCGCCGGGTGGCGCCGGGGAGCAGCAGATTGCCGTCGACCAGCCGCTCGAACGGCAGGTGTGGCATCGAGACGCCGAGCGCGAAGCTGATGCCGAAGAACGTGGCGTCCTCGGGCACCGGCGCCACGCTCGCCCGCGTCTCCGGCCCCTGGACGGCCACGTGCGTCTCGCCGCGCTCCTCCCAGAAGACCAGGTCAAAGCGCGCCGAGGCGACCGACATCATCTCCGTGACGTCGCTGCTGCGGCTGCGCCAGACCCGCTCCACGTACGGCGAGTCGGACTCCCTGCTCTCGATCTCCAGCCCCATGCCGTGTCACATCCGCAGTGCCGGGGGGAAGCCGGTCCAGCGCAGGTCCTGCGGCAGGTGGCTCATGTCGTTGAAGAACATCAGCGAAGGCGGCACCTCGGGCCGGTAGAGGATGACGGTGAGGGCGCAGTTGCCCTGGTTGAGCCCCATCCAGCGGGCCTCGGGCGCGCCGAGCGCGTGCCGGACGAACCAGGCGACGAGGAAGTTGTGCGTGATGATCAGCTCGTGCGTCTCGACGTCGGCAGGGCCGGCGTGCCGGGCGATCGCCGCGGCGGCCAGCGGCGGGCCCGAGGTCAGCTCGGCGTCGGTGAAGCCGTTGAGGAACGCCGCGTGCGCCGGCGGCAGCTCGTCGCGGGGCGGGGCGGCGGGGACGTAGTCGCCGTACAGGTCGGCCGTCCGCACCTGGGCGCCGGGCAGGTGACGGGCCACGATCTCGGCGGTACGCGCGGCACGGGGGAGCGGGCCGTGATGCACGGCGGTGATGGGATGTTCGGCCAGCCGCTTGCCGAGCAGCTCGGCCTGCTCGCACCCCGTCTCGCTCAGCTCGCCCTCGTCGATCGCCGCGCCATGCCGTGCCAGATAGAGATAGCGGTTCGCCACCCTTTGCCCCCTTCTTAGGTGAGAGTGAAGTGTGGCACACCAGGCCGTTTCCCGGCAGCGAACCTTCCCCTGACGGCCATGCGGGGGTGTCGTCATCGTCAGTGATCGCGGGGGCGGATGGTGGGCCGGGGCCAGGGGCATGTACGGTGCGTTGTCGAGATTTCACGCACAGGAGTCATCGTCATGCCTCACCAGGCACTACCCATGGCCTGCCACGCCGCGGCCATCGCCGCGGTCCTGCTGGCCGTCGCCACCGCGCCCGCCCTGCACGCCGGTCTCACCACCACCGACGACCCGGCGGCGCTGCGCGGGCCCGCGGGGCTCGAGGACCTGCCCGAGCTGGCGGAGCTGACCGTACGCCGGCTGCTGCTGGCCGACGCGGTCGCCGCCGCCGAATATGGCACCCCCACCACCAGCACTGCCGCCGACCTCACCACCGAGCACGAGCTGTTCGACGCCGTCACCGAGCACTCCGTCGAGATCGGCCTGCCCGCGCCCACCGGCGTGTGGTTCTTCCGCGCCCAGCTGGAGGCGGCCAACCTGGTGCGGCGCGGTCTGCACGCCCGCTGGCAGGCCGAGCCCGCGCTGCGTCCGCAGCCGCGCCCGGGGCTCGCGGGCGACCTGCGCTCACGGCTCGACCTGCTCACCCCGCGCCTGCTGCACCTGCTCAAGGACACCGAACCGGTACGCGGGGTGCCGCGCCGCTGCGCGCCCGCCCTCGCCGACGCCCGCCGCGCCGCCGAGACCCGTGCCCGCCTCGACCGCCTGCATCGCGAGGCCCTGGCCCTGGCGCTCGCGCCCGTCTGCGCCGCAGACTGACTCGACGGAACCCGCTCGTCCGCCCGGCCCCGTGAACCGGATCGGCCGCCCGCCCGACTGTGCAGGGTGACGGGAGGACGAGATGATCGATGAGCTGCTGGTCGTCCGCGCCCAGCTGGGTGAACGGGACGCGCTGGCCGAGCTCGTGTCCCGCTGGCGCACGCCGGTGTGGACGTACGTGCGCCGCATGCTGGACGCCGAGCGGGCCGACGACGTGAGCCAGGAGGTGTGGCTGGCCGTGGTCCGCGGCCTGCCCCGGCTGCGCGAGCCAGGCCGGTTCAAGCCCTGGCTGTTCACCATCGCCCGCAGGTCGGTGATGGACCGGCTGCGCGTCCAGTACGCCGACGAGCCGGCGCACCAGGGCGAGGAGCTCGCGGGCGACCCGGCCGACGCGGTGCTGGACCGGGCCGAGCTGACGGCCGCCCTGGCCCTGCTGCCACCGGCCGAGCGGGAGATCCTCGTCCTGCACTACCTGGAGGACCTGCGGGTCGAGGACTGCGCGCAGATCTGCGGCATCCCGGTGGGCACGGCCAAGTCCCGGCTGAACCGCGCCCGGCGGCTGATGCGCGAGCGCCTGGAGGAGAAGGGGTACCGGCCATGAGCGAGGAGAAGCCGCGCCTGTCGGCGCAGGAGCTTTTGGATCGGCTGGAGCCGGCGCTGTCGCCCCGCCGGCGCGTCCGCGCGGTGGCCACGCTGGTCGCGGGCGTGGCGGGTGCGCTGTTCGTGATCGGGCTGTGGGCGAGCGAGCCGGGGCCGCTGCCGGGGCGTACGCAGCTGGCGTTCGGGCTGTTCACCGCGTTCTGCCTGGGCTGGGCCTGCTACGGCGGGTGGCTGCTGACGCGGCGGGTGCCGCTGTTCGCGACCGACCGGGTGGTGGCCGGGTGGCTCGCGCTGGCGGCCTCGGCCGTGACGACGACGCTGCTGGTCGTGGTGGCCGTGCAGCGTGGTGAAGGGCTGGGGGTGGCGCTCGGGGCCGGCGGTCCCGTCGTCGCGGTGGCGCTCGCGCTGACGATCAGGGCGCACGCGCGACGGGCCGCCCTGCTGCGCCGCAGACGCGAACTGTCCGGCGACGAGCCCTGAGCCCGGGCGCGGGGCGGGAGCCGGGTTGCGGGCCCGCACCCCCGGGCCCGCACCCCCGGGCCCGGCGGCGCGGGGGTCTCGCCAAGACGGGAGGTTTATCGATAAAGTCACCTCCGACCGGCCCCCGAACGCGAGGAAGCTCACCCGATGAGTCCTGTCACCGTGCCCGCCATCATCAACCTCGACGTCCCAGGCCCCGTGATCAGCCGCCACCTGTACGGCCACTTCGCCGAGCACCTGGGCCGCTGCATCTACGACGGCTTCTACGTCGGCGAGGACAGCGACCTGCCCAACGAGGGCGGCATCCGCCTCGACGTCGTCGAGGCGCTGCGCGCCCTGAACATCCCCAACCTGCGCTGGCCAGGCGGCTGCTTCGCCGACGAGTACCACTGGATGGACGGCATCGGCCCCAAGGAGAGCCGCCCCGCCATGGTCAACACCCACTGGGGCAACGTCGAGGAGAACAACCACTTCGGCACCCACGAGTTCATGGCCCTGTGCGAGCTGCTCGGGGCGGAGCCGTACATCAGCGGCAACGTCGGCTCCGGCACGGTGCGGGAGATGAGCGACTGGGTGGAGTACCTCACCCGCGAGGGCGACTCGCCGATGGTGCGGCTGCGCAAGGCCAACGGGCGCGAGGAGCCGTGGCGGGTGCGCTTCTGGGGGCTGGGCAACGAGGCGTGGGGCTGCGGCGGCAACATGAAGGCCGAGCAGTACGCGGCCGAGGCCCGCCGCTTCGGCACCTACTGCCGCGACCACGGCGACAACAAGCTGTACCGCATCGCGGCCGGGGCGAACTCCGCCGACTACGCCTGGACCGAGACGCTGATGAAGCAGCTCGGCGAGCTGGGCTGCGCGTATCGGCCGGCGTCGTTCATGCAGGCGCTGTCGTTCCACTACTACACGATCCCCGGCACCTGGCAGGACAAGGGCTCGGCCACCGAGTTCGGCGTGGACGACCACTACCGCACGATGGCGCAGGCCGCCCGGGTGGACGAGCTGATCACCGGCCACTCCAACGTGATGGACTGCTACGACCCCGGCAAGAACGTGGGCCTGGTGCTGGACGAGTGGGGCACCTGGTGGAACGTGGAGCCGGGCACCAACCCCGGCTTCCTCTACCAGCAGAACTCGCTGCGCGACGCGCTCGTGGCCAGCCTGCACTTCGACGTCTTCCACCGGCACGCCGACCGCCTGGTCATGGCCAACATCGCGCAGACCGTGAACGTGCTGCAGGCCATGATCCTCACCGACCCCGACTCGGGTGCGCTGGTGCTGACGCCCACATACCACGTGTTCGAAATGAACAAGGGCCACCAGGACGCCGCCTCGCTGCGCGTCGACCTGCCCGACGGCCTGCCGGCCCGGCAGGTGGACGGGACGGAGCTGCGTACGGTGTCGCTGTCGGCCAGCAGGAAGAACGGGCAGGTGCTGATCTCGCTGTCCAACCTGGACGCCGGCGAGGCGGCCGACGTCGAGCTGGACCTGCGCGGCGGCGCGGTCGCCATCGCCCGCGCCCGCATCCTCACGGCCGGCGACCTGCGCACGCACAACACCCCCGACGCGCCCGAGGCGGTCGCGCCGCGCCCGCACGAGCAGGTCACGGCCACCCCGTCCGGGCTGCGCGTGCACCTGCCCGCCCACTCCTTCGTCACCGTGGAGGCGAGCCTGACCTGAGCGGCGGCGCTACCCTCGGCGGCATGGTGACGATGGACGACGTCGCCCGGCTGGCCGGGGTGTCGAAGATGACGGTCTCCAACGTGGTCAACAACCGGGGCGGGGTCAGCGAGCCGGTACGCCGCCGCGTCCGCGAGGCCATCGAGCGCTCCGGCTACCGGGTCAACGTCTCGGCCCGCACGCTCAGGTCGGGCCGTACCGGCGTGATCGGGCTGGCCGTGCCCGAGATCGACCGGCCCTACTTCGGGCGGCTTGCCTCCCACGTCATCGAGCGGGCGCGGCGGCGCGGCTTCCACGTCGCGATCGAGCAGACGGGCGCGGCGGCGGCCGGCGAGATCGACGCCATCGCCCACGCGCGGACGCTGCAGTTCGACGGGCTGATCCTCAGCGCGGTCGGGCTCGACGGCCGCGACCGCACCCCGCCCGAGGGCGACCACCCGATCGTGATGCTCGGCGAGCAGGACTTCGGCGGGCGCTTCGACCACATCGCCATGCCGAACGAGGAGGCCACCGCGGCGGCCACCGCCCACCTGCTCGACCGGGGCTGCCGCGCCGTCGCGCACGTCACCGGCCGCCTCGACTGGAACCTCAACATGGTGAACGCCCGGCACCGCGGCCACCTCGGCGCGCTCGCCGCCCGCGGCGTCGAGGCCGACCCCGCGCTGCACGTGGGTCTCGACGCGCTCACCATGGAGGCGGGCCGGGCGGCGGCGCACCGGCTGGCCGCCGCCGGGCGGCCCTTCGACGGCGTGCTGGCGGTGACCGACACCGTCGCTCTCGGCGTGCTGCGCGGGCTGGCCGACGTGGGGCTGCGGGTGCCCGACGACGTGCGGGTGGCCGGGTTCGACGACATCGCGGAGGCGGCGTACCTGGTGCCCGCGCTCACCACCGTGGCGCCCGACCACGCCTGGATGGCCGAGAAGGCGGTCGAGCTGGTCACCGAGCGCATCGCCGACCCTGGGCGGCCGACCGCCCGGTACGTGGCGCCGTACGCGCTGGTGATCCGCGAGTCCACCAGATAGGCGTATGTCCCGTTTCTCCCATAAATGCCAAAGGTGCCTTCTGAGCTGTTAGATTCGTGGGTCATTGATCATGGAGGGGCGCCCGACGTTAGGAGAGACGTGCTCAGAAAGACCTCCCTGCTCGCCACCGCGCTCGTGATGATGGGAACGGTGCTGACCGCTCCCATCGCCGCCGCGACCGTGACAGGCAAGGACGTCACGAACGCGGTCGGCAAGCGCGGGGTGACCTGGCGGCCGTGCAAGGAAGAGCCGAGCGTCGAGTGCGCCACGCTGAAGGTGCCGGTCGACTGGTCCAAGCCGAACGGGCCGACCATCGGCCTCGCGCTGGCCAGGCGCAAGGCCGAGGACTCCGCCGCGCGCATCGGCTCGCTGCTGACCAACCCCGGCGGGCCCGGCAACTCCGGCGTCGACGGCATCCTGCGCCCCACCGGATTCAGCGAGGAGATCCAGCGGCGCTTCGACATCGTGGGCTACGACCCGCGCGGCGTCGCCCGCAGCGGCTCGGTCACCTGCTCGGCCTCGGTCTACAACCAGATGCCCTACCCGGTGATGAAGAGCCAGGCCGACTTCGACAAGTGGGTCGCCTTCGACAAGAAGCTGCGCGCCGACTGCCGCAAGCGCACGGGCCCGGTCTACGACCACCTCGACTCGAAGAACGTCGCCCGCGACATGGACGCCATCCGCGCGGCCCTCGGCGACGAGAAGCTCACCTCGTACGGCGTCTCCTACGGCACGCTCGCCCAGCAGATGTACGCCGAGATGTTCCCGAACCGGATCAGGGCCATGGTGCTCGACAGCAACATGGACCACAGCCTGAACGCCAAGGCTTTCCAGGTCACCGAGGCGGACACCGTCCAGGACAGCTTCGAGGAGTTCATCGCCTGGTGCGAGCGTGACACCGGCTGCGCCCTGCACGGCCGCGACATCCGCGCGCTGTGGAAGAAGGTCGTGGCCAAGGCCGAGCGCGGCGAGCTGGTCTGGCCTGGCGGCGACGACAAGGTCAGCGCCCACAACCTGCTCTGGCTGGCCGTCATCATGAACGAGGCGCCGGACTGGCACCTGGAGGCCCAGGTGCTGCTCGCCCTGGACGGCGGGCCGGTGCCGGACGACATGCCGGGCCCGCCCGGCAACGGGCCGGTGAGCGGCAAATGGGCCGAGCTGCCCACCGCGATCCTGTGCGAGGACTGGAACCTGGGGCTGCGTGACTACAAGGAGTACGCCGCCGTGATGCGGGCCTCCAACGCCGTGGCGCCGGACGTCCGCTACAACCCGATGCCGATGGGCGACATGCCGATCTGCCAGGGCCACCCGGTCACCAACCCGCAGCACCGGCTGCGCTACAAGGGCAGCGCGCCGCTGCTGGTGGGCACGTCCAAGCACGACCCCGACACGCCGTACCGGTGGTCGGCCAACGTCGCCAGGCAGCTCGGCCCCAAGGCGACGCTGCTGACGTACGAGGGGTGGGGGCACGGCGTCTACGGCATGACCGAGTGCACTACCAAGGCCATGGACGGCTACCTCATCTCGCTGACCGTGCCGAAGCGGGGCACCACCTGCCCGGCCGAGGAGCCGGAGCCGAAGAGCTAGGCCGGTCGTCCGGCAGACGGGGCCGCGCGGTTCACCGCGCGGCCCCGTCTTTGGTGAGAGGGCCATTGACCGCCCCGATGTTAGCGATCACACTGAGGGCGCCGCCGATGTGAGCTCCTTTCCGGCGGCGCAGGAATGTTAGCGCTAACAGAAGCGTCGTACCCCCTCCCGAAGGAGACGCATGTACGCGACCCTGCCCCGCAGGACGGCCGTGGTGCTCACCGTGGCCTGCCTCCTGCTCGCCTGCCTGGCCGCCGTCGCCCCCAAGCGGGCCGCCGCCGCGCTCGACCCGTTCACCGGCTACCTGATGGCCCACTTCACCGGCGAGTCCGCCAACGGCGAGCAGATCTACCTCGCCCACAGCGACGACGGCCTGCACTGGACCGACCTCAACAACGGCCAGCTCGTCCTGCGCTCCACGATCGGCACGCGCGGCGTCCGCGACCCCTCGATCGTCCGCTCCCCGTCCGGCGACCGGTACTGGATCGTCGCCACCGACCTGCGCATCGCCAGCGGCACCTCATGGAACGACGCCGCCAACCGGGGCAGCACCTCCCTCGTCGTGTGGGAGTCGCGCGACCTGGTGAACTGGTCGGCCCCCTGGCTCATCAACGTCGCCGGCGCCATCCCCGGCGCGGGCAACGCCTGGGCACCCGAAGCCATCTACAACGCCGCGACCGGCGACTACGTGCTCTACTGGGCCACCAACTCGGCGCGCAACGGGGTGACGAAACACCGCATCTGGTATGTCCGTACGAGCGACTTCCGCTCCTTCACCACGCCCCAGCTCTACATCGAGCGCGGCGGCACCCAGGGACTCATCGACACCCAGATCATCGAGGTGCCCAACAGCGTCGGCGGCCACCGCTATTACCGCGCCTCCGCCGACGGCCACATCACCATCGAGGCGGCCGACTCGATCCTCGGCACCTGGACCACCCTCGGCAACCTGTCGCACATGGGCATCTCCAACGGCACCGGCGGCGGCACCGTCGTCGAAGGCCCCATGTGGGCGCGCTTCAACGAGCGCGACGAGTGGGCCCTCTGGCTCGACCAGTTCGCCACCGGGCGCGGCTACATGCCCATCACCTCCACCGACCTCGGCAGCACCCGCAACTTCCGCACCCGCTCCGACTACGCCATGGGCGGCAACCGCAAGCGGCACGGCTCCATACTCAACCTCACCGCCGCCGAGGAGAGCCGGGTGCTCGGCCGCTGGGGAAGCAGCGTGCCCGTCAGCCGCATCCAGTCCTACAACTTCCAGGACCGCCACATCCGGCACGCCGACTTCGACGTGCGCATCGACGCGAACGTCAGCCCCGCCCAGGACGCCCAGTTCCGCCTCGTGCCCGGACTGGCCGGCGGGTCCGGCACCGTGTCGTTCGCCTCGGTCAACTACCCCGGCTACTACCTGCGGCACTACGGGTTCGACCTGACCCTGGCCGCCGACGACGGCACCGGCACCTTCGCCTCCGACGCCACCTTCCGGCCCGTGGCGGGGCTCGCCGACGCGTCGTGGACGTCTTACCAGTCGGTCAACTACCCCGACCGCTACCTGCGCCACTACGACTACCTGCTCCGCCTCGACCCGATCACCGACGCACAGGGCCGCGCCGACGCCACCTGGCGCCGCGTCTCGGGCTGAGCCTCCGGGGTAGGGGGCGGGTGAGAAGGGACGTCCTACGCCACCCGCCCGTCCCCTTCGGGGGCGAGGGAGTGGCTGATGGCGGTGACCGGCGCTCTTCCGGCGGAGGAGGGGCTGATGGCGGCGGCGCGGCGTGCGGGGGAGGCCCGGCTGCAGGGCCTGATGAGGGCGGCGCGGCGGGCGGGGGATCCGCGTGCGCAGGAGCTGGTCGCGGCGGCCGAAGGTGACTGCCGCAGCCTGGAGCTCGTGACGGCCGCCGAGCGGGCGGGGATCCATGACCTCCGCCTGCTGGCGGCCATCGCGGCCACGCCGCGCGAGCTGTTCGTGCCGCCGCGCTCGGCCGGGCAGGCGTGCCTGGACGTGCCCATCCCGCTCGCCCACGGCCAGCCCACCAGCCAGCCGTCCCTGGTCGCCCAGATGATCGACGCGCTCCGGCTGACCGGCGCCGAGACCGTGCTGGAGATCGGCACCGGCTACGGCTACCAGACCGCGCTGCTGGCCCGGCTCGCCAGGCACGTCCACTCCATCGAACGCCTGCCCGATCTCGCCGCCCACGCCCGCGCCAACCTCGCCGCCGCCGGCATCACCGGCGCCGAGGTGCTGGCCGGGGACGGCTCGGCCGGGCTGCCCGAGCACGCCCCCTACGACGCCGTCATCGTCTCCGCCGCCGCCCCGCACGTCCCCGCCGCCCTGGCCGAGCAGCTGGCGGAGGGCGGCCGGCTCGTCATGCCCGTCACGGGACAGATCGCGGACATCGTCACGCTCTTTACCAAGCAGCGCGGACACCTGGCGAGCCTCCGCGAGCTGACCCCGGCGTCCTTCGTCCCGCTCATCCCCGGCCCGTGAGGCCGGCGACGACCTTCGGCAGCGCCCTGCGTACGGTCTGGCTGTGATCCACCTCGCCCGCGTCGGTCAGGCTGACCGACGCGCCCCTGGCCCTGCAGGCGCCGCCGGCAATAGGTCGCATTGAAGCAGGGGGAGGCGGGGACCCGTCAGTCCAGAAAGCCCATGCTGCGTGGCGGGTGGGCGGCCGAGGGAGGGGGTTAGGGGGTGGTGCGGTGGGCAGGGGAGCGGGGTGGCCGTCACGCTCGCGCTGGCGGGGGACACGATGCTCGGCCGGGGTGTCGCCGACCTGCTGGCGAAGTCTGCCGACCCCGGGGACTACGTGTCGGACGCGGTCCGCGCGTACCTCTCCGAGGCCGACTTCACGCTGCTCAACCTCGAGTGCTGCGTGTCCGATCGGGGCACTCCGTGGATGGCGCCGGGCAAGATCTTCCACTTCCGCGCCCCGCCGAGGGCCGCCGACCTGCTGGCCGAGCTGGGCGTGGCCTGCGTGACGCTGGCCAACAACCACGCGCTCGACTTCGGCCACGACGCGCTCCTGGACACCTGCGCCCACCTCGCGCGGGTCGAGATCCACACCGCCGGCGCCGGCCCCGACCTCGAACGGGCCCGCGAGCCCGTGCTGGTCGACGTCAACGGCCTGCGCCTGGCCGTAGTCGCCGTCACCGACCACCCCGGCGACTACACCGCCACCCCCGACCGGCCCGGCGTGGCACACGCCGACCTGCCGTCCGGGGTGCCCGCCTGGCTGATCGACGCGGTGGCGAGGGCGCGGGCGCAGGCGGACGTCGTGCTGGTCAGCCCGCACTGGGGGCCGAACATGACGACCGAGCCGCTCCCGTACGTGCGGACCGCCGCGAGCATCCTGACCGGCGCCGGCGCCACGCTGATCGCCGGTCACTCGGCGCACGTCCCGCACGGGGTGGCGCCGCCCGTCCTGTACGACATGGGCGACTTCATCGACGACTACGCCGTGGACCCCGACCTGCGCAACGACCTGTCGCTGCTGTTCCTGGTCACCTGCGACGACCTCGGGCCGCTCCGGCTGCGCGCGGTGCCGCTCAAGCTCGACTACTGCCGGACGACGCTGGCCAGGGGCGCCGAACGGGCCTGGCTGGCCAGCCGTTTCACCGCGGCCTGCGCCGCCCTGGGCACGGACGCCGTCTGGGAGGACGACGTCCTCACCGTCGACCTCCGCTGACAAGAGCCCACCGCGGTCGCCGGGCGGGCGGAATCGGCGTCTGACCAGACGCCGGGTCACAGCCGGGCCGTCCCTCTCGGGGAAACGCCGCCCCACAAGGCTGCCCCCACAAGGCCGCCCGCACAAGGCCGTCCGCACAAGGCCGTCCGCACAATGCGGTCGTACCGGAAGGCGATGAAAGTTTCAGCGCCGCTCTGCAACTCCCGCACACCCTCTGACCTGGAAAGACGTCGCTCCTCGAAGGGAGTGTCCTTTGCCGGGTTGCGGGGCTGTGCTTCACTGCTCCTGCAGTCGGGAAAGCGCTTACCGTAAGTCGGTAAGCGCATTCCGACCGATCCCGAGGCGGCGCCGCGATCACCGGGCGCGCGCTCGATGCCCCATGCAGTTCGTCGAAAGGGGAGTTCACCGTGCGTAAAGAGAGAAGGCTGAGCGTCGTGCTGGCGGCGGCGCTCGTGGCGGGCGGCGGGCTGGTGGCCGGGTTCGCCACCGCCGCCTCGGCGGCGCCGTCCAACGGCACCTACACGCTGGTCAACGCGGGCAGCGGCCTGTGCGCCGCGGTGCCGGGCGCGAGCACGGGCGACGGCGTCCAGCTCGTCCAGGCGAGCTGCTCGGGCGGGTCGGGGCAGGTGTTCGCGGTCACCTCGGCGGGCGGCGGCTACCAGATCAAGGCCGTGCACAGCGGCAGGTGCCTCGGCGTCAAGGACGGCTCCACCAGCGCGGGCAAGGCCGTGCAGCAGGAGTCCTGCAGCTCGGCGTCGTCGCAGAGCTGGCAGCTCACCGAGTCGGGCTCGAACTACCGGGTGGTCAACGCCAACGGCGGCAAGTGCCTGAACGTCAAGGACAACTCCACCTCCTCGGGCGCCCTGCTCCAGCAGAACTCCTGCGACTCGGTGTCGACCAAGCAGTGGACGCTCAGGGCGGCCGGCGGCGGCAACCCCGACCCGGACCCCACCCCGACCGTGACGCCGACCGTGACGCCGCCGCCCGGCGGCGGTGACGGCAGCGGCTCTTGGCCGTCCGACACCGGCAGCGTGCACCTGACCGACACCCGCGAGCTGGGCTCGTTCTTCGACGGCGGCATGAAGCGCTACTACGGCATCGGCGACGGCGGCCAGAGCGAGAGCCAGGACCCGATGTTCGTCGTGCCGAACGGCGGCACCATCCAGAACGTCATCATCGACGCCCCCGCCGGTGACGGCATCCACTGCGAGGGCTCCTGCACGATCCGCAACGTCTGGTGGAACGACGTCGGCGAGGACGCCGCCACGTTCAAGAGCTCCAGCTCCTCTGCCACCTACCTGGTGGACGGCGGCGGCGCCAGGTCGGGCTCCGACAAGGTGTTCCAGCACAACGGCGCCGGCACGCTGACCATCAAGAACTTCCAGGTGCACAGCAGCGGCAAGCTCTACCGGGCGTGCGGCAACTGCTCGTCCTCCTACCAGCGGCACGTGGTGATGGACGGCATCACCGCCCGCTCGACCAAGGTGCTGGCCGGCATCAACTCCAACTGGGGCGACACCGCGCGCTTCAGCCGGATCACGGTGTACGGCAGCGCCACCATCTGCGAGCGCTACAAGGGTGTGCCGAAGGGCCAGGAGCCCTCCAAGCTCGGCTCGGGCCCGGACGGCACCCACTGCCTCTACCGGGACTCCGACATCACCTACCGGTAGAAACGCGCGAGCCGGGCGGGCGGGTGAGGGCGCCCGCCCGGCCGGGCTCAGCCGTTCGGGTGCACGGACACGTGGACGGCGTCCTCGCCGGGCACCTCGCCGCCGAGGGTCTCGAGGGCGAGCACGGTGTCGTCCAGCCCGAACGAGTGCGTGTGCAGCTTCTCCAGCGGATGGCGGCGCGCCTCGATGAGCCCGATGGCCTCGGCGTAGGCCCGGTTGTCCACCGAGAACGCCCCCACGACGGTCAGCCCGCGATTGACGATCACGTCGGTGCGCACCGGGATGTCGCGGCTCCCCTTCAGGCCGGCCAGCACCACCCGCCCGCCGGGCCGGGCCGCGAGCAGCGCGTCGGCCACCGGCTCCGCCGCCATCGGCGTCAGCTCCAGCACGACGTCGGCCATCGCGCCCGAGGTGAGCTCGCGCACCCGCTCGACGATGTCCGCCCCGGCGCCGGCCACGATGGTGTGGTCGGCGCCGAACTCGCGGGCCAGGGCCAGCTTGTGCGCGTCGGACTCGAGCCCGGTCACGATGATCGTCCCGGCGCCGGCCGCGCGGGCCGCGATGACGCAGGCCAGGCCGCGCTGCCCGGCGCCGAGGACGAGCACCGTGTCCCCGAGCCCGGCGCCGCCCAGGTGGCAGGCCCAGCGCACGCCCGCGCCGAGCGGGTTGAACAGCGCCGCCACCTCGACGGGCAGCGTGTTGTCGACGCGGTGCAGGATCGTGCCGGGCGCCAGGTACATGTGCTCGGCCAGCCCGCCCCAGAGCGACGGGGCCTCGTCCACGGGCGTCATGCCGTGGCCGTGCCTGATGCGGGGGCAGAACTGGTACGCGCCGGACAGGCACCGGCGGCAGGCGTGGCACGGCACGACGATCTCCACGGCGACCCGGTCGCCGGGCTGCACGCCCCACCGGGCCGCCGCGCGCTCGCCGACCTCCTCGACGATGCCGAGCGGCTCGTGCCCCGGCACGAAGGGCCGCGGCTCGTCCTGCAACATCGACCCGAGATGGCCCCTGTACGTCTCGACGTCGCTGCCGCAGACCCCGTTGGCCTCGACGCGCAGCAGACCGTCGTCGGGGCCGATCCGCGGTCGTGGGAACTCGCGTACCTCGATCTTGCGAGGAGCGATCTGTACGGCCGCGCGTACGGTTTCCGCCATGCTCTCTCCGAAGGGCCGGTCGTCCGCTGCCTGACAGGATGACGGCGGCCACCGCCGATTGCGACGCCGCTTCCGCCTCGCGGAAAGCCCCGAGCCGACCTGTGCGGCATATGCCCTAAAGCCGCTTTCATGGCCACATCGGCCATTTACTTCCGCGACGCGAAAGTCCGCTCGATCACCCCCGCGCCCCCTCGGCATAGTGGGGTCCCCGGAAGGCCCGCGCACATCCGTCGGCACCGTGGCCGCCGACACGCTCACCGGAAGGACACCACGTGACCACACCCGGCTTCGTCGCGCCCGAGGACCGAGACGCCGTCACCGCGATGCTCCTCACGCAACTCGCCGGACTGCCGGCCCGCTCGCCGTTCTACGCGGACCTGTTCGCCGCGCACGGCATCGACCCGGCTGCCCTGGTGTCCCTGTCCGACCTGCGGAAACTGCCGTTCACCGACAAGCAGGCGCTGCGCGAGTCGCAGGCCGCCGCGCCGCCGCTCGGCCGGCACGCCGCGGTCGGGATGGCCGAGGTGATCAGGGTGCACGCCTCCACCGGCACCACGGGCAAGCCGAGCTGGGTGGGGGTGACCCGCCGCGACGCCGAGTCGTGGACCGAGATGACCGCCCGCGCGTTCACCACCATGGGCGCCACCCGCGAGGACGTCGTGCTGCACGGGGCCGGGCTGACGTTGTTCGTGGGCGGGCTGCCGATCAGGGACGCGCTGGAGTGCATCGGCTCCACCATGATCCCCATCGGCACCGGCAACTCCGACAAGGCGGTGCAGGCCCTCGACTCGCTCGGCGTCACCGCCCTGCACGCCACCCCCTCGTACGTGCGCTACCTCGCCGAGTACGTCCGCGGGCTCGGCCGCGACCCGCGCGAGTTCGGCATCCGCAAGATCTTCGTGGGCGGCGAGCCGGGCGGCGGCGAGCCCGCGTTCCGGCGGCACCTGCAGCAGGAGTGGGACGCCCGCATCACCGAGGGGCTCGGCAACGCCGACATGGCGCCGGTCCTGTTCGCCGAGCCGCCCGGGGCGGCCGGCATGCGCTTCACCGGCGGCAGGCACGTCCTGGTGGAGCTGATCGACCCCGACGACGGCGAGCCCGTCGTCCCCGAGCCGGGCGCGTCGGGTGAGCTGGTCTACACGTCGGTGGACCGCGAGTGCTGCCCGCTGGTGCGCTTCCGCACCAGGGACCGGGTGCTGGTCACGGGGCTCGACCGCGACGGGGCGCCGCTGATCCGGTGCGTGGGGCGTACCGACGACATGCTGATCGTGCTGGGGGTGAACGTGTTCCCGACGGCCGTGCGCGACCTCGTCCAGGACCTGCATCCGCGCACGAACGGCGTGGCGCAGATCGTCCTGCCGGGGCCTGGCCCGCGGGTGGAGCCGCCGCTGCGGGTCGAGGTCGAGCTGGGGGAGGCACCCGGCGACCCCGAGGGGCTGCGCAGGGAGATCGAGGAGCTGATCCGCGCCCGCCTGACCGTCCGCGCGGCCGTCACGCTCGTCCCGCCCGGCTCGCTGGAACGTACCGAGATGAAGTCCCGCCTGACGCGCGTCGCCCCGCTGGCCGAGGCCACGTGATGACCGCCGATCCCATGACCGACCCGTTCGCCGGCGCCGATGCCCGGTGGATGGCCGGGCGGACGGCGCTGGTCACCGGCGGCGGGCAGAGCACGGCGTTCCCGGGCGTCGGGTACGCCACCTGCCGGGTGCTCGCCAGGCACGGCGCCCGCGTCGCGGTGCTGGACAGGGACGCCGGCGCCGCCGGCCGTACGGTCAAGCTGATCACCGAGGACGGCGGCACGGCCGTCCCCGTGATCGCCGACGTCACCTCCGACCGGGCCTGCGCCGGCGCGGTCGCCGAGACCGCCGGCGCGTTCGGCACGCTGGACGCGGTCGTCAACTGCGTCGCGGCCGGCGACCGCGGCGGCCTGTTCGACACCACGCCCGAGCACTACGACCGGCTCATGACCGTCAACCTCAGGTCGGCCTGGTCGATCATGAGGCACGCCGTCCCGGTCATGCCGCGCGGCAGCGCGATCGTGAACATCTCGTCCGTCACCGTGCGCTCCCGCGGCCCCGGCATGATCTACTCCGTCGCCAAGGCGGGCCTGGAGAACCTCACCGAGGGCGCCGCCACCTCGCTCGGCCCGCAGGGCATCCGCGTCAACTGCGTCCAGGTCGGCGTGATCTGGGGCGCGTTCGCGGCGCGCGGCCCGATGCCGGAGTCGCTGCGCGAGCCGCGCCGCCTCAGCACCTCGCTCAAGACCGAGGGCACCTCATGGGACGTCGCGTACGCCACGCTGTTCCTGCTGAGCGACCGCGCCCGGTGGATCTCCGGCCACATCCTGGCCGTGGACGGCGGCCCTCCCCACCATTACGACACCGAGCCGGTCACCTCGGTACCCCAGGGGGAGTGAGCGGGCGGGTGGCCTCGCGGACCCGCCAGTGCGGGCGCGGCACCGGCGCGCCCGCCGAGGGGGCGCCGAGCGCTCGCGAGATGCTGCGCGCCGTCGTCGCCATCGCCGGCACCAGGGAGCGCGGGGACGCCGAGCCGCTCGGCACGGTGATGCCGACCGCCGCCACCACCCGGTCGCGCGCGCCCCTGATCGGCACGGCCACCGCCAGCACCCCGTAGGTGAGCTGGCTCTCCACGACGGCCACCCCCGACCTGCGCACCTCGGCGAGGAAGCGGCGCAGCTCGTCGGGGTCGGTCAGCGTGTTCGCGGTGTAGCCGCGCAGCTCGGAGGCGAGCACCTCCTCCTGGAACTCCTGCGAGGAGTGCGCCAGCAGGACCAGCCCCGTGCCGGTCGCGTGCAGCGGCCAGCGCCCGCCCTGCCGGCTCGGCACGGGGACGGTGTCGCGGGCGCGCAGCGACTCGACGTAGATGACGTCGTGCCCGTCGGGCACGCCGAGGTGGATGTTGGCGCGCACGGCGTGCTGGAGGTCGTGCAGGTACGGCAGCGCGATCTCGCGCAGCTGCCCGCCCTGCGGGGCCAGCGTGCCCAGCTCCAGGATGCGCAGCCCGATGCTGTACTTGCCGTCGCCGTGCCGGATGAGCGCGCCCCAGCAGCGCAGTTCGTTGAGCAGCCGGTGGGTGGTGCTGAGCGTGAGACCGGCCCGGCGGCTGATCTCGCTGAGCGACAGCGCCAGGTTCTCGGCGTCGAACACGCCGAGGATGGACAGCACCCGCTGCGCCGATGTCGGGCGACGCGATTCCACAGACCGGTCTGCCAGGACGGTCACCTGCTCACCTGCCTGTCCGTATATCGGGTTACGTAGGTGTTACACCAGGCTACCCAAAGGGACAAGTCACCGATAGTGGACACGTTTATCGCGACATTTCCTTCCCTTGCGTGGAAAATGCCTTTCTATCCGGCCATTCTTCCCGCTCGCCGGCCCGCCCCCGCGCCCCGTTCCAGCGACCCTTCCGCGTCATGAAAGGCGCGGTCACCGGGGCCGCCCCCGCGTTCTAAATTGCACCGGACAGGAGGTGTGAGCAGGATGTCCGACCGAATTCACGGCCCGCCCCATCCCGCGGCCGAGGTGGCCGGCGGGGAGTGGGAGGCGGCGTATCGGGCGGTCGCGTTCATGTACGAGCACGGCTGGAGCGACCGGCTGCCCCTCGTGCCCGCCACCCCGCGCCGCGTGGCCGAGTTGCTCGCCACCACGCACCGGCCGCCGGACCAGGACATCGGCCGGCTCGACCAGCTCAAGAGCCCCGTCACCGTCGAGGTGGCGGCCGTCCACGCGGTCATGGCCGGCTGCCGCCCCGAGCACTTCCCCGTGGTGCTGGCCGCCTGGGACGCGCTCATGGGCGAGCGGTCCGACGTCGGCGGCGGCTGGCAGAGCAGCAGCGGCCCGGCCCGCATGATCGTGGTGAACGGCCCCGTACGCCACCGGCTCGGCTTCACCGGCCCCGCGCGGGGCCTGCGCCCCAGCACCACCGTGACGCGGGCGATCGGCCTGACCGTCCACAACGCGCTCGGCGTCGTCCCGCACGGCCTCGACCGCCCCGCACCGGGCGTCCTGCCCGGCCGGTGGTCGATGTGCGTGGCCGAGAACGAGGAGGACAGCCCCTGGCCGCCGCTCAGCGCCGACGGCGGCGTGCCCGCGGGCACCGACGCGGTCTCCGCGATCCTGGTCGACACCAGCACGTTCGCCGGCGGCCCCGACACCGCGGCGGGCCCGCTGATGGCCGAGCTGGCCGGGGCGATCACGCGTATCGGTGGCTGGACCTCGCGGCACGCCGGAGCCGCCGTGCTGCTCTGCCCCGGGCACGCGCGGCTGCTGGCCAGAGCCGGCATGAGCAAGGACGACGTACGCGCCCTGCTGACCGCGCGGTGCGCCCCTCCGTCGTCCCCGCTGCCCCGGCGCGGCGACCCGGGGCACCTGCCGATCGCCGTGGCGGGTGCGGCCGACGCCGGCATCTCCATGGTGGCGCGGGTCTTCTCCGGCTGGTCGGGCACGCCCGTCCCGGTCGAGCGGAACCGCGACACATGACGTAGCCCGCGTGCCGCGGAAGACGCACGACGCGCGGCGCGGGCCCGAATACGGTGAGACGATCCCCCCTGCTCCGAGGAGCACAGCCATGGCCCAGAACGGCACGTCCAAGCCCAGGTCGATGAGAGGCGTCTTCGCGGCCAGCTTCATCGGCACGTCGGTGGAATGGTACGACTACTTCATCTTCGGCACCGCGGCGGCGCTGGTGTTCCCGCGGCTCTTCTTCCCCGAGTCCGACCCCGACGCCGCCACGCTCGCCTCCCTGTCGGCGTTCGCCGCCGGCTTCATCGTCCGGCCGATCGGCGCCGCGGTCATCGGCCACTTCGGCGACCGGATCGGCCGCAAGTCGATGCTCGTCCTGTCGCTGCTGCTGACCGGCGGCTCGACGTTCCTCATCGGCGTGCTGCCCACGTTCGCCGCGCTCGGCATCGGCGCGCCGCTGCTGCTCGTCTCGCTCCGCCTCATCCAGGGGTTCGGCGTGGCGGGGGAGTGGGGCGGCGCGCTGCTCATCGCCACCGAGAACGCGACCCCGCGCCGGCGCGCGGTCTACGGCAGCTTCGCCCAGTTCGGCGTCCCCATCGGCGTGCTCACCTCGAACCTGGCCTTCCTCGCCGTCTCCGGCATGGACGACGAGACCTTCTACTCCACCGGCTGGCGCATCCCGTTCCTGCTGAGCGCGGTGCTCGTCGTCATCGGCTTCATCGTCAGGATCCGGCTGTCGGAGCCGTACGAGTTCGCCCGCGCCAAGCAGCGGCAGGCCGTCACCAAGGTGCCCTTCGCCGAGTTGCTCCGCCGCCATCCCCGCAACCTGGTGCTCGGCGGGCTCGCCGCGATCGCCCCGCCCGCCGTCGGCTACGCGGTGACCGTCTACATGCTCACCTACGGCACCTCCGCCGTCGGGTACGCCAGGAACACGCTGCTCACGCTCATCCTGGCGTCCACCTCCGTGTGGATCCTGGCGATCCTCGTCTCGGCGCTGCTGTCCGACCGGTTCGGCGCCAAGCGGCTCTACATCGCGGGCGCGATCACCGCCGTGGTGTGGCCGGTGCCGATGTTCGCCCTCGTCGACACCGGGAACGCCGGGCTGGCGCTGGTGGCGTTCCTGGTGGCGGCCATCGTGCAGGGCATCATGGCGGGGGCGCAGGGCGGGCTGTTCACCGAGATGTTCGCGACCGAGGTGCGCTACAGCGGGATCTCGGTGGCGTACGCGGTGGGCGGTACCGTCGCCGGCGCCCTCACCCCCGTCTACCCCGCCCTCTACGCCGCCGGCGGCTCCTCCACGACCGTCGCGCTCTTCCTGTGCGTGCCCGGCCTGGTCAGCCTGCTCGCGGTGCTGGGCATCAGGTACGCCACCGTGCGGCCCGAGGAGAAGGAGCCCGGTGCGGTGGCCGTACCGTCGGAGTCCTGAGCCTGCCGGGGCGCGGACGTCAGGCCGCGCCTCCGAGCCGTTCCAGGAGCCTGCGCCGCCACGCCTCCGTCGCGGCCAGTTCGTTGAAGGTGAACAGGTGCAGGCCGGAAAGTCCCGTGCCGGGCTCGGCCAGGTAAGGCGCGAGACGCGCGGCCAGCCGGCCCGGGCGGTAGCCGCCGGGCAGCAGGAACCGCCAGAACAGGCTCTGCTGCTTGCGCAGGAAGCGCGCGGACGGGCCGAGCCCGAGCCGGGCGGTGACGCGGACGAGGCGCTGCCGGCTCACCACCCCGGGCAGCCCGACCATGACCGGCAGGCCGACGCTGCGGGCAGGCAGCCCGCGCGCCCAGCCGGCGGTCGTGCGGGCGTCGAAGCAGAGCTGGGTGACGATGTGCGTGGCGTGCGGCGCCTTCTCCTCCAGGGCGCGGTCGATGACGGTACGCGGGATGCCGCCGTGCCCCTCGGGGTGCCCGGCGATGCCGACCCGCGCGAACGGGTGCCCGTCGAGCGCCTCCAGCAGGGAGAGCGCGTCGGGGAACGGCCCCGCCGGCCGTACGGCGTCGCCGCCGACCACGAACACGCCGTCCACGCCGCCCTCCCCGAGCTGCGCCACCATGTCCTTCAGCTCCCGCTCGTCGCGGACCAGCCGGGCGGCCAGGTGCGGGGCCACCGTGTAGCCGTGCCCGGCCAGCCGTACGGCCAGGTCGATCGTGGGGCCGAGCCCGCGCGCCTCGGTGGCGGTGACGGTCAGCCCGACCGTGCGCGGGACGTGCGCGAGCACCGGCTCCTCCGCGCGGCCGAAGGGCAGAATCTCGTACGTGGCGGCGCTCAGGGCCCGCGCCAGGGCCGTCCGGGGGTCGAGACGGACCTGCGCGGGCGCGCTGTCAGCGGACATGACCTGACCCTCCTGCGGAAGCGGGCAGCCGACCGGCTGCGGTGCCTGCTGGTGAGGCTAGGGACCGGCCCGCCCGCGAACACGGCGCGGATGACCGTTTCCGCCTGCGCACCCGTCGCGTCCCGGCCGCGACACCTGTCCTACGGCGGGCCGCCGGCCCGCGTGGGTCAGGTCTCCTGGGGGTGGGTGGCGAGGGGTTCGACCGTCACGTCCATCCAGGGGAACTGCGGGAGTGAGGACAGCGCCGCGTGCAGGGCGGTGGCGTCGGGGGCCTCCCACAGACCGACGACAGCGCGCCGGCCAGGCACCCGCCACAGCCGTTTGAGCAGGCCGTCCGCGCGCAGCCGCATCGCCCTGGCCCGCTCGGCCTCGCGCAGCTCCTTGCGCTCGGCGTCGCCCATGGCGTCGGGCAGGCGGGTCTCGAAACGTACCAGGAACTCCATCGCAGCCTTCCCTTACGCTCTGGCCTCCGACGCTAGGACGCCCGCGACCCCGCGTGATGCGACGCGCGGCCCCGCCGGGACGTGTCCTGCGGCCAGGCCGTCTACGTCAAATGTCGTAACTCGTCCCGCCGCACCTGCCGCCGCCCGCCACCCCGGGGCATCATGGGGGTCAGCGGGCCCCGTTCCAGCGAGGAGGACACCGCTCATGGCGCATGACGCCGGGCACGAGGCACCCGCACTCGACGCGCGCACGCTGCTGGACCTGGCCCCCGACGGGCTCGCCGTGATCGATCGCAACGGCCGCTTGATCCTCGCCAACCCGGCCGCGCTGCGCCTGTGCGGCCTGAGCCCGTCCGACCTCCCAGGCGCCGCTTCCCCCTTCCCCTCCAGCGGGGGAGCGGAGGAGGCGGTGGTGGGATGGGAGGCGCCAGGCGGAGGGCGGCGGGAGTTCGCGTACCAGGTCAGAGCCTCCAGGAGGGGGGAGCGGGTCGTCGCGTTCAGGGACGTCACCGAGAGCCGCCGCCACCAGCGGCGGCTGGCCGCCATCGCCAGCGCAGCCGGGCGGGTGGCCGCCGAGTGCTCGCTGAGCAGCACCCTCGACGCGCTGGCCAAGGAGGTGCTGGAGGCCGACGCGCTGGCCAGCGTCCAGATCCTCACCGTGAACGCCGCGGGCGAGAGCTTCCAGGTGATGGGCACGGCCGGCTTCGGCAGCACGCCTGACTTCTTCGACCTGCTCATCGCGTGCATGGAGGCGGGCGCCGAGCTGCGCATGATCGACGCGTTCACCAGCCGCAGGCCGGTCGTCGTGCCCCACCGCTACGCCACCGTCATGACCGACCCGGTGTGGGAGCCGATCAGGGAGCACATGCGCCACCCCGAGTGGGACTGGTTCGCCAGCGTGCCGCTCCTGGTGCGCGGCGAGCCGGTCGGCGTGCTGAACGCGTACTTCGCGCCGGGCCAGGAGATCGGCCGCACCGCGCTGGACTTCCTCATGGCGATGGGCGAGCAGGCGGCGCAGGCCGTCGCGTACGCGGCGCTGCTGGAGCGCGAGCGGGAGGTCGCGCGCCGCGAGGAACGCCAGCGGCTGGCCCGCGACCTGCACGACTCGGTGGTGCAGCAGGTGTTCTCGATGGGCATGCAGGTGGAGTCGCTCGGCATGCTGTCCGCCCGTGGCGCGGTGGTGGACTCGGCGTACGTGACGCGGGTGGCGCAGGAGCTGGCCGGCATCTCCAAGGCGGTGCTCGGCGACCTGCGGGCCATGGTGACGGACCTGCACCCCACGGCGCTGTCGGACGAGGGTCTGCCGGCGGCGGTGCGGACGCTGGCGGCGGTCACCACCGGACGTACCGGCTTCGAGGTTTGTGTCACCGTCACCGACCAGGACGACGAGCTCGGCGACCTGGAGTCCGAGCTGTGCGAGGACGCCTACCGGGTCGTCGCCGAGGCGCTGCACAACAGCGTCAAGCACTCGGGCGGCTCGCTCGTCACCATCGACCTCGCCCTGACCAGGCGCGGCACCCAGCGCCGGCTGACGTGCGAGATCGCCGACGACGGCCGCGGCCTGCCCGAGCAGCCGGCCGGCGAGGGCGGCTTCGGCATGACCGCCATGCGCGAACGCGCCGCCCGCTGGGACGGCGAACTGACCACGTCCGCACGTCCCTCCGAGCGTGGGGCCTTGGTGCGGCTGGCGATTCCGCTGCCGACCCTGCTGCCGGCCGGACCGACCCGACGACCTTCCCTGGGGAACTCATGAGCGCGGAGGCGCAGGCGATCGGCGTGCTGGTGGTGGACGATCACACCGTGGTCAGGCGGGGCGTGACCGCGTATCTGGAGGCGCTGGAGAACGTCGAGGTGGCCGGCGAGGCCGCGAACGGCCGTGAAGCGCTCGACTGCCTGGAGTCGCTCAGGACGCGCGGCCTGCCGCTGCCCAGGGTGGCGCTGATGGACCTGGTGATGCCGAAGATGGACGGCGTCGAGGCCACCGCGGAGATCGCCAGGCGGTTCCCGTCCGTGCGCGTGGTCATCCTGACCAGCTTCGGCGAGGTCGAGCGCATCCACGCCGCCCTGGAGCACGGCGCGGCCGGCTACCTGCTCAAGGACGCCGGCCCCTCTGAGGTGGCCGCCGCCATCAGGGCCGCCGCCAACGACGACGTCTTCCTCGGCGCGGCCGTGGCCAGGCGGCTGGTGCAGAAGATGCGCGCCCCGCACACGGGCGTCGCGGGCCTGACCAACCGCGAGCGGGACGTGCTGGTGCTGATCGCCGAGGGTCACTCCAACCGGGAGATCGCCGCCCGGCTGGTGATCAGCGAGCGCACGGCCCGCACCCACGTCAGCAACCTGCTGGGCAAGCTGGGGCTGCGCTCGCGTACGCAGGCGGTGCTGGTCGCGATGCGGGAGGGCCTGGTGCCGCCCCCGAGCTGACACCCGGCCGGCTACGTCACTTGTCCTAGGACGACCGGGACGGCGGCCCCATCCGCCGCCGCGGCGCCGCTGCTTAGCATCCAGGCACGGCACAAGCTCGGCTAAGGAGAAGACGCGCGATGACCGGCTCCAGCCTCGAAGACGTCGTCAACGGTGTACGGACGAACCTGGTCGACCATCTACGCAACCTGCAGGCCGGGCCGAACGTCTATCCGGGGGTGCCGCCGGAGTACACGAACTGGCGGGACGAGCAGCTGGCCTGGCAGCGGACCTGCGTGCTGTTCAACCAGTCGTACCACATGGCGGAGCTGCTGCTCGAAGGGCCGGGCGCGCTCGCCCTGCTGACGGGCCTCGGGGTGAACAGCTTCGCCAGGTTCCCCGTGAACAGCGCGAAGCAGTTCGTGCCGTGCACCCCCGACGGGTACGTGATCGGCGACGTCATCCTGTTCCGCCTGGGCGAGCGGACGTTCAACCTGGTCGGCCGCATCCCCGCGCTCAACTGGGTGCGCTACCACGCCGAGACCGGCGGCCACGACGTCACCGCGACCCTGGACGAGCGCTCCGCGGCCCGGCCCGACCCGTTCAACCGCAGGTCGTACCGCTACCAGATCCAGGGCCCCGACGCGGCGCGGGTGATCGAGCGGGCCACCGGAGCGCCCGCCCCCGAGCTGACGTTCTTCCACATCACCACGATCACCATCGCGGGCCGCGAGGTCCGCGCGCTGCGCCACGGCATGGCGGGCCAGCCGGGCTACGAGCTGTTCGGCCCCTGGGCCGAGGGCGAGGAGGTGCACAGCGCGCTGGTGGCGGCCGGCGAGGAGTACGGGATGCGGCTGGTCGGCGGGCGCGCCTACTCCTCCAACACGCTGGAGTCCGGCTGGATCCCCTCGCCGCTGCCCGCGATCTACACCGGTGCGGCGCTCAAGAGCTACCGCCAGTGGCTGCCCGCCGACGGGTACGAGGCCAACGCCTCCATCGGCGGCAGCTTCGTCTCCGACCGCATCGAGGACTACTACCTGACGCCGTGGGACCTCGGCTACGGCTCGTTCGTCAAGTTCGACCACGACTTCATCGGCCGCGACGCGCTGGAGGCGAAGGCCGCCGAGCCGCACCGCAGGAAGGTGACGCTCGCGCTGGACGCCGGTGACTTCCTCGCCGCGATCGGCTCGCAGCTGGACAAGGAGGGGCGGCCGGCCAAGTGGGTCGAGTTCCCCTCGGCGGTGTACGCGATGCACCCGTACGACCTGGTCAAGGCCGGCGGCGCGCCCGCCGGGATCTCGACGTGGATCGGCTACAGCGCCAACGAGCGCAGGATGCTGACCCTGGCCATGCTCGACGAGGAGCACGCCCACGAGGGCGTCCAGGTGTCGCTGGTGTGGGGCGAGCCGGACGGCGGCAGCGGCAAGCTCACCGTGGAGCGGCACGCCCTGGCCGAGATCGGCGCGACGGTCAGCCCGGTGCCGTACACGGAGGTCGCCCGCAAGATCTACGCCGACGGCGGCTGGCGCAAGGCGGCGCTCAAGTGACGGAAGACCGGATCCCCGACACGCCGCTGCTCGACCGCGCACGGCAGCTGCGCGGCTACCGGCTCAACAAGATGGCCATGGGGCTCGGCGATCCGGCCAACAGGGCGGCGTTCAAGGCGGACGAGCGGGCGTACCTGGACCGGTTCGGGCTGAGCGAGGAGGAGCGGCGCGCGGTGCTGGCCCGCGACTGGCGGGAGATGATCCGCCTCGGCGGCAACCTGTTCTTCATCCTGAAGATCTCCGCCGTCGATCCGATCCGCATCACCGAGATCGGCGCGCACCAGGCCGGCATGGACCACGAGACGTTCCTGCGCGAGCGGCTCGGGAAGAAGGGATAGGCCGTGGCCAGACTCCTCGGCGGCCTGGGCACCTCCCACGTGCCCTCGATCGCTGCCGCGCTCGACCAGGGCCTGCGCGACACCCCCGAGTGGAAGCCGTTCTTCGACGGCTACGAGCCGGCCCGGCGGTGGATCGACGAGCACCGGCCCGACATCGCGGTCGTCGTCTTCAACGACCACTTCAACGCGCTGTTCCTCGACCGCGTGCCCACGTTCGCGGTGGGCTGCGCGGCCGAGTACCAGCCGGTGGACGAGGGCTGGGGGCCGCGCGCCGTGCCGCCCTTCGAGGGCGCCGCCGCGTTCGGCTGGCACCTGGTGGACACGCTGGTGGAGCACATGTTCGACCCGGAGATCATCCAGGAGATCAAGGTCGATCACGGGCTGCAGGTGCCGATGGAGCTGTTCTGGGGCCGCCCGTCACAGGCGTGGCCGGTCAAGGTCGTGCCGATCTTCGTGAACGTGCTGCAGTACCCCATCCCGCTGCCCGCCCGCCTGTACGACCTCGGCAAGGTGCTGCGCCGCGCCATCGACCGCCACCCGGGCGACGAGACGTTCGTCGTGCTCGGCACCGGCGGCCTGTCGCACCAGCTCCAGGGCGCCCGCGCCGGGTTCGTCAACCCGGCGGCCGACCGCCGCTTCCTGGAGGACATCGCCTTCCGCCCCGACGAGCTGGCCGGGTGGAGCAGGGAGCGCTACATCGAGACGTTCGGCGGCGAGGGCGCCGAGCTGATCATGTGGCTGGTCATGCGCGGCGCACTCGACCCCGAGGTCGTGGTCAGGCACCGCCACTACTTCGTGCCCGCCTCCATGACCGGGGCCGGGATGATCGTCATGGAGAACGCGTGAGCACCTTCGTCCTGGTCCACGGCGCCTGGCACGGCGGCTGGGCGTGGCGGCGGGTCGTCCCGCTGCTGCGCGCGGCCGGTCACGAGGTGCACACGCCGACGCTGACCGGCCTCAGCGACCGCGCCCACCTGCTCGGCCCGCACGTCGGGCTCGCCGTCCACGTCCAGGACGTGGTGGCGCTCATCGAGGCGTACGACCTGCGCGACGTCGTGCTCGTCGGCCACAGCTACGCCGGGCAGGTCGTCACCGGCGTCGCCGACCGCGTGCCGGAGCGGCTGGCGCTGCGCGTGCACCTCGACGCGTTCGTCGGCGACGACGGGGAACCCGCCATCGACCTGCTGCCCGCCACCGTCGCCGGGCACTACCGCGCGTCGGTGGCGGGGCCCGGTTTCGGGTGGCTCATCCCCGTACGCTCCCTTGAGGTGCTCGGCGTCACCGAGGCCGCCGACCTCGGCTGGCTCACCCCCAGGCTCACCCCGCACCCGTGGGCGACCTACACCGAGCCCCTGCGGCTGACCGGCAAGGGCGAGCAGGTGCCGGCCGCGTTCATCGAGTGCGTCGAATGGATGCGGGTCTTCACCCCGCACGCCGAGCGCGCCGCCGCCCGCGGCTGGCCGGTGCACCACCTGGCCACCGGCCACGAGGCCATGGTGACCGCGCCGGGCGAGCTGGCCGAGCTGCTGCTGGGGCTGGCCGCCGGCTGAGCGCCCGATCCGGCTTCCGTTGTGTGGAAAAAGAGGTAGTCACCGGCGGTGACGTGGCGCGAACGTGGATCCATCGGGCGCGTACGCCACCGCGCGCGCCCCGACGGACGAGCTGGAGGCGCCATGACCGGACGAGAGACCCTGCTCGACCCCACGGGTTCCGCCGCCAGGACGGCCGACGCCACCCCCGCCCCGCGGCCGGTGAGCCTGCGCGGGCTGACCGTCGGCCTGCTGGACAACGCCCGCCCCAACGCCACGAGGCTCCTCACGGAGCTGGCCGCCGAGCTGCGCCACCGCCACCGCACGGCCGGCTCCCTCCGCTACGTCAAGGACTGCGCGGGGCTGCCCGCCGGGGAGGAGCTGATCAAGGAGCTCGCGCAGGACTGCGACGTCGTGCTCACCGCCGTCGGCGACGGCGGCTCCTGCGCCGCCGCCACCGTGGCCGACGGCGTCGCGCTGGAACGTGCCGGAGTGCCCGCCGTGAGCGTCGTCACCGAGCCGTTCCTCGCGGCGGGCCGCGCCATGGCCGAGGTCTGCGGCTTCCCCGGGTACGCCTTCGCCGTCGTCCGCCACCCCGTCGCCGGTCTGGGCGCGGACGCGCTGCGCGGGCGGGCCGCCGAGGTGCTGCCCGGCGTGCTGCGCGTCCTCGGAGCCGGGGGAGGCCGGGCATGACCGCGATGCCGGTGGCCGGTGCTGAGGAGGTCCGGGCGGCCATGGAGTACTACGCCCGGCAGGGCTGGACCGACGGGCTGCCGGTGGTGCCGGTCACCGGGTCGTACCTGGCCGAGTTCCTCGCCACCACCGACCGCGACCCCGAGGAGGTGCTGTTCGCCCTGCCGCATCTCGACCGGCGCTGCACCGTCCGGCTGGCCGCCATCAACGCCGCCATGGCCGGGTGCCTGCCCGCGTACTTCCCGGTGGTGCTGGCCGCGTGGGAGGCGATCGGCAGGGAGCCGCAGCTGAAGTGCGGGGTCTGGCAGAGCACGGCGGGCACCGCGCCGCTGCTCGTCGTCAACGGCCCCGTACGCGACCGGATCGGGCTCAACAGCAGGGGCGACGTCTTCGGCTCCGGCTTCCGGGCCAACGCCACGATCGGGCGGGCCGTCCGGCTGGCCGCCATCAACGTCTTCGGCCTGCGCCCGCACCTGCTCGACCAGGCCACCCAGGGCACGCCGGCCAGGTTCTCCGCCTGCATCGCGGAGAACGAGGAGGACAGCCCCTGGGAGCCGCTGCACTGCGAGCATGGCTTCGACCTCGCCGACAGCGTCGTGACCGCGCTGGTCATCCGGTCGTGCCTGCACGTCGAGTCCCGCCACACCGGCTCGCCCGAGCAACTCGCGCTCGACCTCGCCGGCTCCCTGCGCAGGACCGGCGCGCTCGTCCACGAGACCGGCAGCGCGCTCGTGGTGCTCGGGCCCGAGCACGCCGCCGCCTTCGGCGCGGCCGGATGGAGCAAGGACGACCTGCGCCGCTTCCTGCACGACCACGCCGTCAACAGCCGCGCCGAGCTGGCCGCCGTCGGCAAGGACGCCGTCTCACGGAACGGCCGTCACCGGCTTCCCGCCGACCATCCCGACGCGATCACCGACCGCTACGGCCTGAGCGCGACCCCGCACCGGGTCCCGGCGCTCGCCTCACCGGAAGCGGTGGTGATCGCGGTCGCGGGCGCCGACAACGCGGGCGTCTCCACGATCCTCGAAACCTTCGCCCCCCACACCGGCCCCCTCCCCACGGCCCGCATCCGTGTCCCCGCCTGACGCAGCCCGCTTTCAGCACGCCTGACGCTCGCAGGACCGCGCGGGCCCCGGGGACGTCCGCCCAGGTCCGGGGTCAGCCGCGCAGGCCGAGGGCGTCGGCGGCGCTCGCCAGGGCGGCGAGGTGGTCGTCCACCGTGGCCAGGCCCGCCCGCATCGTGTCGATGGCGATGTGGGTGGCGCCCGAGTCGCGCCACCGGCCGGCCAGTTCGGCCACCTCGTCGGCGTCGCCCCGCCAGGCCAGCCGCCCCTCCATGCCGAGCGTGGAAGGGTCACGACCGGCCTGCGCGGCGGCCTCCTCGACCATCGCCTTGGCCTCGTCCAGTTTCGGCCCGGGACTCATCTGCGGGAACCAGCCGTCGGCCAGCCGCCCCGCCCGCCGGTAGGAGGGCGGCGCCTGGGCCCCGATCCAGACGGGGATCGGCCGCTGCACCGGCATCGGCGCCAGCCCGGCCCCCGTGACGCGGTCGAACTCGCCGTCGAACGTCACCGTCTGCTCGGTCCACAACCGCCGCATGAGCGCGATCTGCTCCTCGGACCGCCGCCCCCGGGTGGAGAAGTCCTGGCCGAGCGCCTCGAACTCGACCCGGTTCCAGCCCAGCCCGACCCCCAGCCTGAACCGCCCGCCGGTCAGCAGATCGACCTCGGCCGCCTGCTTGGCGACCAGCGCCGTCTGCCGCTGCGGCAGGATGATGATGCTGGTGACCAGCTCAAGCGAGGTCAGCGCGGCGAGGTAGCCGAACATCACGAAGGGCTCGTGGAAGGTGGTGTGCACGTCGTACGGGCCGTCCCACCCCCGGTGCACGTCAGGGTCGGCGCCGAGCACGTGGTCGAAGGTCATCACGTGGGCGTAACCCAGCTCCTCGACCCCCTGGGCGTAGGCGCGCAGCGCGCCCGCGTCGCCGCCTAGCTCGGTCTGCGGGAAGACGACACCGATCCGCATCGCGTACTGCCTCCATCGAGAAGTGATCAACTCGCACCATCATCGCCGCGGAGCTGGCGATGGACCACACGACGCTCCGGAGCCCGGTGAACCGACCGCTCCCGCACCGGCGGTAACCTACGCACGAGCCGCGAGGAGATGATCACCGATGAACAGGGGAGAAGAGGGCAGGCGTCTGCACGTCACGCCGCCCAAGACGTGGGCGGCGGGGCTGCCCGGCGTCACCCACGCGCTGGAATACTCCCTGGGCCAGACCACCGTGCGCCGCACGGCGCTGACGCTGCTCAACGTCAACCAGACGGCCGGCATCGACTGTCCCGGCTGCGCCTGGCCCGAGCCGGGCCGCAGGCACCGCAACGAATACTGCGAGAACGGCGCCAAACACGTCACCGACGAGGCCACCTCCCGCCGGGTGACCCGCGACTTCTTCCGCGAGCACCCGATCTCCGAGCTGGCCGGCCGCACCGACCAGTGGCTCAACCAGCAGGGCCGGCTCACCGAGCCGATGGTCAAGCGTCCGGGCAGCGACCACTACGAGCCGATCGGCTGGGACGACGCGCTCGGCCTGCTCGCCGGCGAGCTGCGCACCCTGGACCACCCCGACCAGGCGCTCTTCTACACCTCGGGCCGGCTCGGCAACGAGGCCGCGTTCCTGCTGCAGCTGTTCGCCCGCGCCTACGGCACCAACAACCTGCCCGACTGCTCCAACATGTGCCACGAGTCCAGCGGCCACGCCCTCATCGAGACCCTGGGCGTCGGCAAGGGCAGCGTGAGCCTGGCCGACATCCACGACGCCGACCTGGTGTTCGTGGTCGGCCAGAACCCCGGCACCAACCACCCCCGCATGCTCTCCGCGCTGGAGGAGACCAAGCGCTCAGGCGGGCGGGTCGTCGCGGTCAACCCGCTGCCCGAGGCCGGGCTGATGCGGTTCAAGCATCCGCAGAAGGCGCGCGGCATCGTCGGGCGCGGCACCCGCATCGCCGACGAGTTCCTGCAGATCAGGCCGGGCGGCGACCTGGCCCTGTTCCAGGCGCTCAACCTGCTGCTGCTCCAGACCGAGGACGCGCGGCCCGGCACCGTGCTCGACCACGCCTTCATCGAGGCCCACACCACCGGCTTCGCCGAGTTCGCCGCGCACGCGCGTACGCTCGCCTGGCCCGACCTGCTGGCCGCCACCGGCCTGGAGCGGGCGCAGATCGAGCGCGTGCACGAGATGGTCCTGGCCAGCGAGAAGGTCATCGTGTGCTGGGCGATGGGGCTGACCCAGCACAAGCACGGCGTGGCCACCATCCGCGAGATCGTCGACTTCCTGCTGCTGCGCGGCAACGTCGGCCGTCCAGGCGCGGGCGTGTGCCCGGTGCGCGGTCACAGCAACGTGCAGGGCGACCGCACGATGGGCATCTGGGAGCGCCCGCCGCGGCCGTTCCTCGACGCGATCGAGCGCGAGTTCGGCTTCACCCCGCCGCACAAGCACGGCCTCGACACGGTCGGCGCCATCCAGGCCATGCTGGACGGCCGCGCCCGGGTGTTCCTCGGCGTGGGCGGCAACTTCGTCCGCGCCACCCCCGACAGCGCCGTCACCGAGCGGGCCATGCGCGCCTGCAAGCTGACCACGCACATCTCGACCAAGCTCAACCGCTCCCACACCGTCTGCGGCGAGACCGCGCTCATCCTGTCCACCCTGGGCCGCAGCGACCGCGACGTGCAGGCGGGCGGCGAGCAGTTCGTCACGGTCGAAGACTCCATGAGCCAGGTCCACGCCTCGCGCGGCCGGCTCGACCCCGCCTCGCCCCACCTGCTCAGCGAGGTCGCCATCATCAGCCGGCTGGCGCGCCGCGTGCTCGGCGACCGTCCCGACATCCCGTGGGAGACGTTCGAGTCCGACTACGGCGCCGTACGCGACCGCATCGCCCGCGTCGTGCCCGGCTTCGAGGACTTCAACGCCCGCGTCGCGGAGCCCGGCGGGTTCCGGCTGCCCAACCCGGTCAACGAGCGCGTCTTCCGCACCCCGAGCGGCAAGGCCGTCTTCACCGCCAACGCCTTCACCCTGCTGGAGGCGCCGCCCGGCCACCTCATCCTGCAGACGCTGCGCTCCCACGACCAGTGGAACACCGTCCCCTACTCCGACGACGACCGCTACCGGGGCATCCGGCACGGCCGCCGCGTCGTGCTCGTCAACCCCGGCGACCTGGCCGAGCTGGGCTTCGCCGACCGCGACGTGGTGGACCTGGTCGGCGTCTGGCACGACGGCGTGGAGCGCCGCGCGCCCGGCTTCACCGTGGTCGCCTACCCCGCCGCGCGCGGCTCGGCCGCCGCCTACTACCCGGAGACCAACGTCCTGGTTCCGCTCGACAGCGTGGCCGACGGCAGCAACACCCCGACCTCGAAGTCGGTCGTCATCCGGCTGGAACGCCCGGCGGTCTAGGGGTTTCGACGCCGGCAGCGAAAAGCGTCCGGCGCGCTCATCAGACGCCGGATCGTGCCTGGCGCGGGCACTAGGGTGGCCGCATGCAGATAACTACGGAGAGTAGCATCATGCGGACTCTCAGATACGATCTACCGGCGTCGCTGGTGGTGTTCCTCGTCGCCGTGCCCCTGTCCCTGGGCATCGCCATGGCCGCCGGCGCGCCGCTCGCCGCCGGGCTGATCGCCGCCGCCGTGGGCGGCATCGTCGCGGGCCTGCTCGGCGGCTCGCCCCTCGTGGTCAGCGGCCCGACGGCCAGCCTCACCGTGGTCATCGCCGGGCTCGTGCACACCTACGGCTGGCAGGCCACCTGCCTCATCACCATCCTGGCGGGCGGCGTCCAGGTGCTGCTCGGCGCGTTCAAGTCGGCGCGGGCCGCGCTCGCCGTCTCGCCCGCCGTCGTGCACGGCATGCTGGCCGGCGTCGGCATCGTCATCGCGCTCGCCCAGCTCCACGTGGTGCTCGGCGGCAGCCCGCAGCACTCCGCGTGGGACAACCTCGTCCAGCTCCCCGGCCAGATCGCCGACCTGCACGGGCACAAGGTCATGGTCGGCGTGCTCACCGTCTCGGTGCTGCTCGTCTGGAGCCGGCTGCCCAAGCACGTCAGGGCCGTCCCCGCGCCGCTGGCCGCGCTCGTCGTGGCCGCCGCGACCGCCTGGCTCTTCCATTGGAACGTGACAAGGATCGACCTGTCCGGCGCGCTCGGCTCCTGGTCCCTGCCCGAGCTACCGCAGGGCGACTGGCACCAGATCGCCGGAGCCGCGCTGCTGGTGGCGCTGCTCGCCGGCGCCGAGTCGCTGCTGTGCAGCGTCGCCACCGACGGCACCCACACCGGGCCGCGCGCCGACCTCGACAAGGAGCTGTCCGGGCAGGGCGTGGCCAACGTGGTGAGCGGGTTCCTCGGCGGGCTGCCCGTGGCCGGGGTGATCGTGCGCAGCACCACCAACATCCGGGCGGGGGCGCGTACGCACTGGTCGGCCGTCCTGCACGGCGGCTGGGTGCTGCTGTTCGCGCTCTGCCTGGGCTGGACGATCCGGCTCATCCCCATGGAGGCGCTGGCCGCGCTGCTGGTCTTCATCGGCATCAGGACGATCAGCCTCGGCCACGTCAGGAAGGTGCACGGGCACAACGAGGTGCCCGTCTACCTCGTCACGCTGACCGGCGTCGTCGTGATCGGCCTGGCAGAAGGCGTGCTGGCCGGGCTCGCCCTGGCCGCGCTGCTCGCGCTGCGGCGGCTCACCCGCGTCACGGTCGACAAGCGCGAGGAGCCGAACGGCCGCCTGCACGCCACGGTGTCCGGCTCGCTCACCTTCCTCGGCGTGCCCCGGCTGACCGCCGAGCTGCGCGCCATCCCGGCCCGCGCCGACGTCGACCTCGACCTCAACATCGACTTCATGGACAACGCCGCCTTCGAGGCCATCCACTCCTGGCGGCTCGACCACGAGCGGCTCGGCGGCACCGTCACCATCGACGAGCTGCACGACGAGTGGTACTCGATGGCGGCCAGCGGGGCCCGCATGTTCCCCGCCAAGAGCCCGCCCAAGCCGGCCGGGCACTGGTGGCTGCCGTGGACCCACCCCCGCCGCCGGACGACCGGGGTGCAGGAATGCCGGCTCACCCAGGGCGCGGCCGAGTTCCACCGCCGTACGGCGCCGCTCGTGCGCCCCATCTTCACCGAGCTGGCCGGCCGGCAGCAGCCCAGCCACCTGTTCATCACCTGCGCCGACTCCCGCATCATGCCGAGCCTCATCACCAGCAGCGGCCCCGGCGACCTGTTCACCGTCCGCAACATCGGCAACCTCGTGCCCTGCGCCGGCTCTGAGCCCGCCGACGACTCGGTGGGCGCCGCCATCGAATACGCCACCCGCGTCCTCGACGTCCACACCATCACCGTCTGCGGCCACTCGGGCTGCGGCGCGATGGCCGCACTGCTCGGCGGCCCCGCCACCACCGCCGGCCTGCCCCAGCTCGGAAGCTGGCTGCGGCACGGCGCCGCCGGCCTCGACCGGCTGGCCGCCGAGCGCGGGCCGGACGCCTCCCTCGACCGGCTCTGCCGGCTGAACGTCCAGCAGCAGCTGGAGAACCTCAGGACCTACCGCCGCGTCGACGAGCAGGTCAGGGCCGGGCAGCTCAAGCTGGTGGGCCTCTACTTCGACATCGCCACGGCCCGCGTGCACGTCGTGCCGCCGCGCAGCCCCGCGCTCCCGGCGGAGCCCGGCCAGCGGTGACCCCGCCGCGCGCCCTCGCCGGCCGGAGCGGCGGGGGCCCGCCTTCAGCCGAACTCCTTCGCCACCAGCACGAACGAGGCGGCGCCCATGGCCACGTAGGCGAGCGTCAGCAGCACCGCCCCCACCACGATCAGCACCCGGCGGCCCAGCGGCGGCCGCCCGGACATGTCGTCGTCGTGCATAACGGGACGCTAACACCCGGTGACCGCATGTCACCACGAACCGCCGCTCAGCCGAGCACGTTCTCGTGCAGCGCCCGCAGCACGGCGTTCGTACGATCGCGCGCCCCCAGCTTGGCCAGCAGCGCCGAGACGTAGTTCTTCACCGTCCCCTCGGCCAGGAAGAGCGCCTCGGCGATCTCCCTGTTGCTGCAACCCTCGGCGATGAGCCGCAGCACCTCCAGCTCGCGCTCGGTGAGCGGCTGCACCTTCGCCGGCGGCTCGCCCGCCGGAGGGCGGCCCCTGTGCACGGCACGCAGCAGCCGCTCGGTGATCGACGGCGAGACCAGCGTGCCGCCGTCGGCGAGCGTCCTGATCGCGCGGGTGAGCCGCTCCAGCGTCACGTCCTTGAGCAGGTAGCCGCGCGCCCCCGCCCGGATGGCGTCCATGACCAGCGTGTCGTGGTCGAACGTGGTCAGCACCAGCACCGGCGGCGCGTCCGTACGGGAGCGCAGCTCGCCCAGCGTCCAGAGCCCGTCGTAGCCGGGCATGCGCAGGTCGAGCAGCACCACGTCGGGCGTGCACGCCTCGATCGCCGCCAGCGCCTCCCGTCCGTCGCCCGCCTCGCCCGCCACCTCGATGTCGCCGCTCAGGCCGAGCAGGCTGCGGATGCCCTGGCGTACCAGCGTCTGGTCGTCGACCACCAGCACCCTGATCATCGGGCCGGCACCCGTGCGGTCACGCGGAAGCCGTCGCCGCCGTCGAGCCGTACGTCGCCGCCGAGCGCGGCGATCCGCTCGGTCAGGCCGCGCAGCCCGTTGCCGGGGGTCAGGGCGGGGGCGCCGCGCCCGTCGTCCACCGAGGTCAGCCGCACGGCGCCGTCGGGGGCGCGGTCGACGGTGATGAGCAGCGACGTGGCCTCGGCATGGCGGATGGTGTTGGTGACGATCTCCTGCACCACGCGGACGAGCGTTGCCGCCAGGTCCTCGTCGGCGGGCACGTCGTCGCCGACACGGACGCTGATGTCGAGGCCGGGGATGTCGCGGACGACGGCGGTCAGCGACTCGCGCAGATGGGGCGCGCCGGTCCGCAGCCGCCCCACGGTGTCGCGTACGTCGCCGAGCAGCGCCCTGGCCACCCGGTCCGCCCGCTCCACGTGCTCCCGCGCCGCGCCGCCCTCCTGGTGGCGGGCCACCTCCAGCTCCAGGGTGAGCACGGTCAGCTGGTGGCCGATGAGGTCGTGCAGCTCCCTGGCGATGCGCAGCCGTTCGCGGGCCCGCGCGGAGTCGGCCAGCACCACGCTCGCCGCCCGCAGGTCGAGGTGCGCCGCCGCCAGCTCCCGGCGCAGCCGCCGCTCCCGTTTCATGGCGATCGAGGCGAGCAGCGTCGAGACCTGGATGAGCAGGTAGAGGGACGTGCCGACGGCGACCCCCGCCCACGGGCCCGGCATGCTCACGGCGATGACCACGGAGTTGAGCGCCACCACCGCCGCACCCGCCCAGACCGGGACGAGGTACCCGCTCACCGCCGCCACGAACACCAGCAGGATCGGCAGCCATCCCGCGTCGGACGCGGTCAGCACCACCGCCCAGCTCAGCACCACCGCCGTCGCGTACGCCGCCCACGCCGCGACCGTGCCGGCGTCCTCCAGGACGGCGGCGGTCACCAGCGCCATGAGCAGCGCCGCGAACAGCAGGGCCCACAGCAGCCGGGGCACCCGCGTCTCGCCCGCGCCGAACAGCACCGGCGCCCCGACCACGACGGATCCGGCCAGCATCGCCAGCCCTGCCCACGCATCGGGGCCGATTCGCCGCATGCCGCCACTGTACGGCGCGGGACGGCCGCCGAGGAGGTGCCGGAAGTCATGGGTACGCGCTCCCGGCGCCGGCGGCTCAGGCTCAGCGGAGGGGGTCGAACTCGCGGAGCGCGGCGGGCTGCTTGCCCGTGGTGATCTGCTCGGCGAGCAGGCGTCCCGTGGCGGGGCCGTGCGCCATGCCCCACATGCCGTGGCCGCCCGCGACGTACACGCCGGGCCGCCCGGTCGCGCCCACCAGCGGACGCCCGTCCGGGGTGACAGGGCGGGGGCCCACCCAGACGTCGGTGCGCTCCTCCCACCGGACGCCGTCGAGCAGCGGCCGCGCCGAGGCGATGATCGCCTCAAGCCGGGCCGGCACCAGCGGCGCGTCGGGGGAGCGGAACTCCATCGTCCCCGCCACCCGCAGCTTGCCCTGGTACGGCGTGCACGCCACCCGCACCTCGGGCAGGTAGATCGGCCCGGGCACCGGACGATCGACCGGGACGGTGAAGGAGTAGCCGCGGCCCGCGCGCACCTGCGTCCGCACGCCCCACTGCGCGGCCAGCTTGGGCAGCCACGCGCCGGTCGCCACGACGACCGCGTCCGCCGTCAGGGTGGTGCCCTTGGACGAGCTGACGGTGACCTTCCCGCCGTCGCTGCGCACGTCGGTGACCTCGAACGCGTACACGGTGGCGCCCCTGCTCATCACCGACCTGCCGAGGGCGTGCACGAACGCGCCCGGGTCGACGTACCGCTGCCCGTCGATCCGCACCCCCGCGGTCAGTGCGCCGGACGCGAGCGGCACGTGCTCGACGAGCTGCTCGCGGCGGAGCGGGGCGTGCGCGACCTGCTGCCCGGCGGCGGAGATGCGGCGCAGCTCGTGCAGCAGCGCCCGTGCCTGCTTGGGCGTGCGGAAGGCCGCGGTGATCGGGGCGTGCACGAGCGGCGCACGTACGCCGTTGTACGTGAGCACGTCGAACGCCTCGATGCTCTCCTCGTTGAGCGGCAGGTTGGCGCGCACGGCCCGGGTCCACGACGGCCACCGGCAGTTGGCGGCGAACCGCAGCAGGAACGACCACAGCCCCGGGTCGAGGGTGGCCGGCACGTGCAGCGGAGCGGACGGGCTCAGCAGTGAGCGCAGCCCGTACCGCAGCACGGACGGCTCGTTGAGCGGGATGGCCAGCCCGGGGGAGATCCACCCCGCGTTGCCCCAGGACGCCCCTGCCGCCACGCCCTTGCGGTCGACCACCTCGACCTCGACACCGCGCTCCTGCAGGAACCACGCCGTCGACAGGCCGACGATGCCCGCGCCCACCACGATCACCTTGCGCGGCCAGCCGCTGCCCCCGTCGACCATGACGCCCTTCCTCTCCTCGCTGCCTACGGGGACAGCATGACCCCGGCGAGGCGGGGGAGCGCTGTACGGACGCGACAATCCGGACGCCCGGATTGTGCGGGTTCCACAACGGGGTGCCGCGCCTCCACCGTCGATCGAATGGCGGAGAACCGGCCCGAGGTCACTCGCCGAGGGCCTCCAGCTGGATGATCATGGCGAGGCGCTGCCGGGCGTCGTCCAGGTCGAGCGGGGTGATCTCGCCGATCTTGCGCAGCCGGTTCCTGACCGTGTTGGGATGCACGCCGAGCCGCTCCGCCGCCGCCACCGGGTCGCCCTGCGCCTCCAGCCAGGCGCGCAACGTCGCCACGTACCGGGTGCCGTGCCTGGCGTCGTGCCGCCGCAACGCGCCGACCGGCCCCCTGGCCGGAGTCCTCCCGGTACGCGCCGCGGCCCGCAGCCGCTGCAGCAGGATGTCGCCCCACGACTCGTCGTACACCGGCGGCGCCCCGCCCGCGCTCTCGTGCAGCGCCAGGCACTCGTCGGCCTCCTGCCGCCCGGCGGGCAGCTCCGCGACCCCGGCCGGCGCGCCGATCCCGGCCACCAGCTCCACCTGTGCGGGCAGCGCCGCCTGCAACGCCGCCACCCACGCCAGGGCCGCCCCCGCCTCCTCGCCCGGCAGGATCGTGTAGAGCGTGTTGCCCAGCAGCGTGCTGCGTCCAGGACGCGACCAGCCGAACCCCGTGGTCGCCCGGTCGAAGGCCAGCAGCAGGGCGGCGTGCCGGTCGGCGGCGGCGCCCGCGCGTACCGCGATGACCCGCATCGGGCCAGGCGCCAGCCCGAGCTGGCTCAGCGCGGTCACCGCGTCGGCGCTGCCCTCCAGCAGCCGGATCACCAGGTCGGACTCCACCTGCCGCTCCAGGTCGGCGCTCGCGCGGGAGCGCAGCAGGTGCAGCGCCACCGTACGCGCACCGTCGGCCAGCGCGGTGAGCCGCCGCCCCGTCAGGGGCCTGTCGCAGGTCGCCCACACCGTGCCCAGGACCTCGCGGCCGGCCCGCGCCGCCACCGCCATCCGCCCGGTCAGCCCGTACGCCGGGTCGGGCTCCACGAAGATCGGCCCGTCCGACGCGGCCAGCCGCGACAGCACCCCCCGCTGCTCGAACAGCTCGCGCAACCGCTCAGGCACCTGCCTGACCAGGATCGTCTCCAGCCGCGCCGGGTCGCCCGCCTGCTGCGAGCGCGAGTACGCCAGCACCCGCGACAGCCGGTCCTCGATCGTCACCGCCGCCCCGACCACGTCCGCCAGGCTGTCGGCCAGCGCGAACAGGTCCGTCGGGCCCCGCCCCGACTCGGTCTCCCTGCCCTCCAGCACCAGCCCGTACACGACCCCGGTGAGCTGGCTCCACGACACCGCCGGGTCGATCAGCAGCACCGCGACCCCGGCGTCCTGTGGCACCTCGCGCGCCGCCTCCTCGCCCGCGCGCACCAGCACCGCCGTCGCGCGGGCCGCCTCCGCCCATGCGATCGCCTCCGCCACCGAGGCCGCGCCCACCGCCAGCAGCACGTCGCCCGTCACCCGCTCGTCGGTCGGGTCGGGCATCGCGACGCTGCGCAGCTGCGCCGTGCGCGCGTCCGTCCGGCCGGCCAGGCGCACGCCGTACCCGCCGAGCACGTTGACCAGGCGGTCCAGTCTGACCACGGTTCGTCCTCCGTGTTCGGGTCGCGTGGCGGGACGCGCCGTCCCGCCACGCAACCTGCCCGTTCTAGGCGGCCTCGTACCGGCGCTGGCAGGTGATGCAGAACCGCGCCAGCGGCCGGATCTTCAGCCGCTCGAACGGGATGCCCGCCTCGCACTCCGAGCAGCGGCCGTACGTGCCCTCCGCCACGCGATCCAGCGCCTGCGTCAGCTCGGCGATCGCGCGGTCGGCCGCGGCCAGGTCCACCAGCAGCTCCTGGTACTGGGCGTCCGCCCCGGTGCCGTCGCTGGCCTCGGCCCGCAGGCCGAGCAGGTGCCGGCTCCGGCGCTCGAGCTGCTGCTGCAGCTCCTCACGCAGTTCCTGGAGCTGCACGGTGCTGAGGTGAGTGTCGATCATGACGTGATCCCCTTTCTGGGAGTACGTGGAACGAGAACCGCGACAGGTCGTGCCGCGGAAGCCTTCCTGCCTGCCAGGGCGACCCCGGCCCGCTGCACCGGCTGGGTGGCCGGGGACATAGGCCCGCTTCATCGGCCTTGTCGGCTGATGCGGGAGGCCAGCTCCGGGTGGCGGCCCATGCGGGACAGGCCGCGGATGGTCGCGTACTCGGGCTCGGGCAGGGTGTTGACCGGCATGCGCAGCGCCGTTTGCAGGCGGTGCAGGAGCCGCCGCTGCCGGGCGCCGCCTCCGGTGACGGTCAGGGCCGGCACGGACGGGCGTACGTCGTCGGGCAGCCGCCGCACGAGGGCGGCGGTCATCTCCACGACCCCGTCCAGCGCGTACGGCAGCAGGCCCGCGCTGGTGGTGGCGCCGAGCTGGAGCGCGGCGGCGTCGAACACGGCACCTTCGCGCACCGCGACCGCCTCCACGATCCCCGCCCCCACATCGAGCAGCAGGAACGGCTCCGCCCCCACGACATCCAGCCCCGCCCCGACGGCGGCGGCCACCGGCTCATCCACCAGCCACACCCCACACCCACCGCCTCGGGCACCGGAGGCGAGGCCGCCACCTTCGGCGTCGCCGGGCAGGCCGTCGCCGGAGAGGCCGCCGGAGAGGCCGCCGGGCAACTCGCCGGGAGAAGCCCCGGAGGCCCGGCCGGTCCCGCTGCCGGCCGCGGCAGGCACCCGCGTAACAGCACCCCGGGTGACGGGACGCCCGGTGACGGGACGCCCGGTGACGGCCTCGACCACCGCGGTGTGCACGGCACGGCGGTCACTCTGGGTCGCCGCCAGCGGCACACCGACGAGCACCTGTTCAAGGGGCTCGTCGGGAGGTCTGGCGTCGTGCAGCGCCTGGCGTACCAGCCGGAGACATGCGGCCGGGTCAGCCACCATCCCATGACGTATCGGACGTATCGGAACGGCGGAGTCCTCGGGTGCGACGCCGAACACGTCCGACGAACGGTCGGCGATCGCGGACCCGCGCGACATACGCGTACGCGCCGTCCCAAGATCCAGCGCCACGAACCCCCGCCCGAGACTCATACCGCCCCCCTCGGACGACGGCGGACAGGCAATGACCTGATCACGGCCATGACAAATGGCTCCTTGCTGTAGATGAACCGACTGGGACGGCACAACCACCACCCCACGAACTCGACCGCCGCACCCTCCCCGCACCACCCACGCCGCCCAGCCGCCGCGACACCCGTGGCACGAGGGCACTGAAGCGCGCCGGGCACACTCATGGGACGATCGACGGCGCACAGCACCCGAAGCGGCCAAGCCCGCGAACGCCTGCCAGAAGACCGTGGGCATGCGGACGCTCGCCAGACGGTCAAGGCGCGCGAATACGCGTCCCGTTGCCCGGGCGTGCAGACGCTTGCCCCCGGCGCCCTGGCGTGCGCCCGTGCACCACAACGGCCGCACAGCCACACACCGACGTGGCTCGCCCGCATCACATGCCGGCTCAGCCGCCGAGCGTCACAGGCCGGTCAGCTTGCCTGCGTCACGCGCCGGCTCGGCCAGCGTGCGTCACATGCCGGTCCGGCCGTGTGGCAGGCGTCAGCTCGGCCGGCGTGCGTCACGCGCAAGTCCGGCCGACGCGCGTCACCGTGTCAGTTCGGTCGGCGGGTCAGCGCTCGCTGGTGTGCGTGCGCGGGTTTGCGTGTCAGCGCTCACCGGCGTGTGGACGCCTGCCGTTCGCGGTCGGTGCGTTGTGCGTGTGCCGCGGCGGAGACGGGGTGCGGGCGCATGCCGCATGCGTCCACGTCCCGGCAGCGAGGCCGCGGGTCGCGAGGTGGGGAGGGGTCAGGCCGGTGGCGGGCTGCGGGAGCCCGCGGTGCGGTGGCCGAACTGCTGCGGGTCGCGGATCGCGGGGCCGTCGGCGGCCGGCGACGGCAGGAGCGCCAGGTGGCCGGCCTCGCCGTTGCGGGTGCCGCGCAGGGGCGGCCACAGCGACGGCGTGTGGTGCTCACGGGCGTTGCCCGCCTGCGGTGGCAGGCTCGACAGCTTGTCCTTGTACGCGCCGGCGAGCCACACCTGCCCCGCGGACCCGCCGGACAGGCCCACCTGGCCGCCGCCGTACCAGGCGACGGAGAAGGTGGTGGCCACGAGCAGGGACAGCAGGACCAGGCCCATCACACCGCCACGCGGCGCGATGAACCCTCGTAGGGTCAGCCCTGGTCCCGTCATACGGCCGACCATAGCCCACGAAATGCGAAAAGGCATGCCCGTATGTCGGGCCCCGCCCCAGCGACCCCGAAGGCGGCGCCTCCCCACCGCCTCATGTCTCGGGGCTCGCGCCTTCATGAGCCCCGCGAGTCACCCCACCTCGTCAGCCGCCCGAGCTCTCATGAGCCCCGCGAGTCACACCACCTCGTCAGCCGCAGGCGTTCCCATGGCCCCGCCAATCACTCAGCTCCGCCCCGGGGCCATCTTGGTCAGAGGTAGTGGCCGATGTTCTCTTCGCGTTGTTCCTGCTGGACCCTAGGGGCCGGTTTGGCGACGGCGTTCGGGCGGATCTCCGGGCCGAGTTCGGCGCCCGGGTCCAGGACGGTGATGGTGAGGTCGTCGTCCCTGACACCGACGTGGGCGCGCTGGCCGTCGTGGAGGGTGCCGTTGAGCAGGAGCCGGGAGAACGTGTTGTCCAGCGTGCGCTGGATCATGCGGCGCAGCGGCCGGGCGCCGAAGGCCGGTTGGTAGCCCTCGTGGGCCAGCCAGTCCACCGCCCCCGGCTCCATCTCCAGCTCCACGCCCTGGGCGTGCAGCCGCCGCCTGGTTTCGTCCAGCAGCAGCGAGGTGATCTGGCGCAGCTGCTCGGCCTCCAGGCCGCGGAACATGATGATCTCGTCGATCCGGTTCAGGAACTCGGGACGGAACCGCTGCTGGAGCAGTCGCAGCAGCTGCCCGCGCAACCCCCGGGCCCCCTCGCCGGGATGGGCCATGATGATGTCCGCGCCGATGTTCGAGGTCATGATCAGCACGCTGTTCCTGAAGTCGACCGTACGCCCCTGCGCGTCGGTCAGCCGCCCGTCGTCCATCACCTGGAGCAGCAGGTTGAACACGTCGGGGTGGGCCTTCTCGATCTCGTCGAGCAGGATCACCGAGTACGGCCTGCGCCGCACCTGCTCAGTGAGCTGCCCCGCCTCCTCGTAGCCGACGTAACCAGGGGGCGCCCCGACGAGCCTGGAGACGGTGTGCCGTTCCTGGAACTCGCTCATGTCCAGCCGGATCATCCGGTCCTGCTCGCCGAAGAGCGACTCGGCCAGCGCCCGCGCCAGCTCGGTCTTGCCGACCCCGGTGGGCCCGAGGAAGAGGAACGAGCCGATCGGCCGGTTGGGGTCGTTCATCCCGGCGCGGGAGCGGCGTACGGCCTCCGACACCGCCGCCACCGCCTCGTCCTGGCCGATCACCCGCCGGTGCAGGTGCTCTTCGAGGCCGAGCAGCCGTTCGCGCTCCTCCTGGGTGAGCTGGGAGACGGGGATGCCGGTGGCGCGGGAGACGACCTCGGCGATGTCGTCGGGGGTGACCTCGGCGAAGCCGCGCCGGCTGGTCCTGGTCTCCTCGATGCGGGTCTTGAGCGCGGTGATCTCGTCGCGCAGCTCGCGGGCGCGGTCGTAGTCCTCGCGTTCGACCGCCTGGTCCTTCTCGCGCTGCCGGTGCTCCAGGTCCTCCTCCATCTCGCGGGTCCCGGCGGGGGTGGTCCTGGTGTGCAGCGCGACCCTGGCGCCCGCCTGGTCCATCAGGTCGATGGCCTTGTCCGGCAGGAACCGGTCGGAGATGTAGCGGTCGGACAGCTCGACCGCGGCGACGAGCGCGTCGTCGGTGAACTTGACCTGATGGTGGGCCTCGTACCGGTCGCGCAGGCCGCGCATGATCTCGATGGTGTCCTCGACGGTCGGCTCGGGCACCAGGATGGGCTGGAAGCGCCGTTCGAGCGCGGCGTCCTTCTCCATGTACCTGCGGTACTCGTCCAGCGTGGTCGCGCCGATGACGTGCAGCTCGCCTCGGGCGAGCGCGGGCTTGAGCATGTTGGAGGCGTCGATCGCGCCCTCCGCGCCGCCGGCGCCGACGATGGTGTGCAGCTCGTCGATGAAGACGATCAGCTCCTCGCTGTGGGCGCGGATCTCCTCCATCAGCTTGCTCAGCCGCTCCTCGAACTCGCCGCGGTACTTCGTACCGGCGACCAGGCCGGCCACGTCGAGCTGGACGACCCGCTTGCCGCGCAGCGTGTCGGGCACCTCGCCGCTGACGATGCGCTGCGCGAGCCCCTCCACGATCGCCGTCTTGCCCACGCCCGGCTCGCCGAGCAGCGCCGGGTTGTTCTTGGTACGCCGCGACAGCACCTCCACCGCCTGCGTGATCTCGTCGTCCCTGCCGATCACGGGGTCGATGCCGCCCTCGTCGGCGGTGGCCGTCAGGTCTCTGCCGAACTGGTCGAGCGTCGGGGTGGTGCTCGGCTGCGGCGGCTGGTGCGGTATCGGCTCGGCGGCGCCCCTGTTGTCCTGCACGAACGACTCCGGGGTGAGCCTGGCGTGGCGCAGCAGCCGCCCGGCGGCCGACAGCGGGTTCGCCGACAAGGCGAGCACCAGGTGCCGCGCTCCGATGTACGACGCCGCCGTGGCCCTGGCCACCTGCCGCGCGTCCAGCAGGGCCCGCTTGGCGGCGGGCGCCAGGCGTACCGGGCCCTCGCGCGGCTCGCGCTGCTCGACGGACTGCTCCACCTCCGTGGCCAGCGCCGCCGGGTCGGCCCCCGCCTGCTCCAGCATCGCCCGGGTCGACTCCACCTGGGTGGCGGCCCACAGCAGGTGCTCGGTGTCGAGGTAGCCCGCTCCCCACGAGGCCGCCTTCTGGGCGGCGGTGCGGAGCAGCTCGATGGCGTCCTCGCTGAGCAGCCGTTCGAGATCGACCCGCCGGTTGTACGGCGGCGGCCCGAACCCGAAGAACCTGGCCAGCAATTCGTCCATGGGGCCATAGCCGTAGTGCCAGTAATCACCAGAGGTCATGGGTCCCCCTTCACATGACGTCACTTCCGGGCCGCCTACCCCTGCCCGTACGCCATAACCACGGGGTGGGCGAGCGCGATCTTGCCCTGGCGGGGCCCGCGCTCGGCCTGGCCCGCTGACCGGAAGGGCGGAACGAATCAGGTCCGTCACTTGTTAATTCACCTTCGATCAGTTTCGATCGGTACTATGGCCGTCGGCGAGGAGGAGTATGACCAACGTGGCCACAGACGCATCACCGGCTGAGGACCAGGCGGCGGCAGCCGACGCGGCGGGCCGGCTGCCCGACGAGCGCCGCAACCGGCTGGTCGATCTGCTGCGGCGGCGCGGCATCATGCGCGTCCACGACCTGGCCACCGAGCTGGCCGTCTCGGCGATCACCATCAGGCGTGACATCACGCTGCTGGCCGAGGAGGGCGTCATCCGCCGGGTGCGCGGGGGTGCCACGCTGACCGAGCCGCCCGAGCCGGCATCCGCCCGTGAGCCGGCGGAGCCCCCTGGCCAGGCGGCGGCGTCGCTCACGGTGGGCATGGTCGTCCCCTCGCTCGACTACTACTACCCCGACGTGATCCGTGGCGTCCGCGAGGCGGCAGCGGCGGCGGGGGTGCGGGTGGTGCTGCGCGGGGCCACGTACCAGGTGGCCGACGAGCGGCGGCAGCTCGCCTCGCTCATCGACTCCGTCGGCGTGGACGGCCTGCTGGTCGCGCCCACCACCGAGAGCGACGAGGGCGAGGAGCTGGTCCGCTGGCTGCAGACGGCCGGCGTGCCGGTCGTGCTGATCGAGCGGGCCGCCGCCGTCGGGCCCTATCGGGAGGCCATGGAGTCCGTGGTCAGCGACCACGCGCTCGGGGCGGCGATGGCCGTGCGCCACCTCGCCACGTTCGGCCACCGCAGGGTCGGGCTGATCACCACGATCACCAGCCCCACGACTCCGCACGTGCGCGCCGGGTGGCGGCTGGCCTGCGAGGAGCTGGGGCTGGAGACGGACGGCACGCCCCAGGCCCGTACGGTGGACCGCCGCGACCCCGGCTGGGCGCGGGCGCTGGACGACGTGCTCGACGCCTGCCTGGCCTCGGGCACCAGGGCGCTGCTCGTGCACTCCGACCCCGAGGCCATCTCGCTGGTCGAGCGCTGCCAGGACCGCGGCATCAGGGTGCCCGGCGACCTGGCGGTGGTGACGTACGACGACGAGGTGGCCGAGCTGTGCGACCCGCCGCTCACCGCGATCAGGCCGCCGAAGACCGACATCGGGCGCGCCGCGTTCGCCCTGCTGCTCGAACGCCTCCACGACCCCGGCAGGCCCGCCCACCGCGTGGTGGTCGGGCCGCAGCTGATCGTCCGTCACTCGTCGTCCTGACCTGCCTGCCTCGGGGGCGGGCGGGTCAGGGGCGCGGCAGGCGGGCGGGGTCGAGGGTGTCGCTCGTGCCGTCGGGCCAGGTGATGAGGCATGACGGGCCGTCCCATGACACGGCGGGCGGTTGGGCGGGCTCGCCCGTGCCGAGGTGGATGGCCGCGTCGTACCAGACGTCCGTACGCGCGGGGCCGCTCGTCGCCCGCCACGGCACCAGCGTCCAGAGACCGAGCGGCGAGGCGTCGTCGGCCGCGGTGACGCCGCCGTCGTCCAGCCCGGCGCTCCACACGCCTGAGCAGGTCTTGCCGTTGCTCACGACCGAGCCGGGTTCCGGATCCGGCCCGTCGGCCGGGAGCGGCCAGCCGCCGACGCGCAGCCGCCCCGTCTCCTCAGAGGGCTGGACGCGGACCAGCCGCACCTCCCACGCGCCCCGCACCGCCGACAGCACCTCCAGCCACGGCCCGAGCCGCACCTCGCCGGAGCGCCCTGAGCCGTGGTCGGGAACGTCCTCGTCGAGGGTCACCCAGTGCGCCCGCCACCGGGACGCTCCCGCGACGGTTCCGGTGGGGAGCCGTTCCAGGCCGAGCATGTCGAAGCCGGTCCTGTGGCTCGGCTCGCCGGTCTCGGACAACAGCGTGACCGACTGGTCGAGCGGCCGCCCCGCGTGCGGGCCGGCGAGCAGGGGAGAGGTGGCGGTGGAGTAGCCGAGGCGGGCGTAGAGGGGGGAGTCGGTGAGGTTCGAGCCCGGGCGTGAGTGGTCGGTGCCGTGGTTGACGACCCGTACGACGCCGTCCGCCCGCGTCCCGCCGACCAGCCAGCCGGGAGCGGCGACGACGCGCTGGAAGTCGTCGCGCTCGACCGGCAGCGGCTCCTCCACGGCGGTCCACACCGGGTGGTCGGCGGGCAGGGTCAGGCCGAAGAGCCCCTTGGCCGCCCAGTAGGGCGACCCGGGCCCCGAGTACGACTGCGCGATCGGCCGCCACGGCCCGTGCCAGCCCAGCGTCAGCAGCCCGTCCTCGTCCGGCGCGCCGTGGGAGACGAAGTGGCGGGCGATGCCGGAGGCGGCTCGGCGCAGCAGCCCGGGTGAGGGGGAGTCGAGCCCGTGGCGGGCGCCCAGCCAGAACGGCACGGCGGCGGCGAAGCGGTAGGTGAGGCTGCGCCCCTGGATGAGCGGCGAGCCGTCGGCCCCGACCAGGTGCACCGCGTCCTGGAGATACCGTTCGAGCCGCCGCAGGTAGACGGGCCTGCGCGACTCGGCGTCGGGGCTGCCGGCGGCCATCTCGGTCCAGATGAGCGGGTAGAACTGCAGCGCCCATCCGGCGTAGTGGTCGTAGGCGCGCTCGTCGCCGTCGGCGTACCAGCCGTCCTGGCGGGCGAAGCCGTCGGTCAGCGCCAGGCCTGCCTCGATGTCGTCCGCCGCGTACGGCCCCCCGACCGAGGCAAGGAACTGTTCGACGACGATCTGGAACCACACCCAGTTGATCGGCGGGTACCAGGAGCCGATGGCCGGCGTGAGGTAGTCGACGACCTGCTCCTGAACGAGCGGGTTGAGCCGGTCCCACAACCAGGGCCTGGTCAGGTGCAGGACGAGCGCGAGCGAGGCGGCCTCGACCTTGGCCTGGTCGTGCTCGTCCAGCCGGACCCAGCGCTCGGGCGCGTGCGGGTCCGTCCCGGCGGCCAGGCCGTCGGCGTACCACTCCATGAGGTTCAGCGGGTCGGCGCCGCGCTCGCCCGCGACGCGGAACCCGGCTGCGAGGAACGTCCGCGCGAAGCCCTCCAGGGCGTCCACGTCAGGGCCGTAGCCGCCCGGCCTGCCGGGGAAGGAGACGCGGGCGCGACCTGGCGAGGTGTGGCGGCGGGCCGCCAGCAGCAGGCGGTCGGCGAGGCCGGCCCAGTGCGCGCGCGTCCACCCGGTGAACGGTGACAGCCGCGGGTCGTTCAGGGGCGCCATTCACGAGTCCCTTCCTGCCGGGGGGATGTTTACGTAACCATGGATTCACGCGATGGTTACAGCGCCGCCAGGGCCCGTCAAGCCGTCACCGGCGCATCCGCCCGCTTTGTTGAGCAGTTGTGATCTGACACGAGCGTTGCTGATCAGAGCGATTGGATTGCCCCTTGACGAGCTCGCTGCGGTCACGCTTAACTCCAAGGCAACGCCAGCCGATCACAGATGAACAAAGCTGATCGTTTGCCGATCGGAACTTCCAGGCGTCCTCCTCTTGGCCGTGCCGTCATGCCGCCACGCGCCGAGACCCCGAACCCCCACACCGCGAGGAGCATCAGGTTGAACAGCAGATCCCGCGTCGCCGGCCGACCGAACGGGCACACGGGCGCGTCCCTATGACGCGGCCCCACGCCCTGCTGGTCATGGACCCGGCCACGTACCGCCTGCAGTTCGGGCAGCGGCAGCTGCACCGGCTGCGCGGCCTGGCCGAGCTGGGAGACCCGATCTGCACCGACGACCTGGACACCCCCTCGGCGCGGCGCCGCCTGCGCGAGAGCGAGGTGCTGCTGACCTCGTGGGGCTGCCCGCCGCTGACCACCGAGCGGCTGGCCGACGCGCCCCGCCTGCGGGCCGTCTTCCACTGCGCCGGCACCGTGCGCCCGTTCGTCACCGAGGAGGTGTGGCGCCGGGGCATCGTGGTCACCAGCGCCGCCGACGCCAACGCCATCCCGGTCGCCGAGTTCACCCTCGCCGCCGTCATCTTCGCCGGCAAGAAGGCCCCGTTCCTCGCCCAGGACGCGCGCGAGCACCGCGACGACTGGTCCTACGCCTCCCGGCGCGGCGAGCTGAGCAACAGGGGCCGCACGGTCGGCGTCGTCGGCTTCTCCCGGGTGGGCCGCCGGGTCGCGCGGAGCCTGCGCGGCCTGGACATGGACGTGCTGGTCGCCGACCCGTACGCGGCGGAGGAGGAGGTGAGCGCGGCGGGCGGCCGCCTGGTCGCGCTGCCCGAGCTGCTGCGCCGCAGCCACGTGCTCACCCTGCACGTCCCGTCGCTGCCCGCCACCCGGCACCTCATCGGCGCGGCCGAGCTGGCCATGCTGCCCGACGGCGCCACCGTCATCAACACCGCGCGCGGCGCCGTGCTCGACACCGCCGCGCTGGAGCGCGAGTGCGCCGCAGGGCGGCTCGACGCCATCCTCGACGTCACCGACCCCGAACCCCTCCCGGCCGAGTCGGTGCTGTACGAGCTGCCCAACGTCATGATCACCCCCCACATCGCCGGCTCGCTGGGCAGCGAGACCCGGCGCATGAGCGACAGCGCTCTCGACGAACTCGAACGCCACCTGGCCGGCCTGCCGCTGCGCACGGCCGTCACGCCGGACGAGTTCGCCGTCAGCGCCTGACCAACCCCCCAGCGACGGAGAGGAGACCGGATCAATGATCACGTCAGGCAAGGGCGGGGCGCGGCGGCAGGCGGTCAAGGGCCTGGCCCTGGCAGGAGCGCTCTCGCTCGCCCTCGCGGCCTGCGGCTCGGGCGACCCGGAGCCGGCCGACCCCAACGGCAAGATCACGCTGAGCGTCACGGTGTGGAACCTGGCCAAGACGCCCGAGTTCAAGGCGCTCTTCGACGCCTTCCAGCAGGCCAACCCGAACATCACCATCAAGCCGGTCGACATCCTCGCCGACGACTATCCGGATAAGGTCACCACCATGCTGGCGGGCGGTGACAAGACCGACGTGATCACGATGAAGAACGTCATCGACTACTCCCGCTACTCCAGCCGCAACCAGCTGCTGGAGCTCACGGACCTGGTCAAGTCGACCGACACGAGCAAGCTGGCCGGCCTGGACGCCTTCGACGTCAGCGGGAAGTACTACGCGCTGCCGTACCGGCAGGACTTCTGGCTGCTCTACTACAACAAGACGCTGCTCGACAAGGCGGGCGCCAAGCTGCCCGACCCGCTGACCTGGGACGACTACACCAAGCTCGCCAAGGAGCTGACGCAGGGCGAGGGCGGCGACAAGGTGTACGGCGCCTACCACCACACCTGGCGCTCGGTCGTGCAGGCCATCTCCGCCGCGCAGACCGGCGGCGACCAGCTCAGCGGCGACTACACCTTCTTCACCGACCAGTACAACGTGGCCAAGGGGCTCCAGGACGCCGGCGCCGTGCTCGACTTCGGCACCGCCAAGTCCCAGCAGGCCGACTACCGCAGCCAGTTCGAGAGCGGCAAGACCGCGCTGATGCCCATGGGCACCTGGTACATCTCCGGCATCCTGGAGGCCAAGGCGAAGGGCGCGACCGACGTCGAGTGGGGGCTCGCCCCCATGCCGCAGCGTCCCGGAACGACCGGCGTCACCACGTTCGGCTCGCCGACCGCGTTCGCCGTCAACAAGCGCTCGGAGCACGCCGACGCGGCCAGGAAGTTCGTCGAGTTCGCCGCGAGCAAGGCGGGGGCCGAGGCGATCACGAAGGTCGGCGTGGTGCCGGCGCTGCAGACGCCCGAGATCACCGAGGCGTACTTCGGGCTCGAGGGCATGCCGGAGGACGAGCTGTCGAAGAAGGCGTTCGTCCCCGACAAGGTGACGCTGGAGATGCCGGTCAGCGAGAACAGCTCCGACATCGACACGATCCTCAACGAGGAGCACGAGCTGATCATGGTCAACGACAAGTCGGTGGCCGACGGCATCCGCACGATGAACGAGCGCGTCAAGAGCGAAGTGCTCAACTAGGGCGGTCGCGGGCCCGGGCCGCCGTCCGGGCTCCCGGCGTCTCACGGAGAGTTCCGAAGGACACCATGACACAGGCAACGACGCGGCCGCTGCCGGCCGCACCGTCCCGCCGGCGCGCCTGGCGCGACATCCTCGTCGGCTGGAGCTTCATCCTGCCGAACTTCATCGGCTTCGCGCTGTTCACGCTCGTGCCCATGACGGCGGCGTTCGCGCTGGCGTTCCTCGACTGGGATTCCTACAGCACCCCCGAGTGGGTCGGGCTGGAGAACTTCGAGCGGCTGCTGCGCGATGAGAACTTCCACGTCGCGCTGCGCAACACGCTCTTCTACGCCGCCGGGCACATCCCGCTGACCCTCGCCGTCGCCCTGGGCCTGGCCATCGCGCTCAACCGCAAGCTGCGCGGCGTGCAGTTCTTCCGCACCGCCGCGTTCTTCCCGTACGTCACCTCGCTGGTCGCCGTCGCGGTCGTGTGGAACATGCTGTTCAACCCCACCTCAGGGCCGGTCAACCAGTTCCTGGAGGTGCTCGGCGTCAGCGAGCCGCCCCGCTGGGTGGCCAGCACCGACTGGGCGATGCCCGCCGTCATCATCACCAGCGTGTGGCGGGACATGGGCTACTACATGGTGCTCTACCTCGCCGGCCTGCAGACCATCCCGCGCGAGTACTACGAGGCCGCCACCGTGGACGGCGCCGGCGCCTGGCAGCGGTTCTGGAGCGTCACGCTGCCGTGCCTGCGGCCCACCACCTTCTTCGTCCTGGTCATGCTGACGATCCAGAGCTTCAAGGTGCTCGACCTGATCGTGGTCATGACCGACGGCGGTCCTGGCCGCAGCACGCTCGTGCTGGCCCAGCTCGTCTACCGCGAGGGCATCAGGGAGGGCCAGTTCGGCTACTCCTCGGCCATCGCGCTGGTGCTGTTCCTCATCGTGCTCACGGTGACCGTCGTCCAGTTCCGCATCAACGAGCGCAGGAGCGTGACATGACCGCGCTGCCAGAGGCCGCGGGAAGCAGCCGCGGCCGGCGGCTGCTCCGCACCGTCCCCGCCTACGCCGGCCTCACCGTGATCGCCGCGCTGGTGCTGGTGCCGTTCGCGTGGATGGTGTCGTCGTCGCTGAAACGCGACAACCAGGTCTTCACGGTGCCCGTCCAGTGGATCCCCGAGGAGCTGCGCTGGTCGAACTTCGTGGAGATCTGGGACCGCATCCCGCTGCTCACCTACCTTGGCAACTCGGCGTTCCTGTCCCTCACGATCACCGCGCTGCAGGTGCTGACCGGCAGCTTCGCCGCGTACGGCTTCTCGAAGGTGCGCTTCCCCGGCAGGGACGGGTTGTTCCTCGCCTACATCGCGACCATCGCGGTGCCGTGGCAGGCGTACATGGTGCCGCAGTACATCATGATGCAGCGCGCCGAGCTGACCGACACCTACTGGTCGATCATCCTGCTCCAGGCGTTCGGCGCGTTCGGCGTGTTCCTCATGCGGCAGTACTACATGTCGATCCCCGATGACTTGTGCGAGGCGGCCCGCATCGACGGGCTCAGCGAGTACGGCATCTACCGCCGCATCATGCTGCCCCTGTCGAAACCGGCGCTGGCCAGCCTCGCGCTGCTCACGTTCGTCAACACCTGGAACGACTACATGGGCCCGTTCATCTACCTGACCAGCAACGAGCTGTGGACCGTGCAGCTCGGCCTGCGCTCCTTCGTCGGCCAGTACGAGGCCGAGTACGCGATGATCATGACGGGGTCGGTGTTGTCGGTGCTGCCCGTCCTGGTGATCTTCCTGTTCGGCCAGCGGTACTTCATCCGCGGCATCGCGACGAGCGGGCTCAAGGGATGAGCGCGCCGGGGAACGTCTCCGAAGGCGGCGTCGCGCGGCGGCTGCTGCGGCCCGCCCGGCAGGAGACGTACGAGAAGGTGTTCTCGACCGTCTACGTCGGCCTCATGACGAACGTGCTGCTGGCCCTCTCCTGCGCGCCGCTGCTGCTCGCGCTGGCCGTCGTCCGCGATCCGCTGGCGTCGTGGCCGTTCTTCGCGGTGCTGTCGCTGCTGTGCGGGCCGGCGCTGGCGGGCGCGTTCGGCTGCTTCGAGGCGCTCGGCGAGGGCGACACCGGCGTGCTGCGCGCGTTCCGGGACGGCTACCGGCGCGGGTGGCGGCGCGCCCTCGCCGTGTGGGCGGCGGCGGTGACGGCCGTGGCCGTGCTCGCCGTGGACGCGGTCGCCGTGGGGGGCACCTCCTTCGGCCCAGCCCTGGTGCCGTTCTTCTGCACGGCGGCGGCGCTGGTGGCGGCGGTGGCGTTCGCGCTGCTGACGTTCGCCGGCGAACCGGGTGTCCGGCTGCGCGCCCTGGTGCTGCCCTGCCTGTTCCTCATCGCCCGCCGCTGGTACCTCGCGGCGGCCGGCCTCGTCGTGCTCGGCCTCGCCGTCGCGGTCGTCCTGGTCAAGCCTGTGGCCGGCCTGCTCCTGCTGGTCTCGCCCCTGCTGTACGCGGCCTGGGCCACCACCCGGTACGTCGTCGCGGCCGCCCGGTAAGTGGCGCGGCGCACTCCGATCACGGCGCACCGGCGTGGTATCACGAAGAACGTGAAGAATCTTGCCGGCGTGGGCATCTGGAGCACGCAACTCAGACACGGAGACCCGGGCGAGGCCGCGGAGGCCGCCGCAGAACTGGAGGAACTGGGCTACACCGCCTTGTGGATCCCCGACGTCGGAGGGCCGGTGTTCGACGCGGTCGAGCGGCTGCTGTCGGCGACCAAGCGGGCGACGGTCGCCACGGGGATCTTGAACCTGTGGATGCACACCCCCGAGGAGACCGCCGCCTCGTACGCGTCGCTGACCGCGGCCCACGGCGACCGGATCCTGCTCGGCATCGGGGTCAGCCATGCCCCGCTCATCGACTCCGCCGAGCCCGGCCGCTACCGCCGGCCGCTCGCGGCCATGTCGGCCTTCCTCGACGGGCTCGACGCGGCCGAGCAGCCCGTGCTCCCCGGCGACCGGGTGCTCGCCGCGCTCGGCCCCAAGATGCTGGAGCTGGCCAAGGAGCGCTCGCGGGGCGCGCACCCGTACCTCGTCACCGTCGATCACACCCGCCAGGCCCGCGAGGCGCTCGGCGCGGGGCCGCTCGTACTGCCCGAGCAGACCGCGATCCTGTGCTCGGGCCGCGACGAGGCACGCGCGATCGGTGCCGACTGGCTGCGCGGCTACCTGTCGCTGCCCAACTACGCCAACAACCTGCTGCGGCTCGGCTTCACCGAGGAGGACCTGGAGACGGTCAGCGACCGGCTGTTCGACGCGCTCATCGCCTGGGGCGACGAGGAGGCCGTCAAGCGCCGGGTGGACGAGCACCGCGCCGCCGGGGCGGACCACGTGTGCGTGCAGGTGCTCATCGACGACCCGAAGGGCTTCCCGCGCGAGCAGTGGCGCCGGCTCGCCCCGGCGCTCAACGGCTGACCCCGGCCCGCGCCCGCGCGGCACGCTCGGCGCCGGCCGGCCCGCCTCCGCGGGACCCGGGCGGCGGCGCCGGATCGCGTCAGTGCGACTCGCGGGCCACCTCGGCGCCGCTGCCGCCGACCAGGAAGTCGAGGTCGGCGCCCGTATTCGCCTGCTGGACCGTCTCGACGTAGAGGCGCTGCCAGCCGCGCGGCGGGCGCGCGAGGGCCTGCGTCATCGCCTCCGACGGCTCACGCGCGGCCAGTTCGCCGGGCGGGAGCTCCACGTCGAGATGGCGGTTCGGCACGTCGAGGACGATCATGTCACCGGTGCGCACCTTGGCGAGCGGCCCGCCCGCCGCGGCCTCGGGGGTCACGTGCAGCACGACCGTCCCGTACGCGGTGCCGCTCATCCGCCCGTCGCAGATGCGCACCATGTCCCGCACGCCCTGGGCGAGCAGCTTGGGCGGCAGCGGCAGGTTCGACACCTCCGGCATGCCGGGATACCCCTTGGGGCCGCAGCCGCGCAGGATCAGCACCGAGTCGGCGGTGACGTCGAGGCCGGGGTCGTCCAGACGGGCGTGCAGGTCCTCGATCGAGTCGAACACCACGGCCGGGCCGCGGTGCTTGAGCAGGTGGGGCGAGGCGGCGGCGGGCTTGATGACGGCTCCGCCGGGCGCCAGGTCGCCGTACAGGACGGCGATGCCCGCGTCCTCCTGCAACGGGTGCTCCCTGGTGCGGATCACCTCGGGGTCGTGGATCGTCACGTCCTCCAGGTGGTCCACCAGGGGGCGCCCCGTCACGGTGATCGCCTCGGGGTCGAGCAGGTCGCGCACCTGGTGCAGCACGGCGTGCAGGCCGCCCGCGCGGTGCAGGTCGTCCATCAGGTGGCGGCCGGCCGGCTGCAGGTCCACCAGGAGCGGCACGCCCGCCCCCGTGCGGTCGAAGTCGTCCTGGGTCAGCTCCACCCCGAGCCGCCCGGCGATGGCCAGCAGGTGCACGACGGCGTTGGTGGAGCCGCCGAGCGCGGCCAGCGCGACGATCGCGTTCAGGAACGAGCCCCGCGTCATGACGGCGGACGGCTGGCGGTCGGCGGCGATCATGTCCACGATCAGCCGACCGGTCGCGTGCGCGCCTTCGAGCAGCCGGCTGTCGGGCGCCGGCGTCCCGGCCAGGCCGGGCAGCGTCATGCCGAGCACCTCGGCCAGCAGGCCCATCGTGGAAGCCGTGCCCATCGTGTTGCAGTGGCCCTTGCTGCGGATCATCGACGACTCCGAGCGCAGGAAGTCGCCCTCGGTGAGGGTGCCCGCGCGGACCTCCTCGCTCAGCCGCCACACGTCGGTCCCGCACCCGAGCGGCGCGCCGCGGAACGTCCCGGTCAGCATCGGCCCGCCCGGCACCACGACGGCGGGCAGGTCCACCGACGCGGCCGCCATGAGCAGCGCCGGGATCGTCTTGTCGCAGCCGCCCAGCAGCACCACGCCGTCGATCGGGTTGGCCCGCAGCAGTTCCTCCGCCGCCATCGCGGCCATGTTGCGCCAGAGCATCGCGGTCGGCCGCACGTTCGTCTCGCCCAGCGAGACGACGGGCAGGTTGTGCGGGACGCCGCCCGCCTCCCAGATGCCGTGCTTGACCTGCTCGGCGACCTCGTTGAGATGCATGTTGCAGGGGGTGAGGTCGGAGGCGGTGTTCGCGATCGCGATGTGCGGACGGCCGTCGAAGGCGTCGGACGGCACCCCGCGCCGCATCCAGGCGCGATGGATGTAGGCGTTGCGGTCGGTGCCGTCGTACCACTGGCTACTGCGGGACATCATCCTCTCATAATGGGAAAGAAGATCGGTGAAACGGAAATCGACCGCATACCGGGCATCGGGCGTGACACGCCGCGCCGGTCACCGGGCGAGCCGGGCCGTCGCACCGCCGTCGTCAGCCGAGACCTGGAGAGAGACCGCCTTGTACCTCATGCGCATCGGAGCCCCCGGCGCCGAGAGGCCCGTCGTCCGCGTCGACGACACCCACTACATCGACGTCTCCGACGTCACCCCCGACTTCGACGAGCGCTTCTTCGCCGCCGGCGGCCCCGCCCTGCTGGCTGAGCGGGTCGCGCGCGGCGACGTCCGCGAGTTCGCCGGCGAGCGCGTCGGAGCGCCCATCGCCCGCCCCCATCAGATCCTGTGCATCGGGCTCAACTACAGCGACCACGCCGCCGAGACCGGCCAGGCGGTGCCGGACGAGCCGATCCTGTTCACCAAGTCGCCGAACACGCTGGTCGGCCCCTACGACGACGTGCGCATCCCGCGCGGCGCCACCAAGACCGACTGGGAGGTGGAGCTCGGCATCGTCATCGGCCGCCGCACCTCCTACCTCGACTCGGTCGAGGAGGCTCGCGACGCGATCGCCGGCTACTGTGTGGTCAACGACGTCAGCGAGCGCGCCTTCCAGATGGAGCGCGGCGGGCAGTGGAGCAAGGGCAAGTCGGCCGAGACGTTCAACCCGGCCGGGCCGTGGCTGGTGACGCCCGACGAGGTCCCCGACGTTCGGGACCTCGGCATGTGGCTGAACGTCAACGGCGTGCGCCGCCAGACCGGCACCACCAAGACCATGATCTTCGACCCGTACGTGATCGTGCACCACCTGAGCCAGTTCATGGTCCTGGAGCCGGGCGACCTCATCGACACGGGCACCCCGCCCGGCGTCGGCATGGGCCATGACCCGCAGATCTGGCTCCAGCCCGGCGACGTCATGGAGCTGGGCATCGACGGCCTCGGCAGCCAGCGGCAGACCGTCGTCGGACCCCGCTAGATGCGCGCCCTGGTGCTCACCGGGCCCGGTGAGGCCGAGGTCCAGGAGGTCGAGCCGCCGCGCGCCGCGCCGGGCGAGGTCGTGGTGGACGTCGAGCGGGCCGGCGTGTGCGGCACCGACGTGGAGCTGTTCACCGGCCACATGAGCTACCTGAGCACCGGGCGCTCCTGGTATCCGCTGCGGCCGGGACACGAGTGGTGCGGCCGGGTCAGCGCGGTCGGCGACGGCGTGGACCCCGCCTGGCTCGGCCGCCGCGTCACCGGCGACACCATGCTTGGCTGCGGCCACTGCGCCCGCTGCCGGTCGGGCCGCCACCACGTGTGCGCCGACCTGGCCGAGATCGGCATCAGCAGGGGCCGGCCAGGCGCGCTCGCCGAGCAGCTGCCGGTGCCCGCCGCCGCGCTGCGCGCCCTGCCCGACGGCCTCGACCCGGCGCTCGGAGCGCTGGTCGAGCCGGGCGGCAACGCACTGCGCGCCGTCCGCGCCGCCGCGCTCGGGCCGGGCGATCGGCTGCTCGTGCTCGGCACCGGCACCATCGGCCTGCTCGCCGCGCTGTTCGCGCGCGCCCAGGGCGTCGAGACCCACCTGCTCGGCCGCGACCCCGACCAGCTGCGCCTGGCCGCCCGGCTCGGCTTCGCCGCCTGGGTCCGGCCCGGGCTGCCCGATCTGCCGTGGCACGCCGTCATCGACGCCGCCACCGACCCCGGCTTACCCGCGCTCGCCCTCGACCTCGTCGAACCCGCCGGCCGCGTCGTCTACATCGGCCTCGCGCCGACCCCGTCCACGCTCGACACCCGTGACCTGGTACTAAGGGAGGTGACGGCAGTCGGTATCCTCGGCGGTTCAGCCGGACTCGACGGGGCGGCCGCGGCCTACGCCGACGGCTCGGTGGACGCCCGCCCGCTGGTCGCCGCCACGATCGGGCTCGCCGAGACCGCCGAGGCGCTGGCCGGGCACCGTCCCGCCGGCCCAGGACCCAAAATCCACATCGACCCCCGACGCTAAGGAAGCACTCATCGTGATCGACCAGCCGGACCCCGCACTCCTGGCCGCGGTGGAGACCGCCGTGCCGGGGATCGCCCGGACGAGGGCGAGCGACCGGCTCGGCCTGGCCCACGACGCCTCCCACTACCTGCTCACCCCGCAGGCCGTCCTCGTGCCGCAGGACGCCGCGCAGGTCGCCGCGCTGCTGCGGGCCGGGCTGCCGCTCACCTTCCGCTCCGGCGGCACCAGCCTCAGCGGGCAGGCCGTCAGCGGCCAGTTGCTGGTCGACACCCGGCGCCACTTCCGCGGCATCGAGGTGCTCGACGACGGCGCCCGCGTACGCGTCCAGCCCGGCGCCGTGCTCCGGCAGGTCAACGCCCGCCTCGCCCCCTACGGCCGCAAGCTCGGCCCCGACCCGGCCAGCGAGTCGGCGTGCACGATCGGCGGCGTCGTCGCCAACAACTCTAGCGGCATGACCTGCGGCACCCACGCCAACACGTACCGGACGCTGGAGTCCATGACGCTCGTGCTGCCCAGCGGCACCGTCATCGACACCGGCGCGCCCGACGCCGACGACCGGCTGCGCGCGCTCGAACCCGCGCTCGCCGAGGGCCTCGACCGGCTGCGCGAGCGGGTGCGCGGCAACCCCGAGTCGGTCCGCCGCATCCAGGCCCAGTTCGCGCTGAAGAACACCATGGGCTACGGGCTCAACAGCTTCCTCGACCACGACACGCCCGCCCAGATCCTCGCCCACCTGGTCATCGGCAGCGAGGGCACGCTCGGGTTCGTCGCCGAGGCGGTCTTCCGTACGGTGCCCGCGCACCGGCTGGCCGCGACCGGCCTGCTCGTCTTCCCCACCCTGCACGCGGCCATGGCCGCCATGCCCGCGCTGGTCGAGGCCGGGCCCGCCGCCGTCGAGCTGCTCGACGCCGAGTCGCTGCGTGTCGCCCAGACCGACCCCAAGGCCGACGACGTGCTGCGCACGCTCGACGTCCAGGCGCACGCCGCGCTGCTCGTCGAGTGGCAGGAGTCCGAGGCGGACCTGCTCGCCGAGCGCGAGCGGGCCGCAGAGCGCGCGTTCGCCGGCCTTCATCTCGCCGCGCCGGCCAGGCTCAGCCGCGAGGCGGGTGGCCGCGCCGGGCTCTGGCACATCCGCAAGGGCCTGTACGCCGCCGTCGCCGGCGCCCGCCCCAGCGGCACCACCGCGCTGCTCGAAGACGTCGCCGTGCCCGTGCCCGCCCTGGCCGACCTGTGCGACGACCTCACCGGCCTGTTCACCGCCCACCGCTACGAGCGCAGCGTCATCTTCGGCCACGCCAAGGACGGCAACCTGCACTTCATGATCAACGAGCGGTTCGGCACCGACCTCGACCGCTACGCCGCCTTCACCGAGGACATGGTGGCCGCGGTGCTCGGCAGAGGAGGCACGCTCAAGGCCGAGCACGGCACCGGCCGCGTCATGGCCCCGTTCGTCCGCCGCCAGTACGGCGACGAGCTGTACGAGGTGATGCGCGAGGTCAAGCGCCTGTGCGACCCGGCGGGCACGCTCAACGCCGGCGTCGTCCTCACCGATGACGACGACGCCCACCTGCGCGACCTCAAGCAGGTCGTCACCGTCGAGCCCGAGGTCGACCGCTGCGTCGAGTGCGGCTACTGCGAGCCGGTCTGCCCCAGCCGCGACCTGACCACCACGCCCCGCCAGCGCATCGTGCTGCGCCGCGAGCTGGCCGCCGCCCGCGCGGCCGGCGACCACGCGCTGGTCGCGGAGCTGGAGTCCGACTACGGCTACGACGCCGTCGACACCTGCGCTGTGGACGGCATGTGCGCCACCGCCTGCCCCGTCCTCATCAACACCGGCGACCTCACCAAGCGGCTGCGCGCCGAGCGCCACGGCCGCCTGGCCCGCAAGGGCTGGACGTCGGCCGCCCGCCACTGGGACGGCGTCACCCAGGCCATGAACCTCGCGCTCGACACCGCCGCCGCCACCCCGGCCCCGCTGCCCGAGGCGGCCTCCCGCGCCGCCCGCAACGTGGCCGGAGCCGACGCGGTCCCGCAGTGGTCGCGCGACCTGCCCAAGGGCGGGGACCGCCGCAAGCCGCGCCCCGCGCACCGGCCCGCCGCCGTCTACCTGCCGTCCTGTCTCAACACGATGTTCGCACCCGCCGCGGGCGGTCCCGGCGTCATGACCGCCTTCCAGCGGCTCGCCGAGCGCGCCGGGGTCGAGCTGCTCGTGCCCGAGGGCATCGCGAGCCTGTGCTGCGGCACGCCGTGGTCGTCCAAGGGGTACGCCGACGGCCACGCCACGATGGCCGGCCAGGTCCGTACGGTCCTCGGCCGCATCGAGAACACCAGCGGCGTCCCGGTGGTCAGCGACGCCGCCTCCTGCACCGAAGGCTTCCGCCACCTGCTGCCCGGCGTCGAGGTGATGGACGCGGTCGCCTACACCGCAGAGCACCTCCTGCCCCGCCTGACCGTCAAGCGCCGCATGCCGTCCCTGGCCCTGCACCCCACCTGCTCATCCGCCCGCCTCGGCCTCGACCCCGCCATCACGCGGCTGGCCGAGGCGATCGCCGAGAAGGTGGTCGTGCCGGACGACTGGCAGTGCTGCGCCTTCGCCGGCGACCGCGGCCTGCTGCACCCCGAGCTGACCGCCTCGGCCACCCGCGCGGAGGCCGCCGCCGTCATCGCCTCGGGCAGCAGGGCGCACGCCTCCGTCAACAGGACGTGCGAGCTGGGCCTGACCCGCGCCACCGGCAAGACGTACCATCACCTGCTCGAATACCTCGACCGCGCCACCGGCTAGCGGGTGTAGGCGGCGATCTTGGCGGGGTTCATCGTCCAGTAGATCCGGTCGATGCCCGTCTCGGTGGCATTGATCGTCAGGATGGTGAACACCTCGCCGTCGCGGACCAGCAGCGCGGACGTCTGCCCGTTCGCGCTCGCCCACACCACCTCGGCGCCCGCCCAGAAGCGGCTCGCGAACGCCCGGTGGTATCTGGCCACCCGCAGCGGCCCCACCACGGGGAACTTGGACGCCCGCACCGCGCCGCCGCCGTCGGAGTAGCTGACCACGTCGGCGGCGAACAGCTCCTCCAGCGCGGCCAGGTCGCCGGAGCGGGCCGCGCTGACGAAGGCGGCCAGCAGCTTGCGCTGCGCGTCGCGAGGCACCGGCGTGCGCCGCTCGACGCGCAGCCGCTTGCGCGCCCTGCTGACGAGCTGCCGCACCGCGGGCTCCTTCAGCCGGACGATCTCCGCGATCTGCCGGTAGGGGTAGTCGAACGCCTCGCGCAGCACGTACGCGGCGCGTTCGGTGGGGGAGAGCCGTTCGAGGAGCAGCAGCACCGCGAACTCCAGCGCCTCACCCCGCTCGGCCCCGAGATGCGGGTCGGCGCTGGTGTCCACCGGCTCGGGCAGCCACGGCCCGACGTAGGTCTCGCGGCGGGCGCGCGCGGACTGGGCGGCGTTGATCGCCAGGCGGGTGGTGATCGTCGCGAGGAACGCGGGCGGGTTCTCCACCGTCGCCCTGTCGTATTCCTGCCAGCGCATCCACACGTCCTGCACGAGGTCCTCGGCCTCGGTGACGCTGGCCAGCATCCGGTACGCGATGCCGAACAGGCGCGGCCGCACCTCCGCGAACACCGCCGCCGCACGTTCGAGATCGTCCCCCGCGCCGTCTGCCACTGCCCTCGCCCCCCGTCACCACGTGTCTGCCCGGAACCGCTCCGATCAATGGTCAGGTGACGAAGCGGAAGAGCGGGCTCGACGGGTCGATCTGCTCGATGCGGTGCGGGGCGGCCTCCATGCGCTTGAGCAGCGCGGGCAGGTCGTCGGGGCTGGACAGCTCGATGCCGACCAGCGCGGGGCCGGTCTCGCGGTTGTTGCGCTTGACGTACTCGAACAGGGTGATGTCGTCGTTGGGGCCGAGCACCTCGTCGAGGAAGCGGCGCAGCGCGCCGGGCTCCTGCGGGAACTCCACCAGGAAGTAGTGCTTGCGCTCCTCGTGGACCAGGGCGCGCTCGACGACCTCGGCGTAGCGGCTGACGTCGTTGTTGCCGCCGGACAGCACGCACACCACGGTGGCGCCGGCCGGGATGCCGGTCACGGCGGGGGAGCGCAGCACGGCGGTGGCGAGCGCGCCCGCCGGCTCGGCGATGATGCCGTCGATCTGGTAGAGCGCGAGCATCTCGCTGCACACCTGGCCCTCGGGGACGGCCACCAGGTCCACGCCGGAGCCCGCGATCAGCGGGTACGTGACGTCGCCCGCCCGGCGTACGGCGGCGCCGTCGACGAAGGTGTCGATCGCGTCCAGTGTGACCGGCCCACCGGCGGACACGGCGGCGGCCACGCAGGCGGCCCCGGCCGGCTCGACGCCGATGACGCGGGTGCCGGGATGCCGCTCGCGCAGCCAGGCCAGCGAACCGGCCAGCAGCCCGCCGCCGCCCACCGGCACCACGACCACGTCGGGCGCCCGGCCGAGCTGCTCGACCGCCTCGCGCAGCACCGTGCCCTGCCCGGCGATCGTCCTGACGTCGTCGAACGCCGGCACCAGCGTCGCGCCGGTCGCCTGCGCGTCGGCCTTCGCGGCGGCGGACGCCTCGTCGTACGTCTCGCCGCCCAGCACGATCTCGATCATCTCGCCGCCCAGCGCGGCGATGCGGTCGCGCTTCTGCCTGGGTGTCATGCGCGGCAGGTAGACCCGGCCGCGCACGCCGAGCGCGGAGCACGCGTACGCGACGCCCTGGGCGTGGTTGCCCGCGCTCGCGGCCACCACCCCGGCCGCCCGCGCCGCGTCGCCGAGCTGCGCGATGAGGTTGAACGCGCCGCGCACCTTGTAGGAGCGCACGGTCTGCAGGTCTTCCCGCTTGAGCCAGATCTCGGCGCCGGTCACCTCGGACAGGCGCGGGCTGCGCTCCAGCGGCGTCGTCGCCACGATGCCGGCCAGCCGCGCAGCCGCCGCATCGACCGCAGCCGCATCGACCGCGGCCGCATCGACGGCGTGTGTTCCTGTCTCCGGCTCGTCCTGGCGTGGACTGCTCACGTCACATTCCCCATCAAAGTCGTCATGTCGGTGCCGGAACCCCCCCGCCGGCCGGGCAATGCGCGTGATCCCCCGATCAGTCGCGGTGACAGCCCGCTTCCTAGTGTCATAGTGCATCGACCCCGCCGGGCCCAAATCGCCGGGTCCCGCATGACCGGAACCCGCCGCCGCGGGAGCCGTCAAGCGATCTGCAAGAGGCGTGGCAAGCCACCTGAAATCGGACGACACTTCCGGCAAGCCACTTGAAATCACTCCATCGCACAGTAAGGCCATCCGCTGAACAGCACAGCAAAAAGGACGGCCCCGATGACGCTCCCCCGTACGCTCGCCTTAGCCGCCGCCACCCTCGCCACCGTCGCCACCGCGGCCGCCCTCGCCCCCGCCGCCCACGCCGCCACCACCCCCGCCGAGACGACCGAGCTCGCCGCCCCCGCCAAGTCGTGGGGCACGTACTACGCGCCCAGGCGCGCCGCAAAGGCGTGGGGCACCCTGACCGCCACCGGCGAGGACCACGCCGACCTGCCCACGGCCGACTCCGTCCGCATCACCGGCAAGGTCTACGACAACACCCGCCGCTCCTCGTGCGGCTGGGCCGTCCTCCGCATCACGTACCGCTCGGGCAACGAGCTGCCCTTCCGGGAGCGGTGGGTCCGCGACTGCAGCTACGGCAGCCCGAAGCACTTCTCGCTCCGCTACCGCGACGTCTACCAGGTCGAGCTCAAGGTCTGCTCCGAGCCGAAGGCCAAGAAGCCGTCACTCACCTGCCTGTACGCCGGCACCTGGAAGACCCTCTACCTGTCGAAGTGAGCCCCTCGAACGGCCTCCGGCCACGACGCGCGGCGAGCACGGAACCGTCCTCCATGGGAGGGGAGGAGGACGCCCGTGCTCGACGACGTCGCGGCCGGAGTGCTGACCGGGCGGCGCGGCCGCCGCGGCAACGACGCCGCGGCGGCCGTCCGCCGGTACTGAAGCCTTTGCTCTAGTACGTGGCGGTGCGCGGGGCCGGTTCACTCTCATGCCATATGGCCGTGGACCGGGGGAAACGTCGAAATGTCGCCACACAATGGGGCAATGACTCACCCTTCAGCGCCGGACCCGTTCGGTCCGTACACGCATGGGAAGCCTAAGCAGGGATGGCGGGACTACGGCCGCGCCCCGTACGAGCAGCCAGGCCCCACGCCCCGGAGCCGCCCGGCCCCGGCATCCCAGCCCCAGCCGGACCCCGAGCCGGAGAGCCAGTGGCCCAGTCATGGACCGCTCGCCGGGGAACGCGTGCGGAGCCCAGGCCGCAGGGAGAGCGGGCCGCACCCGCGGCAGGGCAGCCCGCCACCCGGCTTCGGCGGCGCACCACCGGGCCGCCACAGCCAGCCCGGCCCCCCGGACGACCACCCTTACGCGCCGGACCCATACGTCTCTCAGGACCCGTACGGCCAAGACGCGTACGGCCCCCAGGACGCGTACGGCCAGGACCTGTACGGCCACCCTGACCCGCATGGCGACCAGGGCTTATACAGCCGCCCCGCCCCCTACGGCGACCAGGACCCGTACGGATCCTACGGTGACCCCTACGGACGCCAGACCCCCTACGGTCCCTATGGTCAGCAGCCGCCCCAGGAGCCCTACGACCTGACCGCCGGCCCCTTCGACCGCCCGCCGAAGCGCGGCAAAACCATGATCATCGCCCTCTCGGCCGCCCTGGGCGTCGTCCTCCTGGGCGGCGGTACGGTCGGCGCCGTCTCCTACCTCAAAGCCTCGGGCAGCACGCCCGCGGCCCTCCCGGACGGCAGCGGCACATCAGCCCCTGCCGAAGCGCCCCCACCCTCGGACGAACCGGCCGAGGCGGAGGCCGGCGACAACCCCAAGACGAAGGCGACGGACAAGCCGCCGGACCCCGCAGAAGAGCCGTCCCCCAGCACGTCTCCCAGCACGTCTCCCAGTACGTCATCCAGCTCGGCCGCCCAGCCCGGCTCACCGATCGCCCACACCGAGTTCGACGACTGGAAGTTCAACCTGTCGGGCGTGAAGTTCGACGCGAACAAGGTCGGCGGCTGGACCTACGAGACCTGCGAGCCCGTGGACGCCCAGGGCCTCCTGGCCAAGAACGACTGCCGCCGCGCCATCCAGGTCGCCTACTCCGCCTACCGCGGCCACCTCAAGGCGGTGCAGGTCATGCTGGAGTTCCCGTCGGACAAGGCGGCCAGGAACGCGGCCACCCGCATCACCAAGCTCACCACCGACGCCGTCAACATCCGCAGGGACATGGCCCTGCGCACCTTCGAGTACGGCAAGATCAGGACCAGCCCGGCCAAGAACTACGTGGTGGTCACCATCGTCACCGCGGACAGAACGGCCCAGTCGAAGGCCGACAAGTTCCACCTCTACATGCAGGCGGATTCGGTCGGCTACTTCCTGCTGCGCGACGTGACGATCACCAGCTGATGGGGGGAAGCATTCCCCATTAATGCCTAGGAAACTGTTTGTCAAGGGTTGTGTAGGGCATGGGATGGTAATCGGTCGGGAGGTGATGGTATGGAACTGGGAATGGCACTGTCGATCCCCCTGGAGAACGCCTCTGTTTCGCTGACGCGCAATGTGCTGGACGTCGCGTTGAAGCGGTGCGGGGTCCCCCGTGACGCCCGCCACGACATAGGGCTGGCGCTCACCGAGGCGTGCGCGAACGCCGTGCGCCACTCGGACGCCGAGCGGGACTACCAGGTGGACGCGGCACTGCACCGCGATCGGTGCGTGGTGGAGGTGACCGATCACGGCTCGGGGTTCGCCATCGAGGACTTCGGGGAAGGCGCGCCGCCCGACGCGGAGGGCGGGCGCGGCCTGCACCTGATTCACGCGCTGACGGACCGGGTGGAGATTCGTCATCATCGGGGGAGAGGCGTCACCGTGCATTTCGAGAAAGTGCTGGACGCCGCGCTCGCCGGATAGCGCCCGGCGGGAAAGATCACACGTTTCGGACCCGGCCGTACGTGGCATGACGCTGTGAACCGTACAGGCCGGATCGGCCGCACCCCCTCCACCCGGGAGCGTCACTCCATGAAACAGCACGCCGAACTGAAGGACTTCTGGGAGCAGCGCCTGCACGCCGACTGGACGGAGAGCGGCGTCGGCTACCAGCGGCTCGGGCTGGCGTTCAACACGTGGATGTACCGGGTGCGCGGCGAAGTGTTCCGGCGCGAGGGGGCGGCGCTCGGCCTCGACCTGTCCTCCGCACGCGTGCTCGACGTCGGCTCGGGCACCGGCTTCTACCTGCGGCAGTGGCGGGCGCTCGGCGCGAAGTCCGTCACCGGCTCCGACCTGACGGAGGCCGCCGCGCAGCGCCTGCGCGCCCGCTTCCCCGGCACCGACATCCTCCGGCTCGACATCGCCGACCCGGGTGACACGCTCGAACCCGCCTCCTTCGACGCCGTCTCGGCCATGGACATGCTGTTCCACATCACCGACGACGAGCGCTACCGCTCCGCGCTGCGCTCCGTCGCGCACGCGCTGCGGCCCGGCGGCACGTTCGTGCTGTCGGAGAACTTCCTGCACGGCAAGGAGCAGCGCGGCGACCACCAGGTCAACCACACGCTCCCCTGGATCACCGGCGCGCTCGCCGACGCCGGGTTCGACGTCGTACGCCGCGTGCCCATGCTCGTGCTGATGAACGCGCAGGTCGACGCCAACCCGGTGTGGCGCAAGCTGTGGGGCGGCCTGCTGCGGGCGGTCACCCTCACCGAGACCACCGGCGAGGTCGCGGGCGGGCTGCTCGCGCTGGCGGAGCGGCGGCTGGTCCGCGTCCTGCCGGAGAGCCCCACGACGGAGCTGATGATCTGCCGCCGCCGCTAACGGCCGTTCGCCGAGCACCAGGCGGCCCAGGTGGTGGCGCCGCCGCCGAGCTGCTTGGCGTGGAAGGACGACCAGGAGTTCTGGCTCGGGCCGGGCTGGCCGGGCGCGCTGCGGTAGAGCGGGTGGCGCGCCTCGACCTCGGCGCGCAGCCACGGCTCGACCTCGCCGTAGGAGTCCAGCGACCAGCTCCGCGCGTGGTAGGTGAGCCCGCCGCGCACCTCGCTCTCGGCCAGGCACATGAACGGCGCCCACGGGCTCGTCCGCGCCCAGCTAATCTTCGTCTCCATCGCCCCTGACGGCACCCGCCCCGGCCTGGTACGCGCGGCCACCTCCCGCTCGTCCACGAAGAAGTCGAACATCTCCTGCGCCGTGTAGACGCCGCCGGTCAGCCCGAACCGCTCGCCCAGCGTGGCGCCGAAATCCGTGCGTACGGGGATGTCGCTGGTCCACGTCGTCTCGTCGTGCAGGCGGCGCACCGGCGGGCCCGCGTAGGACGGGGTGACGTCGAAGGGCCCGAAGTTGACGGTGTCGTTGTTGATGGGCACGACGGGGTACGTCTTCCCGTCCACCGGGTTCGTCCACTCGCGCAGGATCCGCGTGGGGTCCGCCGGGTCGGTGTAGAAGACGATCTCGCGGGAGAGCTGGTGGAGCCGGGTGGTGCCGGGCTCCCGGTAGAGGCGGCGGATGTTGTACCCCTCGATGCCGAACAGCTTCTGCCCGTGCCGCAGCGCCGGGTCGAGGGCGTTGCCCGGCACGTCGGCGTACACGCTGCCGGAGATCCTGAACACCATGTCGGCACCGTCGGGACGGCCGTACGTCTGCAGCGACAGCCGGGCGTTCCTGTCGGTGACCTGCCTGAAGACGGGGTCCGGGTCGGTGGGGTCGCCGGTGCCGGCGCTCGCCGGGACGGCGACGCTCATCAGCAGGGCGGCCAGGGCGAACGACCTGGTCAGCAGGGATCGCTTCATGGGGGGTGCCTCCGCGCACGGGGATGGGGAGGCCATTGTGATCATGCCGCCGCCGTCGCGTCCACCCGGTGTGGACGGAGGGTTGTGGCGGGTGTGTGGTGACGATGTGGCGCGAGGGGAGAGGCTGGCGATGAGCCGTCCACCGTCCATCCCGGGACGGGGCTCCAGGCGAAGGAGGACCCCCAGACAATGGCCAGCACGCACCGAGGTCCGATCAGCTTTCTGCGTACATCCGCCCGAGCAGTGACGATGTCGGCCGCCATCGCGGTCGCCGCCGTGGGTCTGAGCGCCGCGCCCGCCTCCGCGGCCTCCTGGCACCCGTACCAGGCGTACAAGAACTACGACACGTGCGTGGAAGTCGGCAAGTACGCGGTCGCCTACGGCAAGTCCACGAAGTACAAGTGCGACTGGGACAGCCCTTACTGGCTGCTCTCCCTCTACTACTGAGGCGGCTGAGCCCCTGACGGGGTGGGGTGTGCGCCCGGCGGAGGCTCCGCCGGGCGTTTCTCAACTCACTTCCACGACAGCAGCCGGCCGCGGAACTTGGGGTGCTTGGTCTCCCAGTAGCGCCAGCCCTCCACCCGGCTCGGCACGTTGGCGATGCCCGAGGAGACCTTGCGCCGGTCGCAGGTGGCGAGGACGGACCAGGCCGACCAGCCGATGCGGTAGCCGAGCACGCGGTACCACATGTTGCCGTACATGCCGTCGCTGATCTCGCGCGTGTAGTCGTGACCGCTGAAGACCTTGTGCCGTTCCTGCAGGTGGGGTAGGCCGAGCCGGCGGATGCTCTCCACCACGGCCTTGGTGTCGGTCCCCGTGCTGACCGCTGTGTCGGTCGCCGTGCCGTTCGCGGGGTCGGTCCCGGTGGGGTCTCCCGGGGCGTTCACGGGGTCGATCACGACGTCGGCCCCCGCGTCCGCACCCTGGTCGTCCCGCGGCCTGTCCCGCTGCTTGCGCAGCGTCTTCTCCTTCTCGTTCTCGGCCTCCAGGAAGGCGACCACCTCGTGCTCGCGGGTGACCGAGACCGTGATGGAGCCGCCGGGGCCGTCGATGAACCGGGTGCGCGGGATGAAGAAATTGCGCGGCGACTGCTGATGAATGCGCCAGAAAGTACGCGGGCGGCAGTTGCGGCCGCCGTCCTCGTCGGTCCTGGTCGTGTGGAATCCCCGGTCGCTATGAATTTTGCGCAGTTTACGGAACTTGTCGTGGTCTGAGTCCGCGCTGGCCGGAGCCGCGGTGGCCGCCAACGCCACCGTGAGGAGGGCGTGGGTGGCGGGTCGCGCCAGTTTTCGCAATGGGGTGAACATCTACCGTCCCTTTCGGAAAAGCACTCCTCGGTGGCCAGGCCGGTACGATGCTTACAGTTGACGCGAGCCCGGTGACAACGCCACGCCGCAGATGAATGGTCCACACCTGGCAAGATCAGGTGAAAGAGCGTCAATATCCGCCGCTGTTCCCAAAGAAACGATCACGGCAGGGCGCGGCTGTACCTACTAGTATGTATAGTCCGACCATGGAAGGACGGCCCCTCACGTGTACGCCAAGCAGTACGAGATCACCCTGCCCGCCGACTACGACATGACGATCATCCGCAAGCGCGTCGCCGACCGCGGTCACCTCCTCGACGACCGCGCGGGCTTGGGCCTGAAGGCGTACCTCATCCGCGAGCGCGGCATCGACGGCTCGCCGGTCAACCAGTACGCCCCCTTCTACCTGTGGAACGACACCGGGGCGATGGCCCGGTTCGTCTTCGGGGGCGGCGGTTTCCAGGGCATCGTCAGCGACTTCGGCCGCCCCGCCGTCCTGCACTGGACGGGCGTCGCCTGCCACGCGGGCCCCGCCCGCACCGCACCGCCACGGGCGGCCTCCCGCCGGCTGACGCCCGTACCCGACCTGGACTCCATCGAGCGGGAGGCCGAGCGCCTGCGCGAGCTGTCCCGCCAGGACGGCGTGCACACCGCGGCGCTGGCCGTCGATCCGCATCACTGGCAGATCGTGCGGTTCGTGCTGTGGGCGGAGACCTCCGCGCAGGACGCCGACGCCACCGAGCGTTACGAGGTGCTGCACCTGTCCGCGCCGGCCCTGGACGGCCTGCCGGAGGGCCGGACCTGGTGACGGGCTCTTGATGGGCGACCCCGGAGGGAACGTGCGCGACACCAGGAAGGCGCGCGCCGCCGCAGGGGAGGGCATGGGCGTGCGCCGCCGTCACGCGCGTCCCCGCCGGGGTTCACCAGTCCCTGACTCTCACTCACGCCGGGGCTATGGTCCTCACCCTAACGGCGAAAGCCGGCAAAAGGACCTGCTGCCAGGGCTTTTGTGACAACACTGTGTCAAAGGAGCGGACAGCGCCTGTCATGCGACGGCCCCGGCGCCAGGAGCGCCGCGGCCTGAGGCGTGCCCGGGAGGTGCGGTGTGCCAGGCCGTGCGAGGGTCAGCGGCCGATCGGGTGCCAGACCGTCTTGGTCTCCACGAAGGGCCTGATGCGGTCCAGGCCGGGATCGGCGTCGTGCCAGTCGTCCTGCGGCCGGGGCCGCAGCACCCGCTTGAGCGTGGTGGCCGCCAGCTCCTCCAGCTCGGCCGCCAGCTCACCGGCGCCCGCGAGGTCGAGCGCGTTCACGTCCGCGTGCCCGGCCAGGGGCAGGCCCAGCTCGGCGACCCGCCCGGTGAGCACGTTCGCCACGCCGCCCGGCAGGTCGGACGTGGCCAGCGCCTCGGCCAGCGTGATCGCCGGCAGCGGCGCCCGCTCGTCGGCGACCAGCACCGCCGTGTTGCCCGCGGTGATCACCGGGGCGAGCACCGAGACCAGCCCGAGCAGCGACGAGCCGGTGGGCGCGACCACGCCGACGACGCCGGTCGGCTCGGGCTCCGACAGGTTGAAGAACGGCCCCGCCACCGGGTTCGCGCCGCCCAGCACCTGACTGATCTTGTCGGCCCAGCCCGCGTAGTAGACCCAGCGGTCCACGGCCGCCGACACCAGCGCCCGCGCGCGGTCCGCGCCGACGCCCTCGGCCGCGGCCACCTCGGCGGCGAACTGGTCGCGCCGCCCCTCCATCATCTCGGCGACCCGGTAGAGGATCTGCCCCCGGTTGTAGGCGGTACGTCCCGACCAGCCGGGGAACGCCTTGCGCGCGGCCACCACGGCGTCGCGCACGTCCTTGCGCGAGGCCAGCGCGGCGTTGGCGAGGTGGGACCCGTCCGCCGACGTCACGGGGTAGGACCTCCCTGATTCCGAGCGCGGGAACGCGCCGCCGACATAGAGCTTGTACGTCCTGAGCACCGCGATACGCGGCGGGGTCTCAGCCAAGGTAGGCCTCCAATCCGAGCAACCCGCCCTCGCGGCCGTACCCGGACTCCTTGTAGCCGCCGAAGGGACTGGCGGGATCGAACACGTTGAAGGTGTTGGACCACACGACGCCGGCGCGCAGCCGGCTCGCGGTCCAGAGCATCAGGGAGCCCTTCTCCGTCCAGACGCCGGCCGACAGCCCGTACGGCGTGTTGTTCGCCTTGGCGACGGCCTCCTCCGGCGTGCGGAACGTGAGCACCGACAGCACCGGGCCGAAGATCTCCTCCCTGGCGACCCGGTGCGCCTGCGTGACCCCGGTGAACACGGTCGGACGGAACCAGTAGCCGCGCTCGGGCAGCTCGCAGGCGGGCGACCACGAGGTCGCGCCCTCAGCCTCGCCCGCGGCGGTCAGCTCGCGGATCCTGGCGAGCTGCGCGGCCGAGTTGATCGCGCCGATGTCGGTGTTCTTGTCCAGCGGGTCGCCGAGCCGCAGCAGCTCGATGCGGCTGCGCAGCCGTTCCAGCAGCTCCTCGGCGATCGACTCCTGCACCAGCAGCCGCGAGCCCGCGCAGCACACGTGGCCCTGGTTGAAGAAGATGCCGGACACGATGCCCTCGACGGCCTGGTCGATGGCCGCGTCGTCGTAGACGATGTTGGCGCCCTTCCCGCCCAGCTCCAGCGTGAGCCGCTTGCGGGTGCCCGCCACGGCGCGGGCGATCTGCCGCCCCACCTCGGTCGAGCCGGTGAAGGCCACCTTGTCGGCGCCCGGGTGGGCGACCACGGCCCGGCCGGTGTCGCCGGCGCCGGTCACGATGTTCACCACGCCGGGCGGCAGGCCCGCCTCCTGGCAGATCTCGGCGAAGGCGAGCGCGGTCAGCGGCGTCGTCTCGGCCGGCTTGAGCACCACCGTGTTGCCGGTGGCCAGCGCGGGCGCGACCTTCCACGCCAGCATGAGCAGGGGGAAGTTCCACGGGATGACCTGCGCGGCCACGCCCAGCGGCTTCGTGCCGACCCCGGCGTGCCGGAGCTTGTCGGCCCAGCCGGCGTAGTAGAAGAAGTGCTGCGCGACCAGCGGCAGGTCGATGTCGCGCGTCTCCTTGATGGGCTTGCCGTTGTCGAGCGACTCCAGCACGGCCAGCTCGCGGGAACGCTCCTGGATGATGCGCGCGATCCTGAACAGGTATTTGCCGCGCTCGGCGGCCGGCAGCGGCCCCCACACCTGCTCGAAGGCGCGCCGCGCGGCGGCGAAGGCGCGGTCCACGTCGGCCTCGCCGGCCGCGGCCACCTCCGACAGCGGCTCCTCGTCGGCCGGGTTGACGGTGACGATGCGCTCGTCGCTCTTGGCCGCGACGAACTCGCCGTCGATGAACAGGTCGTACGACGGCCGGATGGACACGATGGAACGTGACTCCGGCGCGGGCGCGTACTCGAAGATCTCCACGCCTCTCCCTAGTCGATGGTGTAGTAGTCGGGCCCGGCGTAGTGCCCGGTCGAGAGCTTGGTCCGCTGCATGAGCAGGTCGTTCAGCAGCGAGGACGCGCCCAGCCTGAACCAGGCGGGGTCCAGCCAGCCGGCCCCGGCGATCTCCTTGACCAGCACGAGGTAGCGCATGGCGTCCTTGGTGGTGCGGATGCCGCCGGCCGGCTTCACCCCGGCCTGCCGCCCGGTGGCGGCGCGGTAGTCGCGTACGGCCTCCAGCATCACCAGCGTCACCGGCAGCGTGGCGGCGGGGGACACCTTGCCGGTCGAGGTCTTGATGAAGTCGGCCCCGGCGTGCAGCGCCAGCCACGACGCGCGGCGCACGTTGTCGTAGGTGACCAGCTCGCCGGTCTCCAGGATGACCTTCAGGTGCGTGTCGCCGCACTGCTCCTTGACGGCCACGATCTCGTCGAACACCTTGCGGTAGTCGCCGGCGAGGAACGCGCCCCGGTCGATCACCATGTCGATCTCGGTGGCGCCGGCCGCGACCGCGTCGGCGGTGTCGGCCAGCTTGACCTCCAGCGACGTACGCCCGGAGGGGAAGCCGGTGGCCACCGAGGCCAGCCCGACCCCGGTGCCCGCCAGCGCCTCGGCGGCCGTGGCGATCATGTCGGGGTAGACGCACAGCGCCGCCACCGACGGAGCGCTCGGATCGGCCGGGTCGGGGCGCACGGCCTTGGCGGCCAGCGCCCGCACCTTGCCGGGGGTGTCCGCCCCTTCGAGCGTGGTCAGGTCGACCATGCGGATGGCCAGGTCGATGGCCTCCCGCTTGGCCGTCGTCTTGATCGACCTGGTGGCCAGGCCGGCGGCCCGCCGCTGTACGCCGACCTCGTCGACGCCCGGCAGACCGTGCAGATAGGCCCGCAAAGAGCCGGGGATGGTGTCAGGCACGAGCGCCACGCCTCTCGATGAGCATGTTGAGTACGAGGGCGACCAGCAGGATGAGGCCGGTCACCACCATCTGGAAGAAGGAGCCGAGGCCGAGCAGGTTGCACAGGTTGCGCAGCACCGACAGCAGCAGCACCGCCACGAACGTGCCGAACACCCCGCCCCGGCCGCCGAACAGGTTGGTGCCGCCGAGCACGACGGCGGCGATCGCGTCCAGCTCCAGCCCGTTGAACGCGGTGGGCTGCCCCACGGTCAGCCGCGAGGTGAGCAGCACCCCGGCCAGCGCCGCCAGCGCGCCCGACACCGCGAACACCGTCGTGATCACGCCGCGCACCGGCAGTCCGGACAGCCGGGCGGCCTCCTTGTTGCTGCCGACGGCGTAGACGTACTCACCGAACGTGGTGCCGCGCAGCACCAGGGCGGCCAGCACGGTGATCGCCACGAAGATGATCCCGACGATCGGCACGTAGCCGATGAACCCGCCGCCGAGCAGCTGGAACCCCTCGGAGGCGTTGGCCTCCGCGGGCTTGCCGTCGGTCAGCAGATACGTCAGGCCGCGGATCGCGGTCAGCCCGGCCAGCGTGGTCATGAACGCCGGCAGCGACAGGTACGCCGACAGCCCGCCCATGATCGCGCCGAACACCGCGCCTGCCGCGATGCTGATGAGGATCGCCGGCAGCACCGGCACCCCCGACCCGATGAGGATCGCGACCGTCATGCCGCCGAACGCGGCCACGCTGCCCACCGACAGGTCGATGCCGGCGGTCAGCACGACCATGGTCATGCCGATGGCCACGATCCCGGTGAGCGAGGACTGCTGGAGCAGGTTCGCGATGTTGCGGCCGGTCAGGAACTGCGGCGCCAGCAGCGAGGCGACCACGCACAGCCCGAGGAAGACCAGCAGCAGGTTGGACTTGACGATGAGGTCGGCGCCGCGGCGCCGGCGGGCGCCGCCATCCTGGGGGGCGGCTGCGGTCGCGGTGGATCCCGGCGAACCCGTGGATCCGAGCGAAGCTGTCATGGTGCGGCTCCTGTGATGACGGTGTGCGCGATGACGTTCTCCGGGCTGACCCGGGGGTCGAAGTGCGCGACGTTGCGGCCCTCGTACAGGACCTGGATCCGGTCGGCGTTGGCGGTCAGCTCGTTGAGCTCGCTGCTGGCGAGCAGCACGGCCACGCCCTGGTCGGCCAGGTGGCGCACCTGGCGGTAGAGGTCGGCCTTGGCGCCGACGTCCAGGCCGCGCGTGGGCTCGTCCAGCAGCAGGACCCTGATCCCGCCGCGGGTGATCCACTTGGCCAGCACGACCTTCTGCTGGTTGCCGCCCGACAGCTGACCGACGAGCTGGCCGGGGCCCGACGCCTTGACGCCGAGGTCGGCGAGCGCCGGCTTGGTCAGGCGCTGCCCGGCCCGGCCGGGCAGCAGCCACGGCGGCTTGCCGAGCGCGCTGATCGCCGCGTTGCGGCTGACCGACAGGCCCAGCATCAGGCCCTGCTCCTTGCGGCTCTCCGGCACCAGGGCCAGGCCCGCGCGGACGGCGGCGGCCGGGCTCGCGACCTTGAGCGGCCGGCCGCCGAGCGTGGCGGTCACCTGGGCCTTCAGGTCGCCGAACAGGGCGCGCAGCAGCGTCGTACGGCCGGCGCCGCCGAGCCCGGCCAGCCCGACGACCTCGCCGGGCCGTACGTCGAGGTCGCGCACGTCCAGCAGGCCGGGCACGTGCACCCGCTCGACGCTCAGCAGCGGCTCGCCCCGCGGCGCGGCCCGGTCGGTGGCGCCCACCAGCTCGCCGCCCGCCTCGCCGATCATGGCGGCGACCAGCTCGCCGGGGCGCGTGGAGGCCAGGTCGTAGACGCCGACCGCGCGGCCGTCGCGCAGCACAGTGGCCCGGTCGCCGATGTCCATGACCTCGTCCATGCGGTGCGAGATGAAGATGACCGAGCGGCCCTCGGCGGTGAGCGACCTGATGACCGCGAACACCGCCTCCAGCTCGCTCTCGCCGAGCGTCGCCGACGGCTCGTCCATGACGATGACCCTGGCGTCCGCCGTCAGCGCCTTGGCGATGGCGGTGAGCTGCTGTGCGGCGATCGGCAGCGTGCCGACCCGCGCGCTCACCGGGAAGTTCGCGCCGACCCGGTCGAGCGCGGCGCGGGCCAGCTTGGCCCGCTGCCCCCTGCGGACGAAGGGGCCCAGCCTGGGGGCCCTGCCGAGCAGCAGGTTCTGCGCCACGGTGAGGTCGGGCAGCAGGTCCAGCTCCTGGTAGATGACCGCGATGCCGGCCGCGAGCCCGGCGTGCGGGGTGGCGGGCGCGTACGGCTGCCCGTCGAGCAGGATCGTGCCCTCGTCCGGCTGGTACGAGCCCGCCAGGACCTTCATCAGCGTGCTCTTGCCCGCCCCGTTCTCGCCGAGCAGGCAGTGCACCTCGCCGGGCCGCACGCTCAGCTCGACCCCGTCGAGCGCGACGGTGCCGGGGAACCGCTTGACGATCCCGGACATGTGCAGGCGTTCGGGAGTCTCGCTCATGCCGCCTCCAGCAGGTGTCTGGCGTTGTGGTCGTCGGTGATCAGCACGTCGCACAGGCCGCTCGTCACCACCGCCCGGCAGACCGCCCGCTTGGCCGTGCCGCTGACCAGCGCGACCGACGTGGCGGCCGAGCGCAGCAGGTCGAGGGAGAGCCCGAGGGTGCGGCCGTCGAGGTCGGGGTCGACGATTCGGCCGTCCGCGTCGATGAAGCGGCCGAGCACGTCGCCGACCGCGCCGGCGGCGGCCAGCCCGGCGAGGTCGCCCGCGTCGATCTGCCCGGAGTCGACCAGCACCGAGTCGTTCCCCATGGCGCCCGGGCTGAACAGGAACAGGTCCGCCTTGGCGGCCAGGGCCAGCACGTCGGCGACGGCCCTGTCGCTCTCCAGCACCTGACGGGTGCTCTGCTGCTGCAGGATCGCCGGGGCCGCCAGCAGCGTCGCGGTGCCGCCGCCGTGGTGGGCGATCAAACTGGCCATGCTGTGCGCGCTGGTCGGCTCCCGGGATCGGCTGAGCGCGCCGTTGATCTGCACGACGTGCACGCCCGTGGCCCAGCCGGGCGTCAGCCCGCCGGCCAGGCGGTCGAGCGTACGCCCCCAGGACACTCCGATCAGCCGGGGCGCCGGCCGCATCTCCATCAGGTGGTCGGCGCCCGCCGCGGCGACCCGGTCGCGGGCGTGCTCGGCGTCGCCGCCGACCGACACCACGACGGCCTCGCGCAGCCCGAACCGCTCCTTGACCGCCTGCTCCAGCGTGCGGACGCGGGAGCGCGGGTGCAGCACCTCGATGCGGACGATGCCGACCTCGCGCGCCTCGGCCAGCATCCTGCCCACCTTCCAGCGGGTCAGGTGCATGGCGTTGGCGATCTGCTCCTGCGTCTCGCCCGACTCGTAGTAGCGCACCGCCACCTGGTAGAGCTGGTCGTCATCGCTCATGGCGGCCTCCGCTCAGCCGGTGGGAGATGCCCGTCGTCGCGGCCGTGGCCTCCCGGTAGCCGGCGTAACCGGCCTGGTACGCCGCCGCGTGCGCGGCGACCGGCTCGACCGTGCGCACCTTGGGCGCGTACTCCGCGGCGGCCTCCGCCAGCGACGCGTGCCGCCCCGAACCGGTCGCGGCCAGCACCGAGCAGGCCCGCAGCGTCAGGTTGTCGCCGGTGACCAGGTGCACGGGGCGGCCGAGCACGTCGGCGGTGGTCTGCAGCCACAGCTCGTTGTGCTGGATGCCGCCCGACAGGAAGATCTCCGACACCGCGACGCCGCCGTCGGTGAAGGAGTCGACGACCTGGCGGGTGCCGTACGCGACGCCCTCGACGGCCGCCCGGTAGACCTGCTCGGGCGTGCTGGCCAGCGTCAGGCCGAGCACCGCGCCGCGCAGCCGGGGGTCGCGCAGCGGGGTGCGGTTGCCCATGAAGTAGTCGAGCACGATCAGGCCGTGCTCGACCGGCGGCACCCGCGTGGCGGCGGCGATCAGGCCGCCGATCTCGGCGCGCGGCCGGCCGATGAGCTTCTCGCCCGCCCAGGCCAGCACCGAGCCCGCGCTGACCTGCCCGCCCTCGACGAGCCACCGGCCCGTGCGCAGCGCGTCCGGGTAGGGACCCCACACCGTGGGCGGGAACACCGGCTCGGCGATCTCCGTGACGAACGCGTTGGACGTGCCGCACACGATCGACACGTGGCCCTCCTGGGCGCCGCCGATGGCCAGCAGCGACAGGTGCGCGTCGATGCCGCCGGACACCACCGTGGCGGTGCCCGTGACGCCCAGCTCCGCGCGGGCCGGCTCGGCCAGCGGCCCCACCGGGTCGCCGACCGGCACGATCTCGTCGGGCAGCTTGGCGGCCAGGTCGGCGACGCCGAGCTGCTCGTACAGGTCGTGCGGGAAGCCCGCGCCGCGCGGGTCGTAGTTGCTCTTGCAGACGGCGTTCATGCGCGACCCGGCCCAGCGGCCGGTCAGCCGCCACACCATGTAGTCCACGGCCTCGACGATGCGGGCCGCCGCCCGGTACGTCTCCGGCTCGTGCCTGGCCAGCCACATCGCCTTGGGCACCAGCCACTCCACGGCGTCGCTGCCGCCGGCGTACCGCAGGACCGGGTGGCCGGTCCGCGCGGTCAGCTCCGACTCCTCGCCGGCGCGGCCGTCCATCCACAGCAGCGCCGGGCGCAGCGGCCGGCCACGGCCGTCCAGCACGGCCACCGTCGAGGCCGTGGTCGCCACCGCGACCCCCTCGATCGGCGGGCCGCCCGCGGCGGCGAGCGCCTGCCGCGCGGCCGACACGCTCGCCCGCCACCAGTCGTCCGGATCCTGCTCGGCCCAGCCAGGCCGGGGGAAGCGGGTCGGGTACGCCTCGGCGCCCGACCCGAGCAGCGCCCCCTGGTCGCCGTAGACCGCCGCGCGGGCGCCTTCGGTCCCCAGGTCGAGGGCGAGGAAGGCAGCCATGCTCACTCCTCGTTCGGCAGGAAGAGGACCTTCGAGCTGAAGATCGACCGCTCGCCCAGGGCGGCCATGGTCTCCGGCAGGGCGTCGAGACCCAGCTCGTGGGTGATCATGAACTTCCAGGCCAGCTCGCCGGAGGCCAGCGCGCGCGCCGCCGTCCGCCACTCGTCGCCGGGGAACGGCGCCGAGAAGGAGTTCCACGCCCCGTGCAGGGTGACCTCGCGGCGCAGGAACGAGCTGAACGTGGACTCCGGCAGCACCACCGGGTCGTGCGGGATGCCGATGAACACCGCCTCTCCGTGCCGGCCCGCTAGCGCCACCGCCTGGTCGATCGTGGCGGGCACGCCCGCCGACTCGATGACGATGTCGTAGCCCTCGCCGGCCACCTCGGCCGCGGCCTCCGCGCTGGTCGCCGTGTGGGTGGCGCCCGCCTCGGCGGCCATCGCGGCCTTCTGCTCGTTCAGCTCGATCGCCAGCACCTCGGACGCGCCCGCGAGCCTGGCCCACTGCACCGCGAACAGCCCGATCGGGCCCGCGCCGACCACCGCCACCCGGCGGCCGCCGCGCATGTTCGTCCGCCACAGGGCGTGCAGCGCGATCGCCGCCGGGTCCATCATGGCCGCCGCCCTCGGGTCCAGGTCCGCGGGCAGCACCATGAGGTTGCCCGCGGGGACGGTCACGTACTGGGCGTACGCGCCGTCGCGGCGGCTGCCGAAGTAGCCGTACTTCTTGCACAGGCTGAAGTGGCCCTGGGTGCACGGGCCGCAGGTGCGGCACGGGATCAGCGGGGGGACGGTGACCAGGTCGCCCTCGCGGACCCTGCCCTCGGCGGCCAGGTTCGCGCCGAGCCCGACGACGTGACCGGAGAACTCGTGCCCGCAGATGATCGGGAAGTGGTAGGCGATCCCCGGCTGCAGCATGCGCGAGATGTCCGAGCCGCACACGCCGCAGGCCGCCACGCGTACGAGCGCCTCGTCCGGGCCCGGCTCGGGCACGGGCACCTGCTCGACCCTGATGTCGCCGGGCGCGTGGAGCACCGCCGCCTGCATGGTTTCCGCCATCGTTGTGCCTTTCCTACTTCTCTTGTGCCGCGGCGAACTCGCCGTCGCCGATGTACTGGGCGGCGTTGCCCTTGTCGATGAGCGCGGTGCCCGCGTCGATGTTCGGCTCGACCTGCTCGCCGTTCTTGACCTTGAGCACGGTCTCGACGGCCTTGGCGCCGAGGGAGAGCGGGTCGTTGAGCGCGGTGGCCACGTACTGGCCGTCCGGGATCTGCTTGACCGCCTCCATGAGGCCGTCCACGCCCGCGACCAGGACCTTGTCCTTGCCGTTCTCCTTCAGGACCTGGAGCGCGCCGAGTGCCATGTCGTCGTTGTGCGCGTACACGGCGGCGACGTCGGGGTGCACCTGGAGCAGGTCCTGCATCGCGGTGACCGCCTTGGAGCGCACGTAGTCCGAGTACGGGCCCTCGACGATCTTGATGTTGGGGTTGCCCTTCACGGCGTCGTGGAAGCCGGCGCTGCGGTCACGCGCCACCGCGCCGCCCGCGTCGCCGCGGATCTCGATGACCTTGCCGCCCTTGTCGCCGAGCGCCTCGCTGAGCCGCTTGCCGACGAGCTCGCCCATCGCCTTGTTGTCCCGTCCGACCTGGGCGACCGCGCCCTCGGGCACCGGCCGGTCCACGGTCACGACCGGCACGCCCGCCGCCTTGGCCGCGGCGATCCCGGGCTGCACGCCCTGGGGGTCCACCGGGTTGACCAGCAGGACGTCCACCTGGCGGGTGATCAGGTCCTGGATGTCGTTGTTCTGTTTGGTGACGTCGCCGCCCGCGTCGGCGAAGTAGAGCGAGGCGCCCGCCTTCTTGGCGGCGGCCTCGGCGCCCTCGCGGAGCTGGACGTAGAAGGGCGACTGCTGGGTCGCCTGGCTGAAGCCGATGGCGACCGGGCCGCCGGACTTCTCGCCGCCCGCTTCCGTCGACCCGCCTGGTGTGGACGACACCGAGCAGGCGGTCAGGGCGGAGATCAGGAGGAGTGCAGGGATTGTGAGCAGCCGAAATCTACTCATGGGGGCCTCCGTATGTGACGTAGGTAACGCACCGTAAGTCGGGAATTAACCTCGATGCAACACTTGAGCCGGAATTTGCTCATATGAGCAGACTTGGTGTCCTTGCTCCTGGTGTCCTTTGACCGTCACAGGAGTTTCCGCAGGTCACAGCCGTTACGGCCGCTCCGCGGCGCCGTACGTGTCGGAAGCTCGACCGCGCAGCTGTCGTGGATGCAGGACGCCTTCGTCCCTCCGGTCGCCGCGCTGATCCTCACCGCCGGGGTGTTCGCCGACGTCCACGGGCGCGAGAAGATCTACCAGGCGGGCCTCGCCCTGATCGGCCAGACGGTGCCGGACGTGCGGCGGCGCGGCACGTACATCGGCTGGTGGACCACCTGCATGATGGCCGCCATGGCCGTGCCGCCGCTGATCGCCGGCGTCGTGCTCGAACACGCCGGCTGGCGCTGGATCTTCCTCCTTCCGGTGCGCGACCTCGTACGGCGAACCGCTCGCCGTGGCGGCGCTGGCGGTGGCCGTGCTCAGCGGCGCCGCGTTCGTCCTGGTGGAGCGGCGCGCAGCAGCGCCCCCATGCTGCCGCCGTCGTTGTTCCGCAGCCCGGCCTTCACCGCCTCGACCCTGGCCGCGCTGATCAGCTTCCTCGGCCCTGATCGGCTTCTTCTTCGTGCTCAGCCTCTACTTCGGGCTCGTCCAGCAGCTGAGCACCCTGGAAGCGGGCCTGCGCATGGTGCTGGTCAACGTCGTCTCCATGCTGCTAGGCCTGGTCATGGGGACTCGCCCTCGACACCCTGCCGACCCATCTCACCGGAGCCGGCCTCACCGGCGCGTCCGCCCAGCAGGTCCTGCACACCGCCGACGCAGGCGGCCTCGGCGCAGTCGCCGGCCTCGACCTCGGCCCCGCCACCGCCCAGGCGCTGACGGCGGTGTCGGGCGCGTTCCTGGACGGCATGCGCCTCTGCCTGAGCGTCTCGGGAACCCTGCTGGTGGCCGCCGCCCTCGCCGCCGCCGTGCTGCTGCGCCGCACCGGCGAACGCGTACGGACCGGCTGACCCCCGTCAAGGCCCCCCGCCCCACACAGGGGGCCTCGGAGATCGGCCCTCAGGCCCCGGCGGACGGCTCGCGCGGCGCCACATACGGCACGTCCGGCGGCAGATGCTCCCGCAACCGATCATCGAACCCGTCGTCGACGTCCCGATACGACCGGTACGCCGGCGGATAGTGCCACCCCCAGGGCTGCTCCCTGTGATGCCCCCACCACCAGCGCCGCGGCTGCCGCAGCCGCTCCACGATGGCCAGCACCGTGTCCCCCACCTCGGCCGGATCGGGCAGCACGTCACCACCGAAGTACCGCTGCCGCCTCAGCAGCGTCGGGCAGCGCACGTCTCCCCGCACGAAGCTCCCGAACCGCCACCCGCTCTCCTCGTCCCAGGCCAGCGCCAGCACGCACTCCTCGACGAGCTCCCGATCCTCGATGAGGATGGAAGCCGAGCGCGGCAGGAACTCCGCCATCCAGTGATCACTCGGCTGAACGGCCCGCCGAACGAGAGCCAGGTAGACATCGTGCAGGTAGCCGACATGCAACTCCTGCCACTCCACATGCCAGACACCCCTGGGCGTCACCACATCGGTGCCCGTGGGGCGGCGACCCCACGCGGCAAGCCGGTCGAGCTGAGCTCCGGCCTTGACCCGCCCTTGAGGACCAGGGACATGCAAGGCTCCCCTCTTTCTCGCGGAACCAGGGATGCCGAGCTGCCGACATGCGACGGGCTTTTGAAGGGCGTCCCCGTCGTCGGCGATTTCTGTGGTCATCCGCACCCCTCCCGCTACCAATGGTGAGGTATGGTAAGTCTGCATGCAATCTTGCACGCAGTCTTACTTCTGTGGCTCAATATCTGGAGTGATCAAGGCTCTGTCCGGGAATTAGCCACTTTTGGGACATATATGGTCAATCGCACTTCTCCGCCCACCGTGCAGCGTCGCATTCTGGCGCGGGAGCTGCGTCATCTCCGTGAACGTGCGTCCCTGACGGGCGACGACATCAAGGACCGGCTCGGCTGGTCGCCTTCCAAGATTTCCAGGATCGAGAACGCCCGCATCAGCGTCTCGCAGGGCGACATCGAATTGTTGCTCGACGTCTACAATGCCTCCGCCGTCCAGCGCGAGCGCCTTCTGGCGCTGGCCGGCCAGACCCAGACCCCGCACTCCTGGCGGGCCTATCCCGCGCCGACGCAGGAGTTCCTGTCGTTTCTCGAAGTCGAGGCGGTGGCCGACTCGATCCGGCAGTGGGAGGTGGGGGTGGTGCCGGGCGTCCTGCAGACGGAGGCGTACGCGCGGCATCTGATCCAGAGCTGGCGCGACATCGACGACACGCTGACGCAGCGTCAGGTCGAGGACCGCGTCGCCATCCGGCTGAACCGCCAGAAACGCTTTCTCCCTCCGGAGTCATCGCACATATGGATCGTTATGGACGAATCCATACTTATGCGGACAGTCGGTGGGCCTGACGTCATGGCGGAACAATTGCAGCAGCTGGTGGACTTCTCCCTGCTGCCCAACGTGAAGCTCCAGGTCGCACCGCTCGATCGGCCCCGGGGGGTGTTCGAGGAGTCCTTCACCCTGCTGAATCTGGACCGGAGCAACCCCCTCGAGCAGTGCCTGGTCTACATCGACCACAATCTCACCAGTCAATTCCTGCTGGATGAACAGCGCTCGATCTACTTCGAGAAGATGTTCGAATATTTCCACAGGAGTGCGTTGGACGAGGAGACGAGCCGCACCATCATTTCGAGATACAACCGTGATGCATCCATGGTTTGAAGTGGCCAGCGGTGCTGGTGGGGCGGCCGATAATATTCCCCGCATGCAAGATCAGTGGACGCGGTCCAGCTTCTGCGGGCATAACGGAAATTGCGTTGAAGTCCGCCTGCTGGATGACGATATGGTCGCCATTCGCGACAGCAAGAACCTTGGCCAGCAGCCCCTCGTGATCACGGCCTCCGCCTATCGGCAGCTGATCGAGAAGGTCAAACGAGGCGACGTCTAGCGCGTCCACTCACGAACCATCGACCACCATGCCCGCCTCAGCAGCCGGCGCCCGTGAAGGGCGTCGGCTGCTCGTCGGTTCGGCCGGTCAGGTGAGGTTCAGGCCGCCGTCCACGGCGAGGATCTGGCCGGTGAGCCAGGTTGTGGTGGGGTCGGCGAGGTGGAGGATCCAGGTGGCCACCTCCTCCGGGACGCCGCGGCGGCCCAGGGGGATGCTGGCGGCCTCGTCCTGCTTGATCTGGGTGACGGTCTCCTCCGGGAGGCCGGCGGCGGTCAGGGCCTCGCTCTCCGTGGGGCCCGGTGCGACGGCGTTGACGCGGATGCCGTCGGCGGCCAGTTCCAGGGCCCAGCTTCTCGTCAGCTGTTCGATGGCGGCCTTCGAGGCGGCGTAGTGGGCGGCGCCGGGCAGGGGGCGGTGGCCGTACGTGCTGGAGATGTTGATGATCGTGCCGCGGGTCTTGCGCAGGTAGGGCAGGGCGGCGTGGGCCAGGAGGCTCGGGGCGGTGACGTTCAGGGCCAGGAGGCTGGCGATGCGCGCCGCGTCCGTCTCCGCCAGCGGCATCATGGCTGTGCCGCCGGCGTTGTTGACCAGGACGTCGAGGTGGCCCCAGCGGTCCGTGGCGGCCTTCACCACGGCCTGCGGGGCGCCGTCCGCGGTGATGTCGGCGGAATGGACGGCGATGCCGGGGTGGTGGGTGGCGGTCTCCTCCAGAGGGGCCGGGCGGCGGCCGACGGCGAGTACGTGCGCGCCCGCCTTGGCCAGGGTGATCGCGGTGGCCCGGCCGATGCCGGAGCCGGCGCCGGTGACGATCGCGACGGTGTTCTCGAGATGACGACTGGTCACGTGCTGAACTTCCTTGCTCTGTTCGGTGCGGTCAGGTGCTGGGGTGGGTTCGTGGGCCCGCACGGAGGGGGAGGCGCAGCGTGACGTGGGCGCCGTGGGTCTCGACGTGCAGGCTGCCGTGGTGGGCGGTGGTGATGGCGCGGGCGATGGCCAGGCAGAGTCCGGTGCCTCCCTGGTCGCCGACCGGCTCGTCGCTCGTTTCCGAGGGGTCGTCGCTGGTCAGGCGGAGTTCCGCGTAGTCGGCCGTGCGGTCCAGGGTGACGGTCGCCGGGTGGCGGGTGGCGCCGAGGAGGATGGCCAGGAGGCGGGTCAGGTAGGTGGAGGAGGCGCGCGTGAGGACGGTCGGGTCCAGGCGGAGCCGCACGTCGCCGACACCGGCCGACGCCGACTCCACCAGGGCGGTCAGGTTCACGTCGGTCAGTTCGCGGTCGTCGAGACCGGCTTCGAGCCTGGACAGCAGGAGCAGGTCGGTGGTGACGTTTTCCAGCCGGTCCAGGTCGTCGCTGACGTGGTCGAGCAGGTCGGTCACGTCGATGTCGTCCGGGTGCCGCCGCGCCGCCTCCACCTGGACGCGCAGCGCGGCCAGCGGCGTACGGACCTCGTGGGAGGCGTCGGCGGTGAAGCGCCGCACCGCATTGGCCCGTTCGTGCAGCTCGTCGGCGCGCGGGATGCGCACGGGCATGCCCATCAGCTCGTCCTGCTCGCGCCCGCAGGCGTCGAGGCAGGGCTGGTTGGCCGCCACGATCGTCATGTCCCCTGCCATGACCAGGCACGGGTTCGGGACGGCCGCGAGCAGGGCGGCGTGGTCGTGTCTCATCGGGTTCCTCCCCAGGCGCTGAGCGAGCCTGTCACCAGCTAGGACAGCGCAGCCCTCCGGTCTGTGACCGAAAGGGGGCGGCTTTACCGACCCGAGGGCTTAGGGGGAGACGGCGGGGGGAGGATGCGGTGGATCGAGGGGGAGGCGTGTCATGAAGGTCGTGGTGGTCGGCGGGACCGGCCTGATCGGATCGAAGCTGGTGACCAGGCTGTCGCGCGACGGCCACGAGGCGGTGGCGGCCTCGCCGCGCACCGGGGTGAACACGCTCACCGGCGAGGGTCTCGCCGAAGCGCTGGAGGGGGCGCAGGTGGTGGTCGACGTGTCGAACGCGCCGTCGTTCGAACCGGCCGCCGTCCTGGAGTTCTTCGAGACCTCCACCGGCAACCTGCTGGCCGCCGAGTCTGAGGCGGGGGTCGGGCACCATGTCGCGTTGTCCATCGTGGGCACCGAACGCATGCCGGATAACGGATATTTCCGGGCGAAGGTCGCGCAGGAGCGGCTGATCGAGAAGTCGGGGATCCCGTACTCGCTGGTGCACGCGACCCAGTTCTTCGAGTTCGTGAAGGGCATCGCGGACGAGGCCGCCGACGGGGGAGTGGTGCGCATCGCGCCGGTGCTGTTCCAGCCGATCGCCGGGGACGACGTGGCGGCGGCGCTGTGCGAGGTCGCGGAGGGTACGCCGCTCAACGGCCGGCTGGAGGTCGCCGGGCCGGAACGGGTCAGGATGGACGAGTTCGTCCGGCAGGCGCTGGCGGGGCTCGGTGACCCCCGTGAGGTGGTCACCGACCCGCACGCGCGTTACTTCGGGAGCGAGCTCGGCGAGCACTCGCTCGTGCCGCTGGGGGAGGCGCGGCTCGGCGAGGCTCGCTACGGCGACTGGGCCGCCGCCCGGTAGCACGCCCGAGACGTCAGACGGACTGGCGGCCCAGGGCGCGGAGCTGGTCGGGCGTCAGAGCCGAGACGTTCTGGTCGATGGGGACGTCCGTGTACTGGTGGATCGCCCACGACTTCCAGTCGGCCGGCGGCGTGATCGCGCCCTTGGCCCGGCTGTAGTGGGCGACCCAGAGCGGGTACTGCGCCAGGCCGTGGCCGTAGGTGTCGGCGAAGTTCCAGCCGCTGTAGAAGAGCGGCTTGGTGCCGGTCTGGTTCTCCACGTACGACAGCCACGCCTTGGCCCAGGTGTTGACCTCGGCGACGGACTTGCCGTCGGTCGTCTCCAGGTCGAGGACCAGCAGGTCACCGGCCTTGGCGGGCTGGGCGTTCACCGCGGCCAGGAAGTGGTTGGCGTCGGCGATGGGGTCGTCGGCGGGGTGGCCGTAGTGGTAGGCGCCGCGCACGATGCCCTTCTCGCCGAGCTCCCGCCAGTGCCTGGCGAAGGAGGAGTCGACGAAGTCGGTCCCCTCGGTGGCCTTGATGATGCCGAACTGCGCCGAGCTGGAGCTCCAGTCGTACAGCGGCTCGTAGTGGGAGATGTCCAGGCCGTAGGTCAGGGCGGAGCTGTGCTGGGCCGCCTCGTGCGGGGCGACCTGGTCGGTGGTGGAGGCGTGTGCGGTGCCGGTGACGGCGGTGACGGCGGCGAGTACGGCTCCGCCGAGCGCCAGTCCGAGGCGCTTGCGGTTCTCGGCAAGCTTGGCCATGCGGATGTTGACTCCTTGCTTCCATGCCGCCTACCGGGTTAGCTGACGGGTTCGGGACTGGAAGTGCCCTACGGACGCGCATGAGCGGGCGTCCGATTCACCCCGGAAAGTGGGTCCCCGGTTCCGCGGGACGCGGATTCGGCGGCCGTACGCCGGAGGCGGCGTACGGTCCGGTCAAAGATGCGAGGTCACGCGCTGCGGTGGTCCCTCGACCCGCAAAAAGTACATAATTCGCAAAAGTATCTGCAAGTACTCCAAAGGGACTTTCACTCCGCTGGCCTGGTAAGCGGTTCGAAATCCCCGTGTACGTCGCGGATTCGGAAATGGGTAAAGTTTTCCGGCACTCACTCCAGACGGAGCGTGCTGGCCGTCCTCGAGAGGGTCTCCGGCGGCGGCGCGGCGCCGTACGACGGCACGAGCTCGCGCAACGCCGGCCGCCAGCCGTCCACCCGGCCGGGGAAGGCACGTCCGAGCACGTCCAGCATGATCGCCACGGACGCCGACGCCCCGGGTGAGGCCCCGAGCAGGGCGGCGAGCCCGCCGTGGGCCGACGTCACCACCTCGGTGCCGAACCCGGCGATCGACCCGCGCCCGTTCACCGGCTTGACCACCTGCACCCGCTGGCCCGCGGTGATCGGCTCCCAGTCCTCCGCCCGCGCCTCGGGGACGAACCTGCGCAGCGCCCGCAGCCGGTCGCCGCGCGTCTGCACGAGCTGCTCGACCAGGTAGCGCAGCAGGGCCGGCTCGGCGCGGGCGGCGCCGAGCAGCGTCATGACGTTGCCGGGCGTGACGGATCCCGGCAGGTCGGTGAGCCTGCCGCGTTTGAGGAAGCGCGGCGAGAACGCGGCGAAGGGCCCGAACATCAGGTACGTCCGCCCGTCCACGACCCGGGTGTCGAGATGCGGCACCGACAGGGCGGGCGCGCCCGGCTCGGCGTGGCTGTAGACCTTGGCGCGGTGCCCGGCCACCAGTTCGGCCCGGTCCGTACGCAGGAACCGCCCGCTGATCGGAAACCCCCCGTACGCCCGCGTCTCCGCCACCCCGGCGCTCTGCAGCAGCGGCAGCGTACCCCCGCCCGCCCCCAGGAACACGAACGACCCGCGCACCCCGTAGTCGCGGGCACCCGCCAGGTCGCACACGCGCAACCGCCACGACCTGCGGTCACGGGAGAGCCCGCGCACCTCGTGCCCGGTCCGCACCTCGACGCCGTCACGTTCGAGCGCGGCGAACAGCCGCCGGGTCAGCACGCCGTAGTCGACGTCGGTGCCGCCGCGAGAACGGCACAGCGCCACCTGCTCACCGGCGGGCCGACCGGCGAACATGAGCGGCAGCAGCTCCGCCATCACCGCCCGGTCGCGGATGAATTCGAGCCCTTCGAACAGCGGATGATCGCGCAGCGCCGCATGCCGCAGCCGCAGGTGCTCGACCCCGGCCGCGCCCCGGGCGAAGGAGAGGTGTGGCACCGGCCGGATGAACCCCGCAGGATCGCCCAGCGTGCCCTCCTCGACCAGGCTCGCCCACAGCTGCCGGGAGAGCTGGAACTGCTCGTTGATCGCGATGGCCCCGCCCACGTCGATCGAGCCGTCGCCGGTGAGCGGTGTGTAGTTGAACTCGCACAGTCCCGCGTGCCCGGTGCCGGCGTTGTTCCAGGCCGACGAGCTCTCCAGGCCGGGGCCGTCGAGCCGCTCCAGGACGAGCACCGACCAGTCCGGCTGCACGCGGCGCAGCAGCACGCCCAGGGTGGCGCTCATGATGCCACCGCCGACCAGGACCACGTCGTAGCCCATCCCGGCTCACCTCCAACTCATATGACATGTTCGCTACTTGTATAACAGCGGCCGCGCGGCGTGCGGGATCCGGAGTAGCGTGGATCTTCCAGCGCCCGTACGGCACAGGAGGTGATCACGATGCACCCGGTCTAGCGACGGCCCCATCCGGGGGCGTCACGGAGCCGAGAGGTGACCGTATGAGCAAGACCGACAAGACCCGTCCCTGGTGGGTGAAGATGGCCGAGGCGCCGATGGTGCACTGCCGGCCCGTTCACGACCACCGCGACGGCGTCTGCACCCTTCCCGGCCGCGTCGACCGCGAGAGCGCGTCGCTCAACCGGCGCATGAGCGGCTGCTACTGGCAGGCCACCGACACGTTCCTGTTCGGTGAAGGCGCCCTCAGCGGAGGCCGGGAGTGGACCGGCTACTGCCGTGAGGCGCGCCGCCGCGAGCGGCGTGCGGCCCGGCGCGAGCTGCGCGACCACCGCGCTGACGACTGAGCCGGCGACTGACAGCGCCCCGGGAGGCGTCCGCCTCCCGGCGCATCAATGGGACACTCCACGCATTACCGGTTGAACCATCGTGGAGGTGGGCGTATGTACGCGAAGTCCCTGGGAGTGAACGGCGCCGAGCTGCGCCCCCTGGAGCCCTGGCGGGCGGAGGAGTTCCTGGCCCACATCGACAGGGGGCGAGAGTTCATCGGGCGCTTCGTGGGGCTGGCCGACGTGGTGACCGACCTGCCGTCGAGCCGCGCGTTCCTGCAGCGCTACGCCGACGCGACCGCCGCCGACACCGCGCGGATCCACGGCATCTGGCTGGACGGCACGCTGTCCGGCGGAGTCATGCTGCGCACGATGAACGTCGAGCAGGGCGAGGCCGAGGTGGGCTGCTGGCTGGAGCCCGCGGCGGCCGGCAAGGGGCTGGTGACCAGGGCGGCCGGGATCCTCATCGACTGGGCCGTGGACGAGCGCGGCATCCACCGCGTGGAGTGGGTCGTCGCCTCGGGCAACGCGGCCAGCATCGCCGTGGCCAGGCGGCTCGGGATGACCAAGGAGGGCGTGCTGAGGGAGAGCTACAAGCATCGCGGCGAGCGGCTGGACGTGGAGATCTGGTCGGTGCTGGCGCCGGAGTGGCGCAAGGCGCGAGAAAACGGATAGTCCTTCGATTCGGATAGTCAATCCGCTTTCTGCTACGGTTCAGAGAGAGGACGGAAGGCGCACGCCTGCCCGAGTCCGTCTCTTCCTGCTGTCCGTGAAAGGAAAGCGACCATGCGCATCTTCATCACCGGCGCCAGCGGCTACTTCGGCGGTGTGCTCACCGAGCACCTCATCTCCGCAGGTCACACCGTCGAAGCCCTCGCCCGCTCCGACCGGGCCGCCGCCCGCGTCGCCGAGCTGGGCGCCACCCCCGTGGCGGGCGGCCTGGCCGACACCGCCGTCCTGCACGAGGCCGCCGCCCGCAACGACGCCGTCGTGCACGCCGCCGTCGACTACGGCGACCCGGCCATGCAGGACGTCGAGCAGCCCGCGCTCGACGCGCTGCTGACCGGCCTCGCCGACGGCCGCCCCTTCGTCTACACCAGCACCGGCCTGGTCTACCCCGACACCAAGGGCCGGCCGGTCACCGAGGACGAGGAGGTCAGCGAGCAGACCGCCAGGCAGCCGCACAAGTACCTCGGCGAGCGCCGCGTCCTCGCCGCCACGAACCTCGCCGCCACCGTCATCAGGGCCGGTCTCATCTACGGCCGCGGCGGCAGCGCCATGCTCCAGGGCCTGATCGCCGGAGCCCGCGCGCAGGGCGTCGCCACCTACGTCGGGGACGGCCGCAACATCTGGTCCACCGTCCACGTGGACGACCTGGCCGCCCTCTACGCCGCCGTCCTCACCGGGGGAGAGGGTGGCGGCATGGGTGGCGGCATCGTCAACGCCGCCACCCGCACCGGCATGGCCTTCCGCGAGATGGTCGAGGCGGTCGCCACCCTCACCGGCACGCACACCGCCTCGCTGTCCCTCGACCAGGCCACGCAGCTCTTCGGCGACCTGGCGCACATGCTCGCCGGCTCGACGCCCCTCGACCCCTCGCGGGCCGAGAGGCTGTACGGCTGGAAGCCCGCCGGCCCGTCCCTGGTCGAGGACGTCACCCGGGGCAGCTACGCCGCCGCCTGACACGGCGATCGGCGCGCCGCTCAACGCGCGGCCGAGGTCTGGGCGCGGTGGGCCTCGGCGCCCGTCCGCCGGGCCGGACCCTTGACCCACATGTAGGTGCCGGGGCGGGCCCGCTCCCAGCGCAGCGAGGCGACCGTGAACCGGCAGATCTGCTCCTTCACGAACGCCGCCGTCCGGCCGCTCAGGATCCGGTCCTTCGGCGAGTCGTCACCGTTGACGAGCTGGACGAGACCGTCGCGCCGCCCCAGGCTGATGCACTGCAGCAGGTAGCGGAACCGGAACGGCTGGGGGGTCCGCCCGGCCGCCCGCGCGTTGATCACGTCGGCGGCGTGCGCGGCGATCGGCATCCCCGCGGCGCACGACATCCGGTTCGTGCTGCCCCGCACCTGCACGGCCGCCGCGTCGCCCACGGCGTACACGCCGGGGTGCGACACCGAGGTCAGCGTCTCGTCCACCACGATCCTGCCGCGCTCGTCCACGGCCAGCCCGGACTCGGCGGCCAGCGGCGACACCGTGAACGACCCGGCCCACACCACGACGTCCGCCGTGATGACGCCCTGGTCCGTACGCACCCCGTCAGGCCCGACGCCGGTCACGCGGGTCCACTCGTGCGTGCGCACGCCCAGCCGGTCGAACGTACGGGCCAGGTGCCGGCGGCCCTTGTCCGACAGGCCCTCGCCCACCGCGCCGCCGGTGGCCAGCGCCACCCGCCATGCCGGGTACGACTCGGCCAGCTCGGCGGCCATCTCCACGCCGGTCAGCCCACCGCCGACCACCACCAGGTCGCCACCGCCGGCGTCCAGCCTCGCCCGCAGGTCGCCGGCGGTCTCGGCGGTGTAGGCGTGCTCGGCCACCCCGGGGGCGGTGGTGTCGGTGCGGCTGCCCAGGGCGTACACGAGCGTGTCGTACGGGAAGCCCCGCCCGTCCTCGGTGCGCACCTGCTTGGCGTCCAGATCGATGCCGCCGACCCTGGCCCGCACGGTCGTGATGCCGGTGCCCTTGGTCAGCTCGCCCAGCGGCACCGTCACCTCGGGCCGGCCCGCCGCCAGCTCGTGCAGCCTGATCCGCTGGGTGAAGTGCGACTCGGCGCTGATGAGGGTGATGCGCTGCTTCCTGTCCAGCCGCAGCGCCGCCGTCAGGCCCGCGTAACCCGCGCCGATCACCACGATGTTCTTGGGGGCGTTCTTCCCGGCGTTCTTCTTGGCGTCCATGTCGTGTCCTTTCTCAGAACCTTCTGCGACACAGACGAGCGGGCGGCCGGAAACGTGATGGTGATTCAGGTCACACTCGGGTGAGCTTCTCCGGATTGCGTACGACGTCGACCTCCGTGATGCGCCCGTCCTCGGCGACGGCGAAGGCCACCACGGTGTCCACGGTGCCGTCCGCGGCCCGCACCACCGCCCCGAACGCGCCGTTGACCTCGGCGAACTCCACGTCCATCCCCTGCATCCAGCGCTCCATCGTGCCCCGCACCAGGCGGGCCACCCGGTCCGCGCCCGACACGGGCTGCATCGCCGCGGACACCACGCCGCCGCCGTCGGAGCGCCACACCACCTCCGGATCGAGCACCGCGACCAGCCCCGACAGGTCGCCGTTCAGCGCCGCCGCGGTGAACGCCTCCACCGCCTTGCGATGCGTCGAGCGGTCCGTCGTGCGGCGGGGACCGTGCTCGCGCACCCGGGCGCGGGCCCGCGACGCCAGCCGCCGTACCGCCTCGTCGCTGCGCCCCAGCACGTCCGCGATCTCCGCGAACGGCACGCTGAACGCGTCATGCAGCACGAACGCCACCCGCTCCGCCGCCGTCAGCCGCTCCAGCACCGCCAGCAGCGCCATGCTGACCGAGTCGTCCAGCGCCGCCCTGTCCTCGGGGCCGAGCTCCTGCACGACCGGCTCGGGCAGCCACGGCCCGGCGTACGCCTCGCGCCGCGCCCTGGCCGAGGTGAGCACGTCGTAGCAGATCCGGCTCACGGTGGTGGTCAGGTAGGCGCGCACGTCCCTGACCTGCGCCTCGCCGGCGTTCCGCCAGCGCAGCCACGCCTCCTGCAGCGCGTCGTCGGCGTCCGCCTTCGTGCCCATGATCCGGTACGCCACGCCCCACAGGTGACCGCGATGCCTCTCGAACTCCGCCAGCCGGCCGGCCTCGTCGGCACTCGTCGCGCTCACCATGCGCCCATTATCCGAGCCGCCCCCTCCGGCCTCCCGCCCGCACCGTCGCTCCCGGCAGAACCCCGATTCTGTCGGCCCCGCCTGCCAGAGTGGCCCCGCCGTCCGTCACCACCGAAGGAGTGCCCCGTGCCCCGCTCCGATCCGCCCGCCGACGTGGACGCCCCCGCCGAAGTCCGGGCGGGGCGGGTGGCGGGGATGGTGGCGCCCCTGCGGGCGAAGGACTTCCGGCGCTACTACGCGGGGCACACCGCGTCCGCGTTCGGTGACGCGCTGACGCCGCTGGCGATCGCCTTCGCCGTCCTCCACCTCACCGGCTCCCCGGTCGACCTGGGCATCGTCGTGCTGAGCACCCGGCTGCCGATCATCGTGCTGACGCTGGTGGGCGGGGCGGCGGGCGACCGCTTCCCGCGCCGCACGATCATGCTGGCCGCCGACCTCGTCAGGTTCGCGACGCACGGCGTGACGGCGGTGCTGCTGCTGACCGGCGCCGCGCAGCTGTGGACCCTGGTGGCCCTGCAGCTCGTCGCCGGGGCCGGCACCGCGTTCTTCAACCCGGCCGCCGTCGGCCTGGTCACCTCGCTGACCGCCAAGGAGCACCTCCAGGCGGCCAACTCGCTGCTGTCGATCTCCAGGAGCACGGTGTCGATCCTGGCGCTGGGCACGGCAGGGGCGCTGGTGGCGCTGGTCGGGCCGGGCTGGGCGATCGCGGTCGACGCGCTGACGTTCCTGGTCAGCGCCGCCTTCCTCTACCGGCTGCCCGGGCGGCTCGCGGCGGCGCGGCAGGAGGGTCTGCTGGCCGGCATCGGCGGCGGGCTCACCGCCGTGCGGCGGCGCACGTGGCTGTGGGTCTGGACCGGCCACATCGCGGTCGCCAACGCGTTCGTGGTCTCGCCGATCCTCGTGCTCGGCCCGTACGTCGCCGACCTGCACCTCGGGGGAGCGCCCGCCTGGTCGGCCATCGGCATCGCGTACGCCGCCGGCGGCCTGGCCGGGGGAGTCGCCGCCACCCGCTGGCGGCCGGCCCGGCCCATGGTGGCGGCGCTGCTGGTGTTCCTGCTGATGGCGCCGCTGCCGGCGCTGCTGGCCGTCCCCGCGCCGGTCTGGCAGCTCACGATCGCGGCCGTCCTGGCGGGCGGCCAGGTGGTGGTGCACAACGTCATGCAGACCACGGCCGTCCAGCGGCACCTGCCCGACGACCTGGTCGCCCGCGCCTACTCCGTCACCCTGCTCGGCGGGCTCGTCGCCGCGCCCCTCGGCATGGCGCTGGCGGGGCCCGCCGTCACGCTGCTCGGCACCCGCCCTGTCCTGCTGGGCTGCGCGGCGATCACCGTCGTGCTGACCGCCGCCATCCTGCTGGTGCCCGCCGTGTGGCGGTTGCGCGAACCGGCGGAAATGGCTTGAGGGCCACCCGCCAGAGGCTGCTATCGTGTGAGGCGCTCAAACCGGGCGTGCCGCGGCGCGCCCCCGCGACGCATCGAGGAGACCAGACATGGCAGGTGACGACGACATCTCCGGGTGATACCGGAGGTCCGGGCCCCAGGCAGGCGTGAGCTGACCGCCGCCGCACGTGGGCCCTGTCTCGTCGTTTCCCGAATCCCTGTCCCTTTCGCCGGGCGGCTTTCGGCGCGCCCGCGTTCCCGTACGAGGTCTGCCATGTCCGATGCTTCCATCGTCTGCTCCCACCTGTCCTTCTCCTGGCCCGACGACACCCCGGTCTTCACCGACCTGTCCTTCAGCGTGGGCGGCGGCCGCACCGGGCTGGTCGCGCCCAACGGCGCGGGCAAGAGCACGCTGCTCAAGCTGATCGCCGGCGAGCACCGCCCGCGCGGCGGCAGCGTCACGGTCGAGGGCGTGCTCGGCTACCTGCCGCAGACCCTGCCGCTCGTCGGCGACCTGACCGTGGCCGAGGTGCTCGGCATCGCGCCGGTGATCGCCGCGATCGACGCCATCGAGGCGGGCGACACCGCGGAGGAGCACTTCACCACCATCGGCAACGACTGGGACATCGAGGAGCGCACCCGCGCCCAGCTCGAACGGCTCGGCCTCGGCGGGCTCGCGTTCGACCGCCGCCTCGGCACGCTCAGCGGCGGCCAGGTGGTCTCGCTCGGCCTGGCCGCGCAACTGCTCAAGCGGCCCGACGTGCTGCTGCTCGACGAGCCGACCAACAACCTCGACCGCGCCGCCCGCCACCGCCTCTACGACGTGCTCGGCGACTGGTCCGGCTGCCTGCTGCTGGTCAGCCACGACCGTACGCTGCTCGACCGCATGGACCGCATCGCCGAGCTCGAACGCGGCGAGGTCCGCTTCTACGGGGGCGGCTTCACGGCGTACGAGGAGGCGGTGCGCACCGAGCAGGAGGCCGCCGAGCGCAACGTGCGCAACGCCGAGCAGGAGCTCAAGCGCGAGAAGCGGGAGATGCAGCAGGCCCGCGAGCGCGCCGAGCGGCGGGCCGGCAACGCCGCGCGCAACCTGAAGAACGCGGGCCTCGCGCGCATCGTCGCAGGCGGCCTGAAGCGCAGCGCGCAGGAGTCGGCGGGCCGGGCCGGGCAGATGCACGCCGGCCGCGTCGGCGACGCCAAGGCCCGGCTCGACGAGGCCGAGCGGGCGCTGCGCGACGACCAGAAGATCGTGCTTGAGCTGCCGGACACGCGGGTGCCCGCGGGCCGCACGGTGTTCGAGGGCGCGGGGCTGCTGGCCCGTGACCTGTTCGCCGCGCCCGGCATCGACCTGTCCGTACGCGGCCCCGAGCGCATCGCGCTGACCGGCCCCAACGGCGCCGGCAAGTCCACCCTGCTCCGCATCGTCAGCGGTGACCTGGCGCCCGACGCGGGCACGACCCGGCGGGCCGACGGGCGGGTGGCGTACCTGTCGCAGCGGCTCGACCTGCTCGACCTCGACCGCACGGTGGCCGAGAACCTCGCCGCCTTCGCTCCCGGCATGGCCGCCGCCGACCGGATGAACCTGCTGGCCCGCTTCCTGTTCCGGGGCCAGGGCGCCCACCTGCCGGTCGGTGTGCTGTCGGGCGGCGAGCGGCTGCGCGCCACGCTGGCCTGCGTGCTGTGCGCCGAGCCCGCTCCCCAGCTGCTGCTGCTCGACGAGCCCACCAACAACCTCGACCTGGTCAGCGTGGGGCAGCTGGAGAGTGCGCTGAGCGCGTACGAGGGGGCGTTCGTGGTGGTGAGCCACGACGAGCGCTTCCTCGCGGAGATCAAGGTGGAGCGGTGGCTTGAGCTGTCGGACGGCCGCCTCGTGGAAACCGCCGCCCCCTCCTGACGGCCCGCCCGACGGCGTCAGGGGCGTGGGGCGCGGCGGTCGCGGCGGGCCTCCAGCTCCTCCGCGCTCACCGGGATGAGCATCGGCTGCCCGCTCACCCCCCACATGTGCACCACGAACTCGGTCTCGGCGTCGGCGAGGTTGTTCGCGTCCTGGTAGTGGATGAGGTCGCCGCCCGGCTCCCAGAACGCCTCACCGGCCCTGATGACCCGTTCGGGCTCGCCCTCCAGCTCGAAGAGCAGCTCGCCGCTGATCACGTACCCGAAGGCGGGCCCGGTGTGACGGTGCGGCGGGTTGCCCTCGCTGCCCGGCGGCAGCGTGACCAGCAGCGTCATCACCTCCGCGCCGTCCGGCACCTGCGGCGCCGGCACCGACGCGACCAGCTCCAGCTTGGGCGGCGGGGTGGTGGCGTTCGGGTTGTCGAGGTGGTGCCCGTGGTCGGCTTTCATGATCTCCCCCGTTCCTGTCCGGCCGGTCACGCGCGCTCGTGCCCACGGTGGCCGGCCGGTCGGCCGGGGGTTACGCTGCCCGGCCCGCCGCACGGCTACCCGGCGGCGGGTTCAAGGCTTGGTGACGATCCGCACAGGCGCCCTTGGCCCGGCGTCGATCAGGGGATCTTGTACTCCTGGGCCTTGCCGCAGTAGCTGATCCCGATGGGCGGGTTGCTGTGGCGGCACACCTGTACCACGACCCGGTCGATGGTGCGCACCCCGAGCGTGTCGGAGAGCGGGAAGGAGAACTTGATCTGGTCGTTGTCCACCTTGTACGTCTCGGAGTCGACGAGCTCGCTGCCCCGGTAGCCGGTGAACGTGGCCGTGGAGTACCTGTCGTCGGGGGAGCAGATGCTCGGGCCGCCCTCGTCGGTGAGCACGCCCTCGACGTCGACCCGCGGCCTGATGACCGGCCCGTCGTAGCGCTGGATCGTGCCCTCGGTGGACCCCCGCAGGCAGCTGTCGCCCGAGTCCGCGGCGAACGGCACCGCATCGGCGGCCAGGGCGGGCGGGCCGGCCAGTAAGCCGGCGGCGAGCACTGCGGTCATCGTCAACCCGGTGAGCAGACGCACGACATCACCTTTCCGTTTCTGGGGGAGTGAGGAGATTCGTGACCATCGTGGGCGGCTTTCGCCGCCCCTGCCTGTGCCCGCGGTTACAGGCCGCCGAATGGACCGTGCCAGTTCGCGCAGGTCATCGCCCCGCTCGCCATGCCTCCCGTGTCAGGCCCATCGTCACCGACGTCCACCACTGCCCGCCGACCTCGATCGAGCGTTCGTACACCCGCTCCTCCTCGAACCCGAACCGCTCGTACAGGCGCCTGGCGCCGGCGTTGTGGGCGTAGACGCCGAGGGTGACGCGCGTGACGCCCGGGCCGGCGAAGGCGGTGGCGAGCGCGGCGCCCACCAGGGCCGCCCCGTGGCCCTTGCCGCGCGCCGACGGCGCCACCAGGACCAGCCCGAGGCGTACGGAGTGATCGTCCTGGTCGCGCAGCGAGACGTGGCCGATCACGGCGCCGGCCGGATCGGCGGCTCGATCGACGGCTGGATCGACGGCTGGATCGACGGCTGGATCGACGGCGGCCAGGAGCCGGCGGCCCGGCTCACGCAGGGCGAGCAGCTGCCCCGCGTCGAAGGGCCAGGTGAAGCCGGTCTTGCCGGACCACAGCACGAGCGCCTCCTGATCGTCGATCCAGGAGGCGATCACGGCGGCGTCGGCGGGTTCGAGTGCGCGGAGGAGGACCATGGGTCCATTGATAGCGCAGAGGCGTGGCCGGGTCGTGATCCGGCTGGTGCATGATCACCGTCCATGAAGAAGACGATCACCGTGCTGGCGGCCTGCGGGGCCGTCCTCGCCACCACCGTTCCCGCCCACGCCGCACCCGCCAAGGACCCCGTACGCGCACTCAAGAGCAAGCTCGCCGCCGGGCACGGCGTACGGTTCACCGAGACCACCGTCGTGACCGGCGACGGCAAGCTCACGCTGCAGAAGCGCAAGGGCAGCTTCCAGTTCGACCGCAAGGGCATCGCGGCCTCCGACATCTCCGCGACGCCGAAGGGACGGGCGCGCGAGCGGACGATCAGCGTCGGCAAGTACACCTACACCCAGGGCGGCATCTACGAGGAGAAGCTCGGGACGACCTGGGCGAAGTCGCGCGGCCTGCCCGGCGGCGCGTCCGGCTTCTACGGCCAGGTCATCAACCCGGCCGAGCCGAAGACCTTAGCCGCCCTGGTGAAGAAGGGCCGGCTCAAGGGCAGGACGCTGACCGGGAAGATCACGTTCAAGGACCTGGCGAAGGTGTCGCGCTGGTTCGACGCCTCGATCCCGCTGCGCATGCACGACGACACGAAGGTGAGCTACACGCTCACGCTGTCGTCGGCGGGGCTGGTGAGCCGGGTGAAGAGCTCGTACGCGGCGACGGGCGTGTTCGACACCAACGGGTTCGAGGGCAAGACGATGACCATCGACAGCAGGTTCACCGGCTGGGGCGCCAAGACGCGGATCAAGGCGCCCGCCCCGAGCGACATGGCCACCGCCCCGAACTGATCAGGACGGCTGCCGCAGCGCCGCGGCCCTGGCCAGGAACAGCTCGCGCTCCCGCGCGTTGCGGGTGAGCCCGGCGGCCCGCCCGAACTCGGCCGCCGCCTCCTCGTCGCGTCCCAGCCTGGCCAGCAGGTCACCGCGTACGGCAGGCAGCTGCGCGTAGCCCCGCAGGTGCCGCTCGGCCACGAGCGCGTCGGCGATCTCCAGACCGCGCTCGGGGCCGTCCGCCATGCCGACCGCCACCGCCCGGTTGAGCTCCACCACCGGCGACGGCGCGACGTGCGCGAGCAGCCGGTAGAGCGCGGCCATCCGGGCCCAGTCGGTGTCCTCGGGGGTCAGGGCCCTGGCGTGGCAGGCGGCGATGGCGGCCTGCAGCGCGTACGGGCCCATCCTGCCCAGCGCCTCGGCCCGGCCCAGCGCGGCCAGGCCGCGGCGCACCAGCAGCCGGTCCCAGCGGCTGCGGTCCTGGTCGAGCAGGAGGATCGGGCTGCCGTCCGGCGCGGTCCTCGCGGGGATGCGCGAGGCCTGGATCTCCATCAGCGCCGACAGGCCGTGCACCTCCGGCTCGTCCGGCATCAGCCCGGCCAGCACCCGTCCGAGCCGCATCGCCTCCTGGCACAGCGACGGCCGCACCCAGTCGTCGCCCGCGGTGGCCGCGTAGCCCTCGTTGAAGATCAGGTAGACGATCTCCAGCACCGAGGCGAGGCGGGCGGGCAGCTCCTGCGGCGGCGGCAGCTCGATCGGCACCTTCTTGTCGGTGAGCGTGCGCTTGGCCCGGGAGATGCGCTGGCCCACCGTCGGCTCCGGCACCAGGAACGCCCGCGCGATCTCCTCGGTGGTCAGGCCGCCCAGCGTGCGCAGGGCGAGCGCGATGCGGCCCTCGGCGGGCAGGACGGGATGGCAGACGGTGAAGACGAGCCGTAGCAGGTCGTCGCCGATGTGGTCGTCGAGCGCCGCGTCGAGGTCGTCGCCGGAGAGGCGTTCGCGCAGCTCCAGGTCGCGGCCGACCTCCTGGAGCTTGCGTTCGTACGTGTCGCGCCGCCGGAACTGGTCGAGGGCCCGGTGCTTGGCGGTCACCATCAGCCACCCGCCTGGATTGTCCGGTACGCCCTTGCGCGGCCACTCCTCAAGCGCCGCGACCAGCGCGTCCTGGGCCAGCTCCTCGGCCAGCCCGACGTCGCCGACCATGCGGGCCAGGCCGGCGATCACCCGGGCGGCCTCGATCCGCCACACGGCCTCTACCGCACGATGAGAATCGGCGGGGGAATCGGAATAGGCAGACGTCACGCCTCCTGAATACCGCATCAGGAGGCGTGACGTCTGCCCGGGTCAGGCGACCGACGTCGGCCCGGACATCGCAGGCACGGGCGCGACGTCCGGCCGGCTCAGGCGCCGGGTGGCGCGAGGTCCGCGGGGCTGAAGAGCCGCAGCACGTCGGCCTGGCCCTCCCATCCCGGCCACAGGTCGCGGTGCAGCTTGAGGAAGCGGCCGGCCCACTCCACGGCCTCCTCCTTGCTCCTCACCTCGTACAGGGCGTAGCTGATCAACTCTTTGGCCTCGGCGAACGGCCCGTCGGTGACGGACAGCCGGCCGCCGGACACCTCGACCCTGGCACCCTCGGAGCTGGGCGCGAGGCCGCTCTGGTCGAGCAGCGCCCCCGACTCGGTGGCCTGCTGGCCGAGCTTGAAGATGGCCTCCATCAGCTCGGCGGGCGGCGGGCCCTCGGGCTGGGCGGCGACGCGCAGTGTGATCAGGTAACGCATGACGGTTCCTCCTGGTAGTTAAGGTGATTTTTCAGGCAGTGGCACGCGCGAAGTGCAGCGACACTAGCGACAGCCAGCACCAGACCGCCACCATCCCGGCGACGAACCCGAGCGTGCTCCACGCCGCGCCGCCGCCGCTCGCGATCCCCGCGAACGACATCAGGAACGCCGTCCCGGTCACCCGCGAGTAGATCGCCCAGCCGCGGCGGCCCTCGCGGGCGAACCGGGAGGCGATGACGTAGCACGCCGCGGCCATGCACGAGAACCCGATGCCGCCGACGGCGAGGTGCGCGAGCCCGGTCGCGGTGACCGTCCCAGGGCCGTCGGGCGTCCCGGCGGGGAAGCCCAGCGCCGGGTCGGCGGGGAAGACCGCCGCGCCGATCAGGCTCACCCCGAACACGGCCACCAGCGCCGGCGCCCACCGCGCACCCCTGGGACGCGCCGCGCCCGGTCCGCCCGCGAGCGCCGTGCGCAGCCCCGCCGCGGCGGCGATCGTGAGCAGGGCCGTGACGAGGAAGTTCGCGGTCTGGATCCAGCCGAGGTCGCCGTTGGCGAGCAGGCTCCAGGAGTGCCTGGTCAGGTCGAAGCCCTCCCGGGTCAGCGCCTGGGCCAGGCCCGCCGCCACGTACAGGGGGCCGGCCGCGACCCCGAGCATCAGCAGGGGGCGGGCCGGGGTGAGGGTGGTCGGGCGGATGGTGGGAACGTGTGCGGTCATGGTCGTCGTCCTCGTGCTCGCGGGCCGCCCCTGCGGCCCTCTCACCGACGCAGCGAACGGGACGACGCGGTTTCGACAACCGCCGCGAAAAATCTTGAAGAAAAAATCGGCGGCCTCGGAGCGGAGGATCCGAGGCCGCCGGGTGAGGGGAGGGCTATGGCGTGAAGGGGGCGCCGCCGAAGGTGACCACGAGGCGGCCGTCCGAGGTGAACGACCAGCTCAACGACCCGCTGTAGGAGGAGCAGCGGGACCCGTTCGAGCCCGTCCAGAACTGGTTGGAGCCGTCCGCGTTCCCCACGGTCTTGTCGTTGGACCCGCTGCCGCTGCGGCACGAGACGTTGTTGCGGAAGACCGACGTGCCGGCGTCGAAGGAGAAGTTGCGCTCCTCGTTGTCGATGCCGACGTTGTCGGAGATCGTCATCGTGCCCGGGTTGCGGTTGTAGGTGAAGCCGTGCTTGCCGTTGCGGTAGGCGATGCTGCGCCGTACGACGTGATCGACCTTGATGTCCTCGCCGCCGAGCTTGTACCCGTTGCGGTCACCGTTGCCGGCCTGGCTGCCGTCGCTGAGCGTCCCGTTGTCGTACGCCAGCGAGTCCTCGATGGTCACCGGACCGATCGCGCCGGTGTCGCTCTTGGTGTAGAGGTCCCAGCCGTCGTCGATGTTGTTGCGGGCGACGGCGTACCTGAAGACGTTCCCCGAGCCGACGGTGAGCTTGGCGGCGAAGCCGTCGGCGTCCTCACCGTCGGAGTCGGCGTTGTCGTGCGACAGCGCGGTCAGGACGAGGTTGTTCGACGGCCACCGGTCGCGCGGGGTGTCGGAGGCGATCCTGGACAGCTGCAGGCCGGTGTCCCTGTTGTAGCGGGTGACCGTGCGCTCCAGGATGTTGCCGCTGCCGCCGACGAAGATGCCGTTGTCGCCGGCCCGCTCCACCACGATGCCGTAGATGTGCCAGTACGACCCGTTCACCGCGAGCCCCCGGTTGGCCGAGTTCTCGCTCTGGGCGGAGAAGTTCAGGATCGGCGTCTCGCCCGGGTATGCCGAGATCTTCTTGCGGGCGCTGGAGGTGCCGTTGTTGCCCGGTGCGATGGTGATCGTCTGGGACGGCCGGTACGTGCCGCCGCGCATGTAGATCGTGCCGCCCGCCGCGATGCGGGTGATGGCCGAGGTCAGCGTGGTCGGATCGTCCTGGGTGCCGGACGCGGAGTCCCTGCCGGCGGGTGCGACGTACAGCGTGTCGCTTGTCGGCGGCGGGTCGGTCGGGTCGGGATCGGGGTCGGGGGTGCCGTTGCCGGCCGCTCTGAGCGTCCACTGTTTGGTGGCCGCCGAGTCGCACGAGTTCTGCTGCAGCAGGGCCCCCGACGAGGTGGAGTTGTCCTTGACGTTGAGGCACTTGCCGCCGTTGGCGTTGACGACGCGGTAATCGGCGCCCGACTCGGTCAGCCGCCACGTCTGCGAGGCCGCCCCGGTGCACGTCTCCTGCTGCACGGCCTTGCCCGCGCTGGTGGAGGCGTCGCGGACGCCGAGGCACTTGCCGCTGTGCGCGGCCTTGATCTGGTGGCCGGCGCCGGAGGCGGTGATGGTCAGCACCTGTCCTGCGGCGTCCGAGCAGGCGTTCTGCACGAGTTGCACGCCGTCGCCCGAGCTCTGTCCCGGTACGGTCGCGCACAGGCCGCTGGCGCCGTTGACCAGGGTGTAGTCGCCGTTCGACGGGGCCGCGGCGGCGGAGGTGTGCGCCGCGGTCACCAGGCCGCCGGTCGCGATGAGGCCGCCGGTCAGGATGACCGTGAGCCTTCTGGTCAGGGGTTCGTTCTTGCGCACGTCCCAGCTCCATTCGTACGAGGGGGGCTTCGTCTCCGTGCGTGCGCCGCCCGGTGAGGCGGGAAGGCGGTCGCGCGCGGGGTCGCTGGTATTGCGATGACAACCGGTTGCAGTAACAGTGACGTTACACAGCTGAAACGTCAATACGTGCTGGTAAAACTGCAAACGGTTCGCGGGGTTCGCCCTGGTGACGTCGCCGTCGCTGCAACAACCGATTGCAATGTTCACGCATCAGGGGGCGTACGCGCGCTGTGGCGCCTGGGGACACGTGGCCGCCGTGCTTGGCTAACCTCCGGCCGTCCTCATACCGTCGTGCTCATGCGTACTGAGGTCTCGAGGCCGAGACCGTGACAGCCATGAAGGTCTGCGCCGCCCTGGGAGCGGCCGCGCTCCTGGCGGCCGGCTGCTCCGGCGAGCCGGAACCGTCACCCACCCCGAGCCCGCCAGGCGGCACCGCGACTACCGGCTCCGCGTCGCCGTCGCTGAGCACGCCCACCCCGACCCCGTCCGCCTCCCCCAGCCCCACCGTGACGGTGCCGGCGAACCCCGCACGGGCCGAGGGCGAGATCAGACGGGCCTGGGAGACGTTCTTCGACGAGCAAGGCTCGACGGCGGCCAAGGTCAAGGTCGTCGAGAACGGCGAGATGAACGAGCTGATGGTGCAGGCGTTCGGCGAGGACGAGCGGTTCGGCCACGTCACCGGCCGGGTCAGGAACGTGAGCTTCGACTCGCCGACCAAGGCCCAAGTCTCTTACGTGCTGCACCGCGGCGAGCGGACCCTGCTGTCGAGCAGGCGGGGCAAGGCCGTGCACCAGGGCGGCCGGTGGAAGATCGCGATCAGCACGGTGTGCTCGTGGGCCAAGTACGGCGAGGACGTCCCGAAGGCGGCCGCCTGCTAGCAAAAGGAAGGGGCCGGACGCTTGCTCGCGTCCGGCCCCTCGTGTTGTGTCATGTGGTCGGCCACCTCGGTGACCTCCGCTCAGCGGCGGCGGCGCCGACGACGGGCGCTCTGCCCCGCGCTTCCACCACTGTTCCTGCCCGGAAGCGGCTGCGGTGGCCGGGCGGCTGTGAAGCCCATGAGACCGAGGTAGTGCAGCATCGCCATGACAAACCCCCGTTTATATAGCGAGTGCGGTACGTCGTACCTGCACACATTGATGCGAACACCTAGCCCAACCCGGCGGTTCTCCCGATCCTTCCCGTCGAACGCCTCCCCGCGGATTCGTGACCAGGCTTTTGCCTCCCGGCCACCTGCTTCTCCCGCCTCGGCCCGCCCCTTAGATTTGTTGGCTCCGGCATGTCGAAGCCGTCCCCGCCGCTCCGACTACCTGGTGAGCGGCGCCGACGGCGGCGCCGCAGTCCGACGAAGGAGACGACATGAAGTTCCTGTTGATCATGCACGTGAACCCGCAGGTGTGGGACGGGCTCACCGAGGAGCAGCGCGACGCGGTGATGAACGGCCACGGCACGTTCATGGAGACGATCAGGAAGTCAGGCGAGTTCATCGAGACCGCCGCGCTGGGCGACGTGTCGGAGAGCGCCGTGGTCCGCGTCCGCGGCGGCGCCCCCGTCGTGACCGACGGTCCCTACCTGGAGGCCAAGGAGTACTTCGGCGGCTACTACCTGGTCGAATGCGACAGCCGCGAGCGGGCGCTCGAACTGGCCGCGCTCATCCCCGACGCGTCGGTGGAGGGGCTCGGCATCGAGGTGCGCCCGGTCGTGTTCTCGGCGACCGGCGAGGACTGAGCGGGCGGTGCACTTCGTCCTGACCCTGCACCGCCCGCATGGGGCCGGCCTGGGCGGCGCCGCGTTCCTGGCCGCGGCGGGGGAGGCGGGCGAGCTGGTCGGCGAGTACGCACTCGCCGACCCCTCCCTCGGCGTCGTCGTGCAGCTCCTGCACGGCATCCCCTCCGTGACCGGCGTCCCGCACCCCCGCCCCGGCACCCCCGCCACCGCGCAGTACGTGATCGACTGCGAGGACCGGGAACGCGCCGTGGAACTGGCGGCGCTGCTGCTGGGCGGCGGGGACGGCGACGTCGAGGTACGGCCCGTCATGAAGGCGGCCGGGCTGGAGATGTGACACCGGGGCGGCCCTGGAGCGGCCGATGACGTGCGGCCCTGGCTCGGCTGATGGCGAGGTGGTCCTGGCCGCGATCTGTGATGCCGGATGAGGACCTGGGTCCATACCCCGGGTAACCGCAGGTCTAGTGTCGCGTTCGGCGATCTGGACCTTCGCACGCTCACGGTGGACCTCGGTCCGATGCCGTGCCGGGTCACCCTGGTGTGGACTTCATCCATGATCCGACACCCCCGCAGACTCGACCGCCGGGCCACGCCCGGGCGCGTACGCACGTTCCTCGGCGCCGTCACGATCGCGGTGCTGGCGGCAGGCTGCGGGGGTGTGGACACCTCGCACGTGACGGCCACGGCTGTGGTGCCGCTCGACCGGGCCCCGCTCACCGACGCGGCCGCCGCCCGGGTGGTCGGCATCGGCGAGGCGACACACGGCAACCAGGAGTTCGTGCAGGTCCGCAAGCAGATCATCCAGAAGCTCGTGCGAGAACACGGCTTCCGTACGGTCGCGCTGGAAGCCGACTTCGGCGGCACCGCCGCAGCCGCCGACTACGTGATGGGCGGCCGGGGCAGCGCCGAGGACGCGGCCACGGCGCTCGGCTTCGACATCTACCGCACGCGCGAGACGGCCGACCTGCTCAAGTGGCTCCACGACCACAACGAAACGGCCGCCGACCGCGACAAGGTGCACCTCTACGGCTTCGACATGCAGCGCTACGACCACAACAAGCAGCGGCTGCTGAGCTACCTCGCCGACGTCGACCCCGCCCAGGTCAAGCCGGTACGCACGGCCCTAGCCGACCTGACCGACGCGAACAGACAGACCCTGTCGGGCGAGAGACTGACCACCGCCGCCCAGGCCGCCGAGCAGGTGGTCACCCAGCTCAAGACCAAGCAGCAGACCTACGAGCGAGCCGACTCGCAGGGCGGGCGGCAAGCGCAGGAGCGGGCCGGCTCGGAAGCCGGGCGGCGGGCGTACGATCGGGCCGGCTCCGCCGACGCCTTCGCCCTGGCCCTGCACCACGCCGAGACGATCCAGCGCAGCGCGCAACTCCAGACCTCCGGCAACGACTACGCCCGCAAGCGCGACGCCTGGATGGCCGCCAACATCGCTTGGATCACCGACAGGGAGGCCGCCCAGGGCAGGAAGAAGGTCATCGTGGCCGGTCACGACGGCCACATCGACAAGAGCGGCGCCGCCTTCTCGTTCCCGTCGATGGGACCGCGGCTGGCCGAGACGTACGGCGACGACTACTTCGCGATCGGCACCGACTTCGGCACCAGCACCTTCATCAGCCGCGACGACGGCAGCGGCGAACGCCGCCGGTTCACCGTCACCCACGACGCCCCGCTGGCCAAGCTGTTCGGCCGCGAGCCGATGGGCTACCTCAACTTGGCCGAGGCGGCCGCCGCCGATCCGGCCAACCGGCGGCTGCTCACCTCGGAGGTCCCGATGGGCAGCGTCGGCGACGGCTTCCGATCCGTCTACACCGCAATGAGCTGGACGTACACGGTGAAAACCGTCCCCACGAAGGCGTACGACGCAGTGGTCTTCGTCCCCAAGGCCACTCCGGTCTCCCCGCTATGACCAGGACACACCCCCGACGACAGCTCAGCAACTCGCCAACGCCCGTCGGTGGCCGGAAAACGCAGGACGCTCGGCGAAACCGCATGATCGCGCGAACGCTTGAGCGCTCGGCGCGCTCCCGGACCTTGCCCCCTCTCGGCCCCCAGAACCTTCGCACCCTCAGCAGCCCAACACCCTCAGAGCCCTGCTCAGGGAGGTCAGGACCTTGTGAACCAGGTGACCTGGGCGCCGTTGCTGAAGGTTTCGCGGTGGGTCGGTGTGAACAGGGTGGGGGAGAAGGCGCCGTTGAACAGGGGGACGCCCGTGCCCGCCACCACCGGGTAGCTCTTTATGATCAGCTCGTCGATCTCCGGGAGCAGGGACGCGGCCATCTTGCCGCCGCCTCCCAGGTAGATGTCCAGGCCGGTGTCCTCCGCCTTGAGCCGGCGTACCAGTTCGATCGGGTCGCCTCGCTCCACCCGCACGGTCGGGTCGTCGATGGTGAGCGTGCGGGAGACGACGTACTGGCGCAGGTGGGCGTAGGGGCTGGTGGTGGGCACGTCGAGGGCGGGCTCGTACGTGCCGCGGCCCATCACCATCGTGTCGAACGCCTTGTTCGGCACGTCGTCCATGCCGAAATGCCGGCGGATGTGGGTGGGGATGGTCTCCGGATAACGCTCGTTCATCCAGGCCACCATGTCGTCAGGCGCGGGATAGAAGTCGAACTGTGCCTCGGGCCCGGCGATGTAGCCGTCAATGGAGGCGCCCACGTAATACACGAGCTTTCGCATTAAGTCACTCCTTTTGTAGTACTATGTGTGAAGTGGTTTGAAGGTAGTACTACAACTGGAGTGGTGTCAAGTGCGCAAAAACCCCGAGCGGCGTCAGGCGCTGATCGACGCGGCCATCGAGGTGCTCGCCAGGGAAGGGGCACGCGGTCTGACCTTCCGCGCCGTCGATGCGGAGGCAGGCGTGCCCGTCGGCACCGCGTCCAACTACTTCGCCACCCGCGACGACCTGTTCACCCAGGTCGGCGGACGCATCTACGAGCGCCTGCTGCCCGACGAGACGACCGTCGCCCGCAACCGCGAAGGCGTCCAGGACGAAGCCCGGTTCGCCGAGCTCATGCACGAGCTGGTGGACCGCATCTCCGCCTTCAACTCCGGCTACCTCGCCCTGCTGGAGCTCCGCCTGGAGGCCACCCGCCGCCCTGAGCTACGCGCCGTCCTGACCAAGCGCATCCGCGAGGACATCGACGCCAACATCAGCCACCACACCGTCTCGGGCCTCCCCGGCGACTCGGCGTCCGTGGTCCTCCTGTACCTGGCCCTCAACTGGCTGATCGTCGAACGCCTGACCCTCCCCGAGATCTTCACCGACCGCGAGATCCACGACCTGATCGACGTCGCCGTCCTCCGCCTGCTCACCACCACCCCACCCACACCGGCCCCCGACACCGAAGCAGGCCAGGGCGGTGCGGGCTGACCTACGAGTCGAAGCGCCAAGCAGGCAGGCGTCGTGCTCGTCGCCATGCTGGCACCCGGTGAGCAGCCGGGACGACTGGCGCTGCTCCCGACCGACGGCTTCGCGTCGAGGCCCTGCGGCACGGGCCTCGCGTCGGTGGTTGGCGTGCGTGGGGCTTGGTGGCGGGTGTGTCGGGTCATTGGCTCGTTGGTGTCAGTAGCCCATCATGTCGTTGGTGTTGGCGGACCCGGTGGTGGGTGCCTTGGCGTAGTTCGCGGCGCCGCCTGCGAAGTCGTACATGATGCACTGTTCGTCCCCCACCACCCAGGCGTCGTGTCCGGGTGGGCAGACGAACAGGTCGCCCGGTCCGATCTCGGCTTCGGTGCCGTCGTCGGCGTGCAGTCGCATGCGGCCCTGCACCACGAACGCGGTGTGGTGCACCTGGCAGGAGTCGGTGCCCGCGATCGGCTTCACGGACTCGGACCAGCGCCAGCCCGGCTCGAAGGTGGCCACGCCGAACGTCAGGCCGGACAGGTTGCAGACTTCCAGGTGCCCCCTGGGGAAGTCGCGGCGCTCGTCCGGCTTGTCGATGTTCTTGACCTCGATCATGACGTCCCCCTTCCGTCACTTTCAGTCTTTCACCGCACATTCCCCCTCACAAGCCGCTGACCTGCACATTTCGGGGAGCCTAGCGGGTGGCGAAGGGGGAGCCGGGAGAGAAGGCGAGGCGGGAGAAGTTCTCGCTGATGCGGCGGTGGCCTTCCTCGCTCGGGTGCACGTCGTCGGGCAGCGGCAGCTCGGCGTTGTCGGGCTCGCCGTACAGGTCGCGGCCGTCGAGGTAGTGCAGGTGCGGGTCGTCGGTGGCGCGTTCGGCCACGATCGCGGCCAGCTCGCGGCGGACGACCTCGAGGGTCAGGTGACCGGACGCGACAGCCGCCGGGTCGCCGGTGGGGCGGAAGCGTACGGTGCCGTCCTCGAACTGAACGGTGAGGGGCCCCGGCGTGCGCTCCTGGATCGGGCACAGGATGGCCGACACGACGAGCAGCGGCGTCTCAGGATGACCTTCCCTGATCGTGTCGAGGAACCCGTGCACGGCGGGGACGAAGGCCCGCAGCCGCAGGGCGTCGCTGTTGACCAGGTTGATGCCGATCTTCACGCTGATGAGGTCGGCCGGGGTGTCGCGCATGGCGCGGGCCGTGAACGGATCGAGCAGCGCGCTCCCGCCGAACCCCAGGTTCACCAGCTCGACCCCGCCGGCGGCGGCGGCCAGGGCGGGCCAGATGGCGGTGGGGTGCAGGGCGTTGGAGCCGTGGCTGATGGAGCTGCCGTGGTGCAGCCACACCCGCCGCCCGTGCGGCCGGGCCGGGGCGACCGGCGCGTCCGTACGCAGCGCGGACAGCTCGGTGGTCTCGTTGTGCGGGAGCCAGATCTCGACGTCCTTGTCGCCGGGGGGCAGCCCGGTGAAGCGGGCGGTGCCGGACGGCCCATCGTGCACCTCCACGGCCCCGGTCGCGAAGTCGGCGACGCGCGTGCGACCACCCGGCACGGTGGCCTGGGCGGCGAGCCGGCCGTCGATCATCAGGTCGTAGACGCCGGAAGGCGGATCGGGCAGCCCGCGGTAGGCGCGCTTGGTGGGCAGCGCGTCCAGTTCGATGGTGGTGGCGGCGGTGCGGAAGGCGAGCCGAACGCCGGACGGCTGGCTCTCGGCCATGGCGAACTGCTCGTCCGGGATCTGCCTGCGTGCTCGTGCGGGCAGCCGGTGGGGGAGCAGTCCGTACGGGGTCCGCTCCACATCGAGGGCGCCCCGCAGGAGGCCGGGGGTGACGGGAGTGGTGATCAGTGCGTTCATCGCCTCAAGCCTGACGAGGGGAAACAAGAAGTTACACCTATTATGCATGAACTTAAAGGCATTAAGCACGGGTGGCGGAAACGGACAGTTGACAGCACACCTCCCGCCCCATGAAACTCTCCCGAAACATGAGGCGCGTTCGGTAAACGTTTACAGGAGTGGTCGATGCCCGTACCCCGATGGATCACCGCCGGCGCGCTCGCCGTCGTGACCGCGCTCACCCTGACGGCCGGCCCCGCCCAGACCGAGGCGCGGACCGGCGGGACGATCGCCACCGCCGCCGCGCCCTCGAAGGCCCTGGGCGAGGACATCGCCTACAACGTCTACCTGCCCGCCGGATACGACCGGAGCAAGGACCGCCACCCCGTGCTCTACCTGCTGCACGGTCGCGGCGACAGCATGCAGGCGTGGACGCGGGTCAAGACGACCCTCGACGACATGATCAGGACCAAGCGCATCCCGCCGGTCATCGCGGTCATGCCGGACGCCCCGTGGAGCGAGCGCGGCAACTGGTACGTCGACTCCCGCTACACCGGCGACGACCTGCCGGGCCGTCCGGTGGAGACGGCGCTGACCAGGGACCTCGTCGCGCACGTGGACGCCACGTACCGGACCGCGCCCATCAGGCAGGCCCGCCTGGTCGGCGGCTACTCGATGGGCGGCGCGGGCGCCCTGCGGTACGCGCTCGCGCACCAGGACCTGTTCGGCGCCGCCGCCGTGCTCAGCCCCGCCGTCTACACGCCGCTGCCGCCGTCGGACTCCTCGGCCCGTGACTACGGCGCGTTCGGCGAGGGCGAGGAGAAGTTCGCGGACGCGATCTACAAGAAGCTCAACTACCCGGCCCTGCTCGAAGACCTCGACCCCGACCTGCCGGTACGGATGTTCGTGGCCGTCGGCGACGACGAGTACGCCAACCCCGACCCGGCCGACGCCCGCCACGACCTCGACTTCGAGTCGGCCGCCCTCTACAACGCCGCCCGCCGCTCGCCCGCGATCTCCGCCCAGCTCAGGGTCCTGGACGGCGGCCACGACTGGGACGTCTGGACCCCCGCCTTCGAGCAGGCCATGGCCGACCTCGGCCCCGGCCTCAGCGTCGTCCCGCCGGCGGGCCTGCCCGCCCCGCTGCACGGCACGTCCGCCGTGGACTGGGCGGGCGGCGTGGCCGCCGCAGCGGACGGCACCTTGACGATCGGGTACGCCACCGCCGAGAACGGCGACCTCGACGCCGTCGTCACCAGGCCGGGCGGCTGGACCCGGCGCATCGCCACGCCCGCCGACGAGCGTCTGTACGGGGTCGTGCCGCTGCCGGACGGCGGCGTGCTCGCGGCCGGCTACACCAAGGGCGACCTGGACGGGAAGCACGCGGGCAACGGCACCGACGACGCGTTCGTGGTCAGGCTCGGCCCGGACGGCGAGGTCCGCTGGACCACCCAGTTCGGCGCGCCGGACGCCGCCGACCGCGTGTACGGCCTGGCCGCCGCCCCCGACGGAGGCGCGTACGTCGCCGGCTACACCAAGGGCGCGCTCGACGGCGTCAACGCCGGCGACAAGGACGCCATCGCCGCCCGCCTGAGCCCCGACGGCGAGGTGAGGTGGATCCGCCAGTACGGCGGCCCCGGCGAGGACAAGGCCACCGGCGTCGCCGCCGCGGCCACGGGCGTCTACCTGACCGGCAGCACCACGGCCGCGCTGCCCGACACGACCGCGCGCGGCGGCACCGACGGCTGGCTGGCCGCGTACACCGCCGACGGCGCCAGGACCTGGGCCGCCACCGAGGGCGGCAGCGGCGACGACCGGCTGAACGCGGTCACCGTCACCACCGCCGGCCTGATCGTCGCGACCGGCGCCACGTCGGGCGACGCGCTCACCGTCGCCTACACCGACCGGGGCAAGCGCCGCTGGGAGCACCGGCTCGCCACCGCCGCCGCCGACGAGGGCGCAGCCGTGGCCGCGCTGCCGGGCGGGGAGATCGCGGTCGCCGGGTACACGCGGGGCAAGGTCGGGGTGCCGGCGGGCGGGGCCGACGTGCTGACGCTCCGCCTGGACGCGAAGGGCGCCCAGCGCGCCGCCGCCCAGCTCGGGACCGCCAGGGACGACGGCGTCGACCCGTTCGCCGAGCCCAACCTGTACGCCGCGGCGACCGGGCAGGGGAAGGTGGCGATCGCGGGGCTGACGTACGGCACGCCTGAGGGCGGCCGCGCCCTCGGCAGCGGCGACGTCTTCCTCGCCACCGTCCCGTGACGAGGGCGGCCGCCCTCAATGCGGCCGCCCTCGCTAAGTGAGGTCAGACGCGCTTCCAGAGCGCGGGCACGTTCGGCGGCTCCCAGCCGGCGAGCGAGGTGTGCGCCTGGATGCACTCGTACGTCGAGCCGCTGTACGTCACCCGGTCGTCCACCCGGTACGCCTTGTTCGCGCTCCACGTGCCGCCGGGGTTGGTCGGCGGGTTCGTGGGCGTCGGGGTCGGGGTCGGGGTGGGCGTGGGCGTCGGGTTGGGGTTCGGGGTGCCGCCCCCGCCGAAGTCCACGTCCGAGCAGGTGTAGAAGGCCTCGTTGCTGCCGACCACGCGCTGCCAGATCGAGTAGAGGATGTGCCGCCCGGTCCGCTGCGGCAGGTTGATCGACCAGTTCGTGAACGTGGTCGGGTTCTGGTTGTTGAACGTCCTGATGTGCACCAGGTTCGACCACTTGAGGGGCATGGTCGGGTTCCAGCCCTCGCGGGTGATGTAGAACTCGAAGTTGCTGTTGGCGTGCGGGGCGGTCGCGTGGTACGTCAGCGTGAAGGTGCCGGGCCGCACCTGCGTGGCAGGCCAGTCGGAGCGCTGCAGGTCGAGCCCGCGGTACTTGTCGCGGCCCGCGCTGCAGAGCTTGCCGTCGGGGATGAGCTCGCGGTGCCTGCCGCCCGCTTCGAGCAGCGAGACCTCGTTCCAGTCGTAGAACGCCTGGGTGCCGCCGGCGGCCACGGCGGCCTTGCAGGCGGCGGACTTCGGCGACTCCGGGCCCTCGTTCTTGCAGACGTAGACGCGGCTCGGGGGGTTGGACATGGTGCCGTGGGCGTTGGCGGCGGATGCCGGCAGCAGGACCAGCATTCCGGTGGCCGCCGTCACGGTCGCGATCGTACTCTTGCGCACCTGCGCTCCTGGGGGGTGAGACAGGATTAAAAAGGAAACCTTCCTAAGAATTATCGATTTCTGACTCACGCGCAAGCCGTTCCAGTCAATGGACCGGTCCGGACACGCGAACGGCCCGCGCCGGGCGAGGCGCGGGCCGTTCCAGGAAGACGGTCAGGAAGACGGTCAGGCGGGCGAGCCCAGGAAGCCCTCCTTGCTCAGCCACTCCTCGCTGACCTTGTCCGGCTCCTTGCCCTCGACGTCCACCTGCGCGTTGAGCTGCTGCATGGTGTCGTCGTCGAGCTTGTCGATGACCGGCTGGAGCACCTTCTCCAGCGCCGGGTACTTGTC
>NZ_JBFAPT010000023.1:0-192071 GCF_040676845.1 Nonomuraea sp. NPDC049504
TCAATGTCCAGGAGCCGAAAGTGCTCACCTGCCAGCGGCCACTATCCACTACGGAGTCTGCCGGATGGCTTACTCCCAGCACTCATTAGGAGCCGGCCGGCCGTGCCCCCGTCACAGCCGGCCGGCTCACCCCACCCGCGCGGGCCTCCCACACAACGCACCCCGCACACCCTTATGACGACCACCCGCGCCCCCCCGTGGAGACTCACGGCCCCCGCATCCTCCTCTGGAGCCCAGCCACATGCGTGCCCTCGCCCTCTTCGCCGGACTCGCCCTCGTAGGGGCGGTGCTCATCACCCTCGTCTCGTTCACGTCGGCCCCGACGCCCGCGCCGGCGGCCGACCCGCCCCGCCGGGAGACCCTGCAGGAACGGCTCAGAAGGCTGCCCGGCGACCACAGGGGCTGGGCCGAGCTCGCCACCCGCCACATCGACCAGGCCCGCCTCACCGGCGACCCATCCGCGTACACGAAGGCGGAAGGCGCGCTCGCCACGGCTGCGAAGATCGCCCCGAAGGACGACGCGGTGCTCACGGGGCAGGCCGCGCTGGCGGCGGCCAGGCACGAGTTCGCCAGGGCCGCCGAGCTGGCCGAGAGCGCCATCGACGCCAACCCGTACGCCGCCGCCGCGTACGGCGTGCTCGCCGACGCCCGCACCCAGCTGGGTGACCTGCGCGCCGCCCAGCAGGCCGTGGACGCGATGATGGCCCTGCGCCCGGGTGTGGCCGCCTTCACCCGCGCCTCCTACGCGGCCGAGCTGCGCGGGGACGTGGAGACGGCCCGCACCTACCTCGACTACGCCCATGAGGACGCCTGGCTCCCCGCCGACCGCGCCTACGCCCGCTACTACCAGGGCGAACTGGCCCTCCACGAGGGAGACCTCGAAACCGCCGCCCGCCACTATGCCGACGCCCTGAACACCTACCCCGCCCACATCCCCGCACGTGCCGGACAGGCCAAGGTCGCCGCCCTGGACGGCCGCCTGAGCGAAGCCCTATCCCTGTACGACCAGGTGGTCCAACGCCTCCCCCTCCCCCAGTACCTCATCGAGCAGGGCGAGACCCGCATCAAAGCCGGCCTCCCCGCCGACTGGACCCTCCTGGAAGCCCAGCGCGAGCTCTACGAGGCGGCCGGAGTGCGCGACGACCTGACCTGGGCCGAGTTCGAAGCCGACCACGGCGACCCGAAGGCCGCCGTCCGCCACGCAAGGGCGGAATACACCCGCAACCCCAACCTCGTGGCCGCCGACGCCCTGGCCTGGTCCCTCTTCAAGGCCGGCACCCCCGAGAAGGCCCTCCCCTACGCCAGACACGCGACCGGAACAGGCTGGAAGAACCCTCTACTGACCTATCACCGCACCCGCATAGAGCACTCCCTGGGCCTCACCGAAGCCTCCGGCGCGCCCTCCGTCCGCGGCTTCGACCCCGACCTCCCAGCCCTGGCGAGGTTCTCATGAGACGCGCCCTCCTCCTCACCGTCACCGCCCTCCTGTCCCTGGGCCTGTCCCTGGGCCCCGCACTGCTGTCCGTTAACACCGCCGCTGCTCAGGCGAGCGCGCCGCAGGTCGGCGTGGTGGCGCATCCGCTGGGGCGGTTCACCGTCAATCACTACAACGGGCTGCGGGTCACGCCCTCCCACGTCCGGAACCTCGCCGTCGTGGATCTGGCCGAGTTGCCCACCGTGCAGGCCGAGCCGGAGGTGAGCGCCGCCGGGTCCGCCTACGCCGCCCGCCGGTGCGCCGCGCTGGCCGCCGCCCAGCGGCTCCAGGTGGCGGGCCGGGTGGTGCCGTGGCGGGTGGAGTCCGCGGCGTTCGCGTACGCGCCCGGTGAGGGCGGGCTGCGGACCAGCCGCCTGTCCTGCCGGCTCGTCGCCGAGGTCCGCCCATCAGGGGCCGTGACCTTCACCGACGGGTTCGAGCAGGACAGGCTCGGCTGGCGCGAGATCACCGCCACCGGGGACGGCGTCCGCCTGACCGCCTCCTCGGTACCCGCGACGAGCATCAGCCAGGAACTGCGCACCTACCCCGACGACCTCCTGACGACGCCCCTCGACCAGCGCACCGCCACCCTCACCGTCTCCCCCGCCACGGACCCACCGCCGTCCAGCGACACCACACCGCCCGGTGGCGAAGGGACCGAAACCACCGCCACACCGCCCGACAGCCGCAAAGCCGAGCCCGGCGACACGCCGCCCGGCAACACAGAAGCCGAGCCCGGCGGCGCGCTGCCCGGCGGGCTGGGGGCCGAGATCGGCGGGCCCATCGGTGACGCGTTGGCCGCCCTGGATCGCACGCTCACCGCGCTGATCGGCTCGGACACGCTGACGGTGCCGTTGGGGCTGCTGGCGGTGGGGCTGGCGATCGTACTCGGGGCGGGACACGCGCTGATCCCGGGCCATGGCAAGACCATCATGGCCGCGTACCTGGCCGGACGCCGTGGACGCCCGCGCGACGCCCTGGTGGTGGGCGCGGCGGTGACGGCCACCCACACGGCCGGAGTGCTGATGGTGGGCCTGCTGCTGACCGTCTTCACGGCGCTGGCCGGCGAGACGGTGCTGGGCTGGCTCGGCGTGGCCAGCGGCGCCCTGATCGCCCTGATCGGCCTCCGCCTCCTCCGCACCGCCCGCCACCACCCAGAAGACCACCCCAACCACACCCACGCCATCGCCCACTCCCCCACTTCCGCCCACGGCCACGGGCACGGCCGTGGGGACGAAGACGGCTACGGGGACGGGGATGGGGACGCATACGAGCACCGCGACGGTCACGCAGGCGCGCAGGGGAACCAAGAGCACCCCCACTCCCACTCCCACTCCCACTCCCACGACCACGGGCACGGGCACGGGCACGGGCACGGGCACGGGCACGGGCACGGGCACGGGCACGGGCACGGGCACGGGCACGGGCACGGGCACGGGCACGGTGGTAGGCGGGGTGGGTTGGTGGGGTTGGGGGTGGCGGGAGGGCTGGTGCCGAGTCCGTCGGCGCTCATCGTGCTCCTCGGCGCGATCGCGCTCGGCCGGACCTGGTTCGGGGTGGCGCTGGTCACCGCCTACGGTCTCGGGATGGCCGCGACGCTCACCGTGACCGGTCTGCTCCTCGTCAAACTGGTGGACCGGCTGGAGCGGCGGGCCGCCAAGGGACGGCGGCTGGCCGCGCGGCTGTCGGGGCTGGCGCCGATGGGGACGGCTGCGATGGTGATCGTCCTGGGCACGGGGCTGGCACTGCGCTCGGTGGCCGCGCTGTAAGCCCCGTGTCCGGCCGTAGGTCCCGCGCCCAGTCGCATGCCCCGCGCCAGGCTCACGTACGGGAGCGGCGGGGGCGGCGGGTGGAGGGGAGGTCGTGGCGGCCGGAGAGGAACTCCTGGAAGGCGATTTTCGCCCGGATGGCCGGCCGGCGCCATCGTTCCTCCCGGTGTACGGCCTTGGCGAGTTTGCGGGGTGACCGCCCGGCGATGAACCAGCGGGCCCACGGGGAGCCGGGCCGCGCCAGCCGGAGGGCGCCCACCAGCAGCATGGGCGGGACGAACAGCCCGGCCATGCCGGTCCAGATCTTGCCCTTGAGCAGGGTGACGACGGCGAGCACGAGGTTGGCCACGATGAGCGCCGCCGGGTTGACGACGGGCGTGCCGTAGTCCCAGGTGAGGGGGCGCAGGCCGATGAGCAGCAGCCCGCTGACGGCGATCGCGATGAACACGGCGTCGACCGAGGTGCGCCCCTCCTCCTCCCAGTAGACGTCGTGCAGGTGCAGGATGAGCGCGAACTCGTCGAGCACGAGCGCGGAGCCCACCCCGAAGACGGACGCGGCGACGGCGGTGCCGACCTGGGAGCCGGGCGAGACGATGAGCGCCACGCCGCCGATCAGCATGAGCACGACGCCGAACACCACGTGGTGGATGTGCATCTCGCCGACGGTGAAGTTACGGAACCAGCCGATCTTCGCCCTGATCAACCGCACGTTGATGCGGGTGGCGATGAAGGCCACGATGAGCATGACGAAGTAGCAGAACAGCGGAAGCCGTCCTGTGGCGACGATGCTGTGCTGAAACCAGTGCCCCATGACCCTTGAGATCGATGGTACGAGCCGCGCAAACCGGTCGGGTCACGCCAGGAACGCGCGCAGCAGCGCGGCGGTGCCCTCCAGGTGCTCGGCGACGGCCCGCCTGGCGGCGTCGGGGTCGGCGGCGAGGATGGCGTCCACGATGGCCCGGTGCTGGACGGCGGCGTGGTCGAGGTTGACCTGCAGCATGGGGATGGCGTCGAGCAGGCCGCTGACCCGGGAGCGGGCGTCGGCGCAGCTGGCGGCGAGCAGGGACGAGCCGGTCAGCTCGGCGATCGACAGGTGGAAGGCGGTGTCGAGGCGGCGGTAGTCGTCGAGACCGGCGGCGTTCAGCTCGGTGAGGCGGCGCAGCAGCGCCGCGCGGGTGGCGTCGCCGAGCGGCGAGGCGGCGAGCACCTGGGCGGCGCCGCATTCGACGGCGAGCCGGAAGGTGAGCGCGTCGGACAGCTCGTCGGCTCCCATCTCCTGGAGGGCCTCGCGGGCCTTGCCCGCGTCGGGCTCGGGCGGCCGGTACGTCACGAAGGCCCCGCCATAGCGGCCCCTGCGCACGTCGAGGTATCCGGCGTCGGACAGCGCCCTGATGGCCTCACGCAAGGTGACCCGGCTGATGCCGAGCTGGACGGCGAGCTCGCGCTCGGGCGGCAGTTTGCCCCCCGGCGGGACGACGCCGAGCTTGATCGCCTGGAGCAGCCGCTCGACCGTCTCCTCGAAGGCGTTGCCGGCCCTGACCGGCCGCAACACCGTCATCAAACGCGCCGACTCGTCCAACGTGTCCTCAGGCCTTGACAAGTGATCCCACCATGCACATCAATGGTCTGAGACTAGCCCAATCAGCGGGAAAGCGCGTCAGGCCAGATCGGAGCGACGTAGCGTGAGCGATCGAGCGAGCAGCGGGTTCCTGTCCGTGACCGAGCTGCGCGACGACATCGCCGCCGGCCGGATCGACACCGTGCTCCTCGCGATCGCCGACATGCAGGGCAGGTTGCAGGGCAAGCGGCTGTCGGCGCGCTACTTCCTCGACGAGGTGCTGCAGCACGGCTCAGAGGGCTGCAACTACCTGCTGGCCGTCGACGTGGACATGAACACCGTCCCGGGTTACGCCATGTCGTCCTGGGAGCGGGGCTACGGCGACTTCGTCATGAAGCCCGACCTTTCGACGCTGCGCCGGGTGCCCTGGCACGAGGGAACCGCGCTGGTCATGGCCGACCTCGCATGGGAGGGCGGCGCCGAGGTGACCGCCTCGCCGCGCCAGATCCTGCGCCGCCAGCTCGCCCGGCTGCAGGAGCGCGGCCTGGCCGCGTACGTCGGCACGGAGCTGGAGTTCGTCATCTACGACGACACCTACGAGGACGCCTGGCGCCGCGCGTACCGCGATCTGACCCCCGCGAACCTCTACAACGTCGACTACTCGCTGCTCGGCACCGGCCGCGTCGAGAAGCTGCTGCGGCGGATCAGGCGTGAGATGGAGGGCGCGGGCCTCTACGTCGAGTCGGCCAAGGGCGAGTGCAACCTGGGCCAGCACGAGATCGCCTTCCGCTACGCCGAGGCGCTGGCGACCTGCGACAACCACGTCATCTACAAGACGGGGGCCAAGGAGATCGCCGCCCAGGAGGGCCGGTCGATCACGTTCATGGCCAAGCCGAACCAGCGTGAGGGCAACTCCTGCCACATCCACATCTCGCTGCGCAGCGTGGACGGCGACCCGGTGATGGCGGGTGAGGGGCCGTACGGGATGTCCCAGCTGGGCGCCGGTTTCGTGGCCGGGCAGCTGGCCGCGATGCGGGAGCTGACCCTGCTGTACGCGCCCAACATCAACTCCTACAAACGTTTCGTGCCCGGCAGCTTCGCCCCCACGGCGCTCAAGTGGGGCGTGGACAACCGCACCTGCTCGCTGCGCCTGGTCGGCCACGGCCTGTCGCTACGAGTGGAGAACCGCGTGCCGGGCGGCGACGTGAACCCGTACCTGGCGGTGGCGGGGCTGATCGCGGCGGGGCTGCACGGCATCGACGCCGAACTGCCGCTGGAGGATCCGTACGCGGGCAACGCCTACGCCTCGGGGGCGGAGCGGGTGCCGGCGACGTTGCGCGAGGCGCTGGCCGTGTTCGAGGGGTCGAAGCTGGCCAAGGAGGCGTTCGGCGAGGACGTGGTCGAGCACTACGCCAACAACGCGCGGGTGGAGCTGGCCGCGTTCGACGCGGCGGTGACGGACTGGGAGATGTTCCGTGGTTTCGAGCGGATGTGACGGGCTCGCATGAAAATCGTGAATCCGGCCACGGAAGAGGTGCTGGCCGACGTCGAACTCGCCGACGCGGCCGAGGTCGACCGGGCCGTGGAGCGTGCCAGGACGGCGTACGCGGGCTGGCGCGCGGTCGCGCCGGGTGACCGGGCGAGGCTGCTGCGCAGGTTCGCGGACCTGGTGGACGCGCACGGCGCGGAGCTGGCCGAGCTTGAGCTGGCCAACGCCGGGCACCCGATCGGCAACGCCCGCTGGGAGGCCGGCGCCGTACGCGACGTGCTGCACTTCTACGCGGGCGCGCCCGAGCGCGAGCACGGCAGGCAGATCCCGGTCGCGGGCGGCGTGGACGTCACCTTCCACGAGCCGCTCGGTGTGGTCGGGGTCATCGTGCCGTGGAACTTCCCGATGCTGATCATGTCGTGGGGCGTGGCCCCCGCGCTGGCGGCCGGCAACACGGTGATCGTGAAGCCGGCCGAGTGGACCCCGCTGACGGCGCTGAGGCTGGCCGAGCTGGCCTTGGCGGCGGGCCTCCCCGAGGGGGTGCTCCAGGTGCTGCCTGGGGCAGGGGAGGTCGCGGGCGCCCGCCTGGTCGAGCATCCCGGCGTGGCGAAGATCGTGTTCACCGGCTCGACCGAGGTGGGCAAGGAGATCGCGGCGAAGGCGGCGCGCCAGGTCAAGCGGGTGACGCTGGAGCTGGGCGGCAAGTCGGCCAACATCGTCTTCGCCGACGCCGACCTGGAGAAGGCGGCGGCGACGGCGCCGTACGCGGTGTTCGACAACTCGGGCCAGGACTGCTGCGCCCGCTCCCGCCTGCTCGTCCAGTCGAGCGTGTACGACGAGTTCATGTCCCTGCTCGCCCCCGCCGTGCTGGGCGTCAAGGTGGGCGACCCGCGCGACGATGCCACCGAGATGGGCCCGCTCATCAGCGCCGAGCACCTGGCCCGCGTCGCGAGCTTCGTCGACGGCGACCCCTACGTGCAGGGCTCGTGCCCCGAGGGCAGGGGCTACTGGTTCCCGCCCACCGTGCTGACCCCCGAGGTCACCGACCGGGCGTTCACCGAGGAGATCTTCGGCCCGGTCCTGTCGGTGGCCAGGTTCGAGGACGAGGCCGACGCCGTCCGCATCGCCAACGACACCCCGTACGGGCTGAGCGGCTCCATCTGGACCCGCGACGTGGGGCGGGCGCTGCGGGTGGCCAGGGCCGTCGAGTCGGGGGCGCTGTCGGTCAACTCCCACTCCTCCGTCCGCTACTGGACCCCGTTCGGCGGCTTCAAGCAGTCCGGACTCGGCAGGGAGCTCGGCGCGGATGCCCTTGCGGCGTTCACCGAGGTCAAGAACGTCTTCATCGCAACGGAGTGACACGGGATGCAGCGGTTGCAGGATCGGGTGGCGGTCATCACGGGAGCGGCGGGCGGCATCGGGCTGGCCACGGCCCGCCGGTTCGCCGAGGAGGGCGCCAAGGTCGTCTGCGCGGACGTCGACGAGGCGGCGGGCAAGCAGGCCGCGAGCGAGGTCGGCGGCCTGTTCGTACGGGCCGACGTCACGAACGAGGACGACGTCGTCCGCATGTTCGCCACCGCGTACGAGACGTACGGCAGCGTGGACATCGCCTTCAACAACGCCGGCATCTCGCCGCCCGACGACGACTCGATCCTGGAGACCGGCATCGAGGCCTGGCGCCGCGTCCAGGAGGTGAACCTGACCAGCGTCTATCTCTGCTGCAAGCACGTCATCCCGTACATGCGGCGGCAGGGCAAGGGCTCGATCATCAACACGGCGTCGTTCGTGGCGGTCATGGGGTCGGCGACCTCGCAGATCTCCTACACCGCCTCCAAGGGCGGCGTGCTGGCGATGTCGCGTGAGCTGGGTGTGCAGTTCGCCAGGGAGGGCATCAGAGTGAACGCGCTGTGTCCAGGCCCGGTGAACACGCCCCTGCTCCAGGAGTTGTTCGCCAAGGACCCGGAGCGGGCGCAGCGGCGGCTGGTGCACGTGCCGGTCGGCCGCTTCGCGGAGGCGTCGGAGATCGCGGCGGCGGTGGCGTTCCTCGCCAGCGACGACGCCTCGTTCGTCACGGCCAGCGAGTTCCTGGTGGACGGCGGCATCTCCGGCGCGTACGTCACGCCGCTCTAGAGGGGGGCACGCCATGCGGCGTCCGGTCATCGGCATCACCTGCTACGTCGAGCAGGCCACGTTCACGGTGTGGCGGGACACGCCCGCCGCGCTGCTGCCGTACGCGTACGTGGAGAAGGTGGCGGCGGCCGGCGGGCAGCCGGTCGTGCTGCCGCCGGCCGGTGAGCCCGCCGCGCTCGTGGGCCGGCTGGACGGGCTCGTGCTGGCGGGCGGCGGTGACATCGACCCGGCCAGGTACGCCGCGGCCCCGCACGAGCGCACCGGCTACGTGCGGGAGTTCCGCGACGAGGCGGAGTTCGCGCTGCTGCGCGCGGCGCTCGACGCCGGGCTGCCCTACCTGGGCATCTGCCGGGGGCTCCAGGTGCTGAACGTGGCGCTCGGCGGCAGCCTGCACCAGCACCTGCCGGACGTCGTGGGCCACACCGGCCACTGCCCAGGCCCTGGCCGCTTCGGCGACCTGCCGGTGACGCCCGTCCCCGGCTCGCGCCTGGCGAAGGCGCTGGGCACGGTGCCGCTGCCGGAGCCGCTGCCGGTGCCGCACTACCACCACCAGGGCGTGGACCGGCTCGCGCCCGGCCTGTCGGTCACCGCGACGGCGGCGGACGGCACGATCGAGGCGGTGGAGCTGGAGGGCGCCGGGTTCGCGATGGCGGTGCAGTGGCACCCGGAGGTGGCGGAGGATCGGGCGCTCTTCGAGACGCTGGTCGCGGCCTGCTGAACCGCGAACGCGACAACAGCCCCATATCCCCACTAGGCTGGCGGACATCACCGACGAAACCGTGCGGGAGAGTGCCCTGACAGCCGGTCAGGGCCCCTGAAGGAGCAAGCCCTCCCCGCGAACCTCTCAAGGCAAAGGACCGCACGGCTACGGTGTCTCTGGAAAGCAGGCCCTCGCGGCCTCGCCGAAGGTGAAAGTCCGGCAAAAGTCGGGCGAAGCTCTCAGGCACCGATGACAGAGGGGGAGGATGCTGGCATCCACTCCTGTCCTGAGGTGCGTCCAATGTCCCGACCGACACCGCTCCGAGACGTTCACGAGAGCCTCGGCGCCACCCTGACCGACTTCGCCGGCTGGCTCATGCCCCTCCGGTACGGCAGCGAGTCCGCCGAGCACCGGGCCGTCCGCGAGGCGGCCGGTCTGTTCGACCTGTCGCACATGGGCGAGATCTTCCTGACCGGCCCGCAGGCCGCCGAGGCGCTCGACTACGCGCTGGTCGGCCACCTGTCGGCGCTGGCCGTCGGCCGGGCCCGTTACACCATGATCGTGAACGAGCGCGGCGGAGTGCTCGACGACCTCATCGTCTACCGGCTCGGTGACGAGGAGTTCATGGTCGTGGCGAACGCCTCCAACTACGAGAAGGTGGCCCGCGAGCTGCAGGAGCGCGCGAAGGCGTACGACGCGGTGGTCGAGGACCGCTCCGACCGGTACGCGCTGATCGCCGTCCAGGGCCCGCGCGCGCAGGAGATCCTGGCCACGCTCACCGACGCCGACCTGGCCGGGCTCAAGTACTACGCCGGCCTGCCCGGCACGGTGGACGGCCGGCAGGCGCTCATCGCCCGTACCGGTTACACCGGCGAGGACGGCTTCGAGCTGTTCGTCGCGGGCGAGGACGCCGTCCCGCTCTGGGGCGCGCTCATGACGGCCGGCGAGCCGTACGGGCTCAAGCCCGCGGGCCTGTCCAGCCGCGACACGCTCCGCCTCGAGGCCGGCATGCCGCTGTACGGCAACGAGCTCGACGCGGAGCTGACCCCGTTCGACGCGGGGCTGGGCAGGGTGGTGAAATTCGACAAGCCCGGTGACTTCGTCGGCCGGTCTGCGCTCGAGGCGGTCAAGGACGACCAGCCGCGGCGCCGGCTCGTCGGCCTGGTCGCGCGGGGCCGCCGGGTGCCGCGCCACGGTTACCCGGTCACCCGAGACGGCGCCGTCGTCGGCGAGGTCACCAGCGGTGCGCCTTCCCAGAGCCTGGGCAAGCCCATCGCGATGGCCTACGTGGACACCGGCGCCGATTCAGGCCTGGCTGTGGACATCCGGGGCAGCCATGAACCTGTGGACCTGGTTGAGCTGCCCTTTTACAGGAGGAACAAGTGAGCAACATCCCTGACGACCTGAGCTACACCAAGGAGCACGAGTGGGTGCGCGGTGTCGAGGACAGCGTCACCGTGACCGTCGGCATCACGGCCTTCGCCGCCGACTCCCTTGGTGACGTCGTCTACGTGCAGCTCCCCGAGGTCGGCAGCAACGTCGAGCCGGGTGACTCCGTCGGCGAGGTGGAGTCGACCAAGTCGGTGAACGAGATCTACACGCCGGTCGGCGGTGAGGTCGTCGAGGTGAACCAGGCGGTCGTGGACGACCCGAGCCTGGCCAACAGCGACCCGTACGGCGAGGGCTGGATGTTCAAGGTCCGTGTGGAGGGCGACCCCGAGGAGCTGCTCTCGCCTGAGGAGTACACCGCCCTGACCGCGGGCGACTCCTGACCCACCCGCCGGGGCCCGCCGAGCCGGGCCCCGGCCCTTCATGAAGGGCGCACATCAATGGCGATCAGCGTCTTCGACCTCTTCAAGATCGGCATCGGCCCGTCGAGCTCCCACACGGGCGGCCCGATGGCCGCCGCTCACAAGTTCGCCCGCGGCCTGCACCAGGACGGAATGCTCGACCAGGTGTCCCGCGTGGAGGTCATCCTGTACGGCTCGCTCGGCCTGACCGGCAAGGGCCACGGCAGTGACAAGGCCGTCCTGCTGGGCCTGTCGGGCGAAAAGCCGGAGCTGGTCGACGTCGACACCGTGGACGCCCGCATCGCCGCCATGCGCGAGTCGGGCACGGTCCCGCTCTTCGGCACTCATGAGATCCCGTTCGTCGTCGGCGAGCACCTCGTCTTCGAGCGTAAGATCTCGCTGCCCGAGCACCCCAACGGCATGCGCTTCACCGCCTGGGACGCCTCGGGCGAGCGGCTGCGGGAAAAGGTCTACTTCTCCGTCGGCGGCGGCTTCGTGGTGGACGAGCAGGCCACCGGCGCCGACCGCATCAAGCCCGACGACACCGTCCTGCCCTACCCGTTCACCACCGCCGAGGAGCTGCTCAAGCACTGCTCCGCCACCGGCCTGTCGATCTCCGCGCTGATGCTGGAGAACGAGAAGGCGTTCGGCCGCACCGAGGAGGAGATCAGGGGCGGCCTGATGAACCTGTGGCGGGTGATGTCCGAGTGCGTCACGCGCGGCATCGCCAAGGAGGGCGTGCTGCCCGGCGGCCTCAAGGTCAAGCGCCGCGCCAACCAGCTGCACCGCCGCCTGCAGTCCGAGCCGCCGGAGAAGGACCCGTTGCAGGCGATGGACTGGGTGACGCTGTTCGCGCTGGCCGTCAACGAGGAGAACGCGGCGGGCGGCCGGATCGTCACCGCCCCGACCAACGGCGCCGCCGGCATCATCCCGGCCGTGCTGACCTACTACACCCGGTTCGTCCCGCACGCCGACGACGACGGCGTCATCAGGTTCCTGCTGACGGCGGGCGCGATCGGGGTGCTGTTCAAGGAGAACGCCTCGATCTCCGGTGCCGAGGTGGGCTGCCAGGGCGAGGTGGGCTCGGCCTGCTCGATGGCCTCTGCGGGGCTCACCGAGGCGCTGGGCGGCACGCCCGAGCAGGTGGAGAACGCCGCCGAGATCGGCATCGAGCACAACCTGGGGCTGACCTGCGACCCGATCGGCGGCCTGGTGCAGATCCCTTGCATCGAGCGCAACGCGGTGGCCTCCAACAAGGCGATCACCGCGGCCAGGATCGCGCTGCGCGGCGACGGCAAGCACTTCGTCTCGCTCGACCGGGCCATCAAGACCATGCGCGACACCGGCCGCGACATGCTCGACAAGTACAAGGAGACCTCGCGCGGCGGCCTCGCGGTCAACGTGATCGAGTGCTGACCTGACGCCGTACGTGCAGGCGGACCACGGCGGGGCACTCGTCGTCGCGGACCTCGCGCCGGATCCGCCCCACGATGTCCTGGTCCAGCTTGCTCACGATCGCGCCCACGTCGGCGGCGGCCGGGCAGGTCAGGCCGATGCGCAGGCCGTCGGCGGCCACCCGGACCCCTGCCCTGCCGAGCCCGTCCACGCCCTTGAGCCCGACGAACAGCATCGCGGTGCCGGTGCCGTTGTGGGTGCCGCGGCGGCCCCAGCCGAGGCTGAGCAGCAGCCAGCGCAGCGCCAGCAGGGTCAGGAACAGCAGGGCGAAGGCGACGAACCAGAGCGGCCACGGCTCCTCGGCCAGCGTCTTCCTGGCGGCGGCCGGCAGCACCTTGGCGCCCGGCGGCAGGTCGAAGAAGCGGTCCTGGCCGCGCAGCCACGCGTACCCGCCGAGGGCCAGGAGGATCGCCCCGACGACGGCGAGGCCCACCCGGTTGCCCGCGTACTGGCGCATCAGGCGGCCCTCCTGCGCAGACGGACGACGACCTCGCAGGTGCTCAGCGTGCCGACGCCGGCCAGGCGGTCGCCCACGACGGTGCCGACCTGCCTGAGCATCTGCCCCGAGCTCTCCCCGCTGGTCATGACCGTGACCTCGATCGTGCGGCGGCGCAGCCTGACGCTCGCCCGCTCCACGCCGGCCACCTGCTGGGCGGCGGCGCGCAGGGTGCGGCGCAGGCCCGCGCGGGTGATGCCGATGACGATGAGCGGGTCGTCGGTCTCCACCGGCACCAGCCGGGTACGTCCCGGCATGATCGCGAGCAGCAGCATGAGCGTGCCCGCTCCGGCCAGGCCCATCGCCACGATCTCCAGCTCCGGCCAGGTGCTCCGGCCCGCCAGCTCGATCAGCTCGTTGACCGGCACCCAGCCGAGCGGCCTGCCGAGCAGCGCGGCGACCACCTCGGCCGCGGTCGCCCCCAGGCCGGCGGCCAGCGTGAGCGACACGAGGGCGCCGGGAACGGTACGCGCCGGCCGCAGCGCCCTGGTCGCCCGGCGCAGCCCGGTGTTCCGCGGGGCGACGACGGCACCGGGCAGGAGCTGCTGAAGCGTGGTCATCACACCGACAGACGTACATGCAGGGCGCCGGGGCGGTACCGCGCCCTCGCCGCCGGTTTGCCCGAACATTACGGGGACCGCAACTAACACGAACAAGCCTCATGTTCATTTGCCCGATATGCGGATACGCTGCCGGTATGGATGATCGGCAGCGGTACGACCGGGCCACCGCCGCCCTCGAACCGCCGTTCGCGCTGCTCGACCTCGCCGCCCTGCGGGCCAACGCCGCCGGCCTCGTACGCCGCGCCGCCGGCAAGCCCATCAGAGTGGCCACCAAGTCCGTACGCAGCCGGGCACTCCTCGACCGCGTCCTCGCCATGGACGGCTTCCGCGGCCTCATGGCCTTCACCCTGCCCGAGGCGCTCTGGCTCGCCGAGCACGGCCACACCGACATCCTCGTCGCCTACCCCACCGCCGACCGGCACGCCCTGGCCGCACTCGCGGGAGACGCGCGGGCCGCAGAACGGATCACGGTCACCGTCGACTCGGCCGCCCACCTCGACTTCGTCGAGGCCGCCGTGGCGGGCGTCCGGCCGCGCGCCGAGATCAGGCTCTGCCTCGACATCGACGCCGGCTACGTCGCCTTCGGCGGCAGGTTCAGGGCCGGCGCGCTGCGCTCCCCCATCCGCGAGCCCGACCAGGCCGCCGACCTCGCCGCGAGCATCGCCGGACGGCCCGGCCTCCGCCTCGCCGGGCTGCTGGCGTACGAGGCGCAGATCGCCGGCGTCGGCGACGACCCGCCGGGCAACGCCGTCCACACCCGGCTCATCAGGCTCATGCAGGCCCGCTCCGCCAGGGACCTCGTGCTGCGCAGGGGCAGGATCGTCAACGCCGTACGCCAGGTCGCCGACCTCGAGTTCGTCAACGGCGGCGGCACCGGCAGCGTCGAGCGGACCGTCCGCGAGAAGGCCGTCACCGAGGTGGCCGCCGGGTCCGGCCTGTTCCATCCGCGGCTCTTCGACTTCTACCGCGCGTTCACCGGCGTGCCCGCCGCCCTCTTCGCGCTCCCCGTCGTACGCCGCCCGGCCAGGGACGTCGTCGCCGTGCTGGGCGGCGGTTACATCGCCTCGGGGTCACCGGCGCCCAGCAGGGCGCCGCAGCCCTACCTACCGGCCGGGCTGCGCTACGCGCCCGACGAAGGCGCGGGCGAGGTGCAGACCCCGCTGCTCGGCCAGGCGGCCGAGGACCTGCGGATCGGCGACCGGGTCTATTTCCGGCACGCCAAGGCGGGCGAGCTGTGCGAGCGCTTCGACACGCTGCATCTGGTCGAGGGCGACGCGCTGGTGGAGTCGGTGCCGACCTACCGGGGCGAGGGGCGTACGTTCCTCTGAGCGATCAGCGGCGCCTGCGGCGGCGGCGCATGAGCACGATGGCCGCCCCCACGACCAGCACCGCGCCGATCCCGATCAGCACCGGGCCCAGGTCGGGCCGCTCGTCGTCCCACATCTCGTCGGGGTTGTCGCCGAACTCCGCGGGCCTGGCCGTCACCCCCAGCGCGTCGCCCACTGACGCGACGAAGTGCCCCGCCCTGGTCTTGACGTCTTCCACCGTGCGCTCGGCGACCCGCTTCGGGCTCACCCGGTCGGCGATGGCGTCGACCGTCCGCGCCAACTCCGCGCGCGTCCGCGCGATCTGCCGCTCCAGCTCATCGGGATCGGTGTCAGCCATGGCTCTCCTTTCGACCGTACGCGTGCCCTCAGCGGCGAGGCGTTCGTTCTGGTCGTGATCAGTCTGTCAGGTCGGCGCCCCGGACGGCACGGCGGCCGCACAGTGAGTCGGGCCGGTAGGTTGGTGGCAGTTCATCAGGAGGACCCAGTGACAGAAACCAAGCTCGCGCCCGGCGACGCCGCACCGGAGTTCGCGCTTCCCACCGCCGACGGCGGCACCGTCTCGCTCGACGCCTACCGCGGCAAGCGTGTGATCCTCTATTTCTACCCCGCCGCGATGACCCCCGGCTGCACCAAGCAGGCGTGCGATTTCCGCGACAACCTCGGGCAGCTGACCGATGAGGGTTTCGTCGTCCTCGGCGTGTCGAAGGACAAGCCGGCGAAGCTCGCCAAGTTCGCCGAGCGCGACGCGCTGACCTTCCCCCTGCTGTCCGACCCCGAGCTGACCGTCCATCAGGCCTACGGCGCCTACGGCACGAAGAAGCTGTACGGCAAGGAGGTCGTGGGCGTGATCCGCTCGACGTTCGTCATCGACGGCGACGGGAAGATCGAGCAGGCGCTCTACAACGTGAAGGCGACGGGTCACGTGGCCTCGCTGAAGAAGAAGCTCGGCCTCGCCTAGACCTCTCCGGCGGGCGGCGTTATTCGCGTGATAACGCCGCCTACCGGGCGGGCGCCGGACCGCGTACGCAAGCGGTAAGATTGGCGGCACGTGGCACTTCCCGTGCCCGAATTGTCATTTCCCGACCGAAACTCTCGGGGCATGGCAATGGCAAAGGGGTCGTAGCCCAATGGCAGAGGCGCAGTCTTTAGGTGGCTGTTAGTGTGGGTTCGAATCCCACCGGCCCTACAAGCGATGGTGATTCCGCGCCCCTGACCGGCCGTTTCTCAGTCGTCGTGGGTGGGCGCGACGGGCGCCGCAGGGGCTTCCTCGGGGCGCGGCGGTCGTGGCACTCGGGGCGGCGAGGGCGCACTGCAGCGCACCTCGTTCTCGCGCCCCCAGCAGCTCACGTCAGGCACGGTGTGGATGCGGAAACGGTCCGGGCGCGACATGTCGTACCGGACGCCGAACCTGTCGTGATCATGGTCGGCATCGTTGACGGCGGCCACGCTGACACCGCCGATCAGAGCTCCCGCGAGCAGCCCGACGAGTCCCGCGCCGATGAGCCTCTTGCGCCCGCGACGGCCGCCGCTTCGCGGCGTCTCCCAGTCGGCATGCTGCGTCGGAGGGATCTCGGCGTAGGCCTGATCGGCCTGTTCGCCGTACTTCAGAGCCGGCTGCTCGGGACTCGGGTCGCGCGGCGCTTCCTCATCGCCGCGCGACCCGACATCGCGATCATGATCCGCCATCACGATCTCCCTTTACTCGCCCCGCAGGGGGCGCTCCCGGTAATGAGAATGCCAAATACACCGTAAGCCGTGCGTAAGCTCCCCGCCATGTAAGACCTGGGTCGTACTCACACTTCAGTCTTCAGGCGGACAGAAACGTCGGATGCGCTGCATATCGTGAGGATGTGTTCGGCAGGGTACGGGCGTGGTCGCGACGCCACGAGAAGCTGGCGGGCGCCCTGTGGGCGAGCCCTCTGGCGCTGTTCTGCGTCCTGACCGGGGTGGCGGCGGAGGGCGCCGCGCAGCTGGGCGGCGGTTCCGCGCCCGGCCTGCCCGGTTACCTCGCCCTGACGGCGCTCCTGCTGCTGCCGCTGGTGTGGCGCGACCGCCCGCTGCTGTCGTTCTCGGCCGTCGCGCTGGTCAGCTTCGGGCAGTGGCTGGCCGGCCTGGCCCCGGTGCCCGCCAACCTGGCCGTGCTGGTCGCGCTCTACGCGGTGGCCTCGCAGTGCCTGTTCCGCTGGGCGGTGGCGGCCTGCCTGGTGGCGGAGCTGGGGGTGGCGCTGGCCATGGTCAACTGGTACCGCCCCACGTTCGGCATGTTCTTCAGCTGCTCGATCCTCGTGGTGACGGTCTGGCTGACCGGCCTGTACGCCAATACCCGCCGCCGCTACCTGGAGAGCCTGGAGGAACGCGCCGAGCGCGCCGAGCGCGAGCGCGACCAGCAGGCCAGGATGGCCGCGGCGGCCGAGCGGGCCAGGATCGCGCGGGAGCTGCACGACGTCGTGGCCCACAACGTCAGCGTCATGGTGGTGCAGGCCGACGGCGCGAACTACGCCCTCGGCACCGACCTCGACCAGGCCCGCGCGGCCGTCGCGACCATCTCGGCCACCGGCAGGGCCGCTCTGGCCGAGATGCGCAGGCTGGTCGGCGTGCTGCGCGAGAACGAGACCGCGCCCACCGACTACACCCCGCAGCCCGGTCTCGGTCAGCTCGACGAGCTGGTCAGCGGCTTCGCGGTGCCCGCCAGCCTGCGCGTCGCGGGGACGCCGGCCGAACTGCCCGAGGGGCAGCAGCTCGCCGTCTACCGCATCGTCCAGGAGGCCCTGACCAACGCGCTCAAGCACGGCGGCCCCGGCGTCAGCGCCACGGTCGAGATCGACTACAGCGGCACGGACGTGCTCGTCCGGGTCACCGACGACGGCAGGGGCGCCGCCGCGCCGCGCGGCGCCGGCGGCCACGGCCTGATCGGCATGCGCGAGCGGGCCGGCATGTACGGCGGCGCTGTGTCGGCCGGGCCCCGCCAGGGCGGCGGCTTCGAGGTGCTGGCCAGGCTGCCCCTGGCGAAGGAGGCGGCGTGATCAGGGTGATGCTGGTCGACGACCAGGAGCTGCTGCGGGCCGGCTTCAGGATGGTGCTCGGGGCGCAGCCCGACATCGAGGTGGTGGCCGAGGCGGGCGACGGCGCGGCCGCCCTGCGGCTGCTGGAGCGGGTCCAGGTGGACGTCGTGCTCATGGACGTCCGCATGCCGGTCATGGACGGCGTGGAGGCCACCAGGCTGATCAGAGGGCCTCGGGTGCTCATCCTGACCACGTTCGACCTCGACGAGTACGCCTTCGCGGCGGTCAAGGCGGGCGCGGCCGGGTTCCTGCTCAAGGACGTACCGCCCGCCGACCTGGTCAGCGCGATCAGGGTGGTGCACGCGGGCGAGTCGGTCATGTCGCCGAGCACGCTGCGCCGCATGCTCGACCGCTTCGCCGCCCAGCTCCCCAGCGGGCAGGCGCCGCCCGGAGCGGGCGACCTGACGCCGCGCGAGCGCGAGGTGCTGCTCATGGTGGCGCGCGGCCTGTCCAACACGGAGGTCGCGGCCCGCCTGGAGGTGGCGGAGGCGACGGTCAAGACGCACCTCGGCCGGGTGCTGGCCAAGCTGGGGCTGCGGGACCGGGCGCAGGCGGTCGTGTACGCGTACGAGGCGGGGTTGATCGTCCCCGCCCAACCGCCCGCCCAGCCGCCCGCCCAACCACCCGCGCATCGGCCGGAAGGCTGACCCTGGGTCATCTGGCGGCGCACACGAAGTCCCTCCTCAAGGCCCAGGGAAAGGGACATTTCCGCTCCTAGCGTTGGTCGCGTTCCATGACCCCCGCGACCAAGGAGTGAACGTGACGCTCACCGAGACCCGGCGGCAGGCACCGGCCGCCGTGGTGGCAACAGAACTGACCAAGGTGTACGGCCAGGGCGGCGCCCAGGTCCACGCGCTGCGCGGGGTGAGCGTGTCCTTCGCCACGGGGGCGTTCACCGCGATCATGGGGCCGTCCGGGTCCGGCAAGTCGACGCTCATGCACTGCCTGGCCGGGCTCGACACGGCCACCTCCGGCACCGTGCACGTCGGCGACGTCGAGCTGACGGGGCTGAGCGACCGCCGGCTGACGCTGCTGCGCCGCGAGCGGATCGGGTTCGTCTTCCAGGCGTTCAACCTGCTGCCGACGCTGACGGCCGAGCAGAACATCCGCCTGCCCCTCGACATCGCGAGCCGCCAGGCCGACGAGACGCTGTTCGAGCGGGTCATCGACACCGTCGGGCTGCGCGAGCGGCTCGCGCACCGGCCCGCCGAGCTGTCCGGCGGCCAGCAGCAGCGGGTGGCGGTGGCCAGGGCACTGATCAGCAAGCCGCAGGTCATCTTCGCCGACGAGCCAACCGGCAACCTCGACTCGCGCAGCGGCGCCGAGGTGCTGGCCTTCCTGCGGACGTCCGTACGCGAGCTGGGCCAGACCATCGTCATGGTCACGCACGACCCGGTGGCGGCCTCGTACGCGGACCGCGTGGTCTTCCTGCGCGACGGCGAGCTGGTCACCGAGGTCGCCGCGCCGACGCCGCAGTCCGTGCTGGACACGCTCGTCCGGCTGGAGGCGTGAGGTGCTGAGGACCACGCTGGCCGGGCTGCGCGCGCACCGGCTGAGGTTCCTGCTGACGTCGCTGGCGATCCTGCTCGGGGTGGGCTTCATCGCGGGCACGTTCGTGCTGAACGACACCGTCGAGGCCGGCTTCGCCCAGCGGGTGACCGCCGACGCGGGCAAGGTGGACGTGGCCGTGCTGCCCAAGGGCTCCGGCGACCCGCTGCCCGCCGGCCTGCTCGACCGGATCAGGAGCCTGCCGGGCGTCACCGAGGCGCAGGGCATCGTACGCGGCCCCGCGCCCCTGCTCGGCAAGGACGGCAAGGCCGTCGGCACCCTGCCCACCACGGCCGTCTCGGTCGTCACAGGCCCGCTCGACCGTACCGACGTGGTCGCGGGCACCGGGCCCGGCACCGACGACCACGCCGCCGTCCTGGACGAGAACACCGCCGAGGCCCAGGGCCTGCGCCTCGGCGACACGATCACCGTGCTCGACTCCCGCCGCAGGCCGCACGCCTTCCGCCTGGTCGGGCTCATCGACACCGGGCTCGACCAGCAGCTCGCCTTCACCGGCGCGGTCGGCTTCACCACGGACACCGCGCGGCGCATGACCGGCGCCGAAGGGTACGCCGAGATCGACGTCAAGGGCTCCGGTGCCGGGCTGAAGCAGGCCGTCGCGGCGGCGGCCGGCGGCTCGTACGCGGTCAGAACCGGCGCCGAGCTGGCCGACGAGCTGGCCGCGTCCGCCGGCGTGGACACCCGGTTGCTCACGGTGGGGCTGCTGTTGTTCGGGCTCGTCGCGATGCTGGTGGCCGCGCTCGTCATCTACAACACCTTCACCATCCTCGTCGCCCAGCGCACCCGCGAGATGGCGCTGCTGCGCTGCATCGGGGCGACGCGGGGGCAGGTGTTCTCCCAGGTGCTGCTGGAGTCGGCCGCCGTGGGCCTGCTGGCCTCGCTGGCCGGTCTCGCCGCCGGATACGGCCTGGCCGCGCTCACGCTGACCGTGCTCGGCGCGCTGGACGCCCCGCTGCCCACCGACGCGGCCGTCACGCTCTCCCCCGTCACCGCCGGCATCGCCCTGACCGTGGGCGTGCTGGTCACGGTGGGCGCGGCGGTGCTGCCCGCGAGGTCCGCGACCCGCGTGGCGCCGGTCGCGGCGCTGCGCAGCGAACCTGAGGAGCGCACGTTCCGTGCCGGGCGGGTGCGGATGCTGTTCGCGGCGTTCTTCCTGCTGGCAGGAGCCGGTACGACCGGCGCGGGCGCGTTCGCGCTGCCCCCGGGGCAGGTCGCGCTGGTCGTCGTCATGGCCGGGGGCGCGCTCACCTTCCTTGCGGTGCTGATCCTCGGGCCGGTGCTGGTCAGGCCGCTGAGCGCGGTCGTGGGATGGGTGCCGCGCCGCTCGTTCGGGGTGCCGGGCAAGCTCGCGGTGGAGAACTCCGTCCGCAACCCCAGGCGGGCGGCCACCACCACGGTCGCGCTGACGATCGGGGTGACGCTGATGACGCTCATCTCCGTGATCACCGCCTCGACCCGGCTCACCATGACGGCCAAGCTGGACGACCAGTTCCCCGTCGACTACCTGCTGGTGGACCAGGAACGCGAGCCGCTCATCCCGCGCTCGGTGGGCGAGGAGCTGCGCACCCGGCCGGAGCTGGCCTCGGTGGGGCAGATCCGCAGGGTCGAGGCCGGTTTCGGCGGCAGGACGCAGAGCGTGGGGACGTTCGCCGGGCACGTGGAGCCCTACGTGACGGCCGGGTCACTGCGCGGGTTCGTGGCCGGGCAGGTCGCGGTCGATGAGCGGACGGCGGCCCGGCTCGGGCTGCGGCTCGGCGGCACGGCGACGCTCGCGACCCAGCGGGCGGGCACGGTCTCCCTGCGGATCGTCGCGCTGCTTGACGGCGACCAGACGATGCTGCCCTCCGTCACCGTGCCCGAGCGCGCGTTCGACGCCTACTTCGGCGCGGTGCCCGACACGCAGGTGCTGGTCACGATCGCGGACGGCGTGCCCGCCGCGCGGGCCCGCGCGGTGGTGGACGCCGCCACGGCCCCCTATCCGACCGTGTTGGTCAACAGCGCGACCGAGGTACGCGGGCAGTTCGACGAGACGCTCGACATGGTGCTGATGATCATGACGGGGCTGCTCGGGCTCGCCATCCTCATCTCGTTGCTCGGCATCGCCAACACCCTGTCGTTGTCCGTCCACGAACGCACCCGCGAGTCCGCCCTGCTGCGCGCCCTCGGCCTGACCCGGCCGCAGTTGCGCCGCATGCTGTCCGTCGAGGCGCTGGTGCTCGGGCTGATCGGGGCGCTGGTGGGCGTCGCGCTCGGGCTCGTCTTCGGGTGGGCGGCGACGCGGGCGATGCTGGAAGGCTCGCGGTACGCGGTGCCCGTCCCCCAGGTGCTGCTGTTCGTGGTGCTGTCGGGGGCGGCGGGGGTGCTGGCGGCGGTGATCCCGGCGCGGCGGGCGGCGCGGGCGTCCATCGCGGGGTCGCTGGCGGCCGGCTGACTTCGGACGAATAACGACATTCTCGAATAAACCCGAAAAAGCCGGTTAGAGGGTACGAAGCAGGTCGGGCGTCCGATGGGGGCGACGCCCGGCCTCGCCCGTGAACGCTCACCGGGACAACGCCCCATATCCACCGACTGCCGGCCGGAGGCCCGGCTCGGCGCCGTTCGGTCGTTCGGCGGTCAGCGGGGGGTGCGGCCGGGCCACAGCTCCGCGACGGTCTCCACGTCCAGCAGCGGGCGCGCCACCACCTCGCCGGTCGCCCGGTCGATCACGATGCAGGCGCCGCCGGCCGTATCCGGCAGACTGGCCGGGTCGTCGGGCTCCAGGTCGCGGACCCAGCCGACGTAACCGCCCTCGAAGCCGTAGACGCCCACGGGGACCGCCTCCTCGGGCGAGCGCACCCCGTTGTAGTACTCCTCGGCCAGCGCCCTGGCCTGCTCCAGGTTCATCGCGGCCGCCCCCACCGGTCGAGGATCACGCAGAACACCCCGGTCACCGTCCGGTACGGCGGCTCGACCGACATGTGACCCCGCTGCGCGTCGATCCAGATGACCTCGCCGTCGAAGTTGACCGCGTTCCAGGCGTGACTCCCGCCGCCCGGCCAGCGCACCACGATCACCGCGCTCGCCCCGTGGCCGGCCTCGACGAGCCGGTGGGCGATCATCGGGTAGGCGTGCCGCCCCTGCCCGGCGTACTGCAGGCGGTGGCCCACCCAGCTCTCGATCCTGGCCACGCTCCCCTGCTCGCCGGTCAGCACGGGGCGGCCGATCCGGTCGTACTCGGGCAGCCGGGGCGCGGCCGCCGCGGGCTCGCCGTGCCAGGTGGACAGCACGGCCAGCGCGCAGTCGGCGGCGTTGGAGGCCCGGAACGGGTCGTCGGCGGGCCCGCCCCCGTTGACCAGGCGCACCCAGGTGCCGCGCGGGTCGGGGAAGCGGGCGCCGCCGCGTACGGCGTCGGCGAGGTCCCGCTCCACCTGCGGATCGGGCTGCGCGAGCCCGCCCGGCACGCCGTACGGGCGGCTGTCGGCCAGCCTGGGCGGCCGGTTCGGGCCGTCGAACCAGTCACCGTCCTCACCGCCGGTCAGCGGCTCGGCGGCGAAGGACCCGTCAGAGGGCCCGGCGGTGGACCCGGCTGAGGACCCGGCTGAGGCGGCTGCAGGCGAGTCGGCATCGGTCTCGGCGGCGTGCTCGTAGTCGAGCCACCGCATCCCGTCGGCCACGACGGGGTTGTATCGGCCATCGGGAAGAACCCATCGGACACTCGGCTTGTGCTCGCGGAACACGGCCTGCCTCCTGTCATGCTTCAACGAACGATCGTAGAGGCGACGCGGTGACAAGGGGGCGAAGTCGGAGAGATTCTCCGTCCGAGCTAGGCGCTCTACCTGGGCAAACGGGGCATACCTCAGCTCACTTGCACGGTGACCGTGTGCCAGCCGGTGGCGCCGTCGGGAGCCGGCGGGGCGAGCTGGTCGGTCTGCGTACGCCCGGCCGCGTCGGTCGCGCGCACCTGGATCGCGTGCTCGCCCGGAGTCGCGTCCCAGTCGATCGACCACTGCCGCCAGGTGTCCGGGCCCGGCACCTCGGCCAGCTTCGCCACCCGCCACTGGCCGCTGTCCACCCGCACCTCGACGGCGTCCACGCCGGTGTGCTGCGCCCAGGCCACCCCGGCGATCGTGGTGCGGCCCGCCTTGAGCCGGTCGCCGTAGCCGGGGATGTCGATGCGCGACTGGGTCTTGATCGGGCCCTTGGCGGCCCAGCCGCGCGGCGTCCAGTAGGCCTCGTCCTCGTCGAACCTGGTCACCTTGATGTCCACGACCCACTTGGTGGCCGAGACGTACCCGTACAGGCCGGGCACCACCTGACGTACCGGGAAGCCGTGGTCCACCGGGAGCGCCTCGCCGTTCATCGCGATCGCGAACAGCGCGTCACGGCCGTCCATGATGACGTCCACCGGGGTGCCGCAGGTGAAGCCGTCGGCGGAGGTGGACAGCAGCATGTCGGCGTCGGAACGCAGGCCCGCCTCGCGCAGCACGTCGGCCATGCGCACGCCCAGCCAGCGGGCGTTGCCGACGTACGGGCCGCCCACGTCGTTGGAGACGCAGGTCAGGGTCACGTCGGCCTCGGTGAGCGGGCGCCCCAGCAGATCGGCGTAGGTGAGCTCGACGGGACGGTCGACCAGGCCGTGGATGCGCAGCGTCCAGTCGTCGGGGTCCACCTGGGGGACGACGATCGCGGTGTCCACCCGGTAGAAGTCCTTGTTCGGCGTGACGAACGGCGACAGGCCGGGGAGCTTGAAGTCGACGCCCGCGGGGAGCGGTTTGGCCGGGGTGGCGGGCTTGGGCAGGGCCACGCTGGTCCTGGCGGCGTCCACCGCCTGCCGGCCGCCGAACTCCCGGCCCAGCCAGGTCGCGGCGCCCGCCACGACCACGCCGCCGGCGACGCCGGTCAGCAGCCGCCGCCGGTCGAACTCGGGCACCCAGCCACCGGCCCGCATCACCGCAGGACGCTCGGGCTCGTCCTCCGGCCCCTCTTCGAGCCGCGCGTCCTCATCGTCCACGGATGCGCCCGGCACCATCGCGGGCTGGGGAGCCCGGTCGTAGGCGGGGGCCAGGGCTGGGGTGAACGTGGTGGCGCGGCGCAGCAGCCATCTGAGGGCCCACGCGCCGGCGAGCGTGCCCACGACGGTGGGCAGCAGGTCGAGCACGCCCGTGTCGGGCCTGGTGAGCACGGCCAGCAGCCCGACCACCCCGAACACCGCGAACCCGGCGAACCCCAGGCTGAGCCGACGCCTGGCCAGCACCCCGATGAGCGCCGCCACCACGGCCAGCACCACCAGCACGCCACCGACCAGCACCGCCTTGTCGTTCTCGCCGAACGCGGCGATGGCGAAATCCTTGAGCGGCGCGGGCGCCGCGTCTACGGCGGCGTCTCCGACGGCCACCACGGGAAACGCCGCGGGCCCGACGACCCCGGCCACGAGCTGCGCGACCCCGAGCGCCACACCGCCCGACACCAGCCCCACAAGCCCGCCCGCCCAAGCGGGAACGCTCACATTCCTCATCACAACCCGACGCTACGCCCCCGCACGCGGCAGGTTTCTTACGCGATGGTTACGGGTGCCCTCCGAGCGTGGGCCATTCCTCGGCCAGGAGCGCGTACGAGAGACCGTCGACCCATCCCCTGGTGCGGTGGAGTGAGTCTTTCACCGTGTGCTGTTCGCGGCGCATGCCGACCCGCTCCATCAGCCGCCACGAGGGCTCGTTGTCATAGAAGCAGTCCGCGTGCAGGCGGCGCAGGCCAAGACGCTTGAAGGAGATGTCGATGAGGGCGCGTACCGCTTCGGTGGCGTAGCCCTTGCCGCCGTAGGCGGGATCGAGCGTCCACCCGAGCTCCCCTTGGACGCTTCTCGCCTGGTCAGCGACCTCTTCCTGGGCCCAACCGTCCTGGACCCTCAGTGTCAGGTCGCCGATCACCCGGCCGTCCAGTTCCACGATGAGCAGGTCTGCGAGGCGATCCTCGCGCAGGAAACGCTCACGATAGTCGTCGTAGGTCTCTGTGGCGGCCGCGATCCATTCGTGAGTCTCCGGCAGCTGCCGGAAGGCCCACGTTGCGTCGAGGTCGCCGGGGGCAGCCCGGCGCAACAGCAGCCGCTCGGTGAGAATCGGCCAGTCCAGCGTGTCAAGAGGGTGAGGCATGGGCCCTCATACTGACAGCGGGCCGTGGTGACAGACAAACGGATTATCGCGGACGGCGTCTCCGACAACGACGCGGCGATCGCCCTGCAGAAACCGACCGCCGAGAGCACGAAGGCCGGATGGGGTTGAAAGCCACCCCACTACCGCCGAGAGCAGGAGGGGTGGGGGTCAGGTGGTGAGGAGGGTTTCGACCATGGGGGCGAGGGCGCGGAAGGCGCGGCCGCGATGACTGATCGCGTCCTTCTCCTCAGGCGCCATTTCCGCTGTGGTGCGCTCTTCGCCCTCGGGGACCAGGATCGGGTCGTAGCCGAAGCCGTTGGTGCCCCGGGGTGTCCTGATCAGGCGGCCCGGCAGGGTGCCGCTCGCGACGCGGTGCTCGCCCGAGGGCAGGGCCAGGGCGGCGGCGCAGGCGAAGTGGGCGGTGAGCTTGTCTTCAGGCACGTCGGAGACCTGGGCGAGCAGCAGCTCAAGGTTGGCCTGGTCGTCGCCGTGGCGGCCGGCCCAGCGGGCCGAGAAGACGCCTGGCATGCCGTTGAGCACGTCGACGCAGAGCCCCGAGTCGTCGGCGACGGCGGGCAGGCCGGAGCCCTGGGCCACGGCGTGCGCCTTGAGCAGGGCGTTCTCCTCGAACGTGACCCCGGTCTCGGCGACCTCGCCGATCGAGGGGAACTCTTCGAGCCCGACGATGTCGAACCCGTCGAGGATGCGGCGCAGCTCCGCGATCTTGCCCGCGTTGCGGGTGGCCAGGACGATCTTCATGACGCCAGCGCCTCCTGCTGCAGCAGGGTCAGCTCGGCGCAGCCGGTGACGGCGAGGTCGAGGAGCTGGTCGAGCACGCCCCGGTCGAACGGCGTGCCCTCGGCGGTGCCCTGCACCTCGACGAAGCGGCCGTCGCCGGTCATCACGACGTTCATGTCGGTCTCGGCGGCGACGTCTTCGCCGTAGCAGAGGTCGAGCATCGGGACGGTGCCGACCACGCCGACGGACACGGCCGCGACGGAGCCGATGAGCGGCTCACCCGGGCACATGCGGCGCTGGCGCATCCACGCGACGGCGTCGGCGAGCGCGACGTAGGCGCCGGTGATGGCGGCCGTCCTGGTGCCGCCGTCGGCCTGCAGGACGTCGCAGTCGAGCAGGATGGAGTTCTCCCCCAGCGCCTTGTAATCGACGCAGGCCCGCAGCGACCGACCGATCAGCCGGGAAATCTCATGAGTGCGCCCGCCGATTTTCCCGCGGACCGATTCGCGATCGTTACGAGTATTGGTCGCCCGCGGCAGCATCGCGTATTCGGCCGTAACCCAGCCCTGGCCGCTGCCCCTGCGCCAGCGAGGCACGCTGTCCTGCACGGACGCCGCACAAAGGACCTTGGTGCCGCCGAATTCGACCAGCACCGATCCTTCGGCGTGGGCCAGCCACTGCCGGGTGATGGTGATGGGACGGAGCTGGTCAGGGTTGCGGCCATCCTGTCGAGACATACTGCGGCCATCCTGTCGGGACATACAGATCACCCTATCTCCGCGCCACCGCACGCTTGACCAAATGTGTCCGCCACATGGATCCTTACGCAATGACAACGGGGGTGTTGCGTAACCCTGACTTCCTCCGGTTCCTCAGCTCGCACGCCGCGAACGAACTCGGAGCGAACATCTCGCGTGTGGCGCTGCCGCTCGTCGCGGTCATGACGTTGCACGCCGGTCCGGCTCAGGTCGGTCTGTTGTCGTCGCTGCAGACGGTGGCGTTCCTCCTGCTCGGCCTGCCTGCGGGGGTGTGGGTCGACAGGCTGCGCAAACGCCGCGTCATGATGGCGTCGGACCTCGCGCGGTTCGTGCTGCTCGGCAGCATCCCGGTGGCGGCCGGTCTCGACCTGCTCAGCATCGAGCTGCTGTTCGTGGTGGCGCTGCTGGCGGGCGTCTCGCAGGTGTTCAACGACGTGGCCGACTCGACGTACCTGCCCAACCTGGTCAGCACCACGCAGCTGAGCGACGGCAACGCGAAGCTGGAGACCGTACGGGCGAGCGCGTTCCTCGCCGGCCCCGGCGTGGGCGGGGCGCTGGTGCAGTTACTCGGCGCGCCCCGGACGGTCCTGACCACCGCTCTCGGGGCGCTCGCGTCAGTGTTCTTCCTGTCCACGGTGAAGGTGCCGGACAAGCCACCGGCCGACACCGAGCGCGGCCCGATGCTGCGGGGCATCAAGGAAGGACTGGCGTACGTGTGGCAGGACCGCCTGATGCGGGCCTTCGGCGCCTCGTCCGCGCTCGGCAATCTGTGCGTGAGCGGCGTGCTCGGCCTGTCGGTGCTGTTCCTGGCGGAGACGGTCAAGCTGGCCCCGGGCGCTGTCGGGGCCTTACTCATGTCCGGCGGCATCGGCGGGGTGCTGGGCGGCCTGACCGGCGGCTGGCTGTCGCGCAGGTTCGGCAGCGCCAGGACGACCCTGGTCGCCACCGCCGTCGGGGCCCCGTTCGGGCTGCTGCTGCCGCTGACCGAGCCCGACTGGCGGGTGGTCTGCTTCGCGCTCGCCTCGATGGGGATCTCGTGGGCCGCGGCCATGTCGAACGTCGGCCAGAGCACCTATCGCCAGACCGTCACCCCCGATCACCTGCTCGGCCGGGTGAACGCGTCCGTGCGGTTCGTGACGTGGGGCGTGATGCCGCTGGGCGCGCTGCTCGGCGGCATCGTGGCGCAGCAGATCGGGGTGCGGCAGGCGCTGTGGCTGCTGATGGTGGGCAGGGCGGTGGCGTTCGTGCCGCTGCTGTTCTCGCCGCTGCCGCGGATGCGTGACTTCGCCGACGCACGGCCTCACCAGTGACGGGCTCGCGAACAGGCCGGGCTCAGCCCAGCTCGTAGACGGCGCCGCTGCGCGCCAGCTCGACCGGCCCCGCGAAGCCGCCCGCCGACGCCTCCTCCAGCACGGTCGCCGAATCGTTCCACGGCACGAGGTGGGTCAGCACGAGCCGGCCGACGCCCGCCTTCGCGGCGTGCTCGGCCGCCTGCCGGCCGGTCAGGTGGAGGCCGGGCGGCAGGTCGGGCCCCTCGACGAAAGACGCCTCGCACAACAGCAGGTCGGTGCCCGTCGCCAGCTTGACCAGTTCCTGCGACTCGCCGGTGTCGCCGGAGTAGGCGACACTCCTGCCGCCGTTGGCGACGCGGAAGCCGTACGCCTCGACCGGGTGGTTGACCAGGCCGGCGGTCAGCGTGAACGGGCCGATCTCGAACGAGCCAGGACGCAGCGGGACGAACTCGAAGGCCGTCTCCAGCGCGGGCTCCTCCGGCATGCCGTACGCGCCCGCCAGCCGCCTCGGCGCGTCGGCCGGGGCGTAGACGGGGACGAGCGGGTAGGGCGCGGCCGGCCCGTACGTCCTGGCCACGTGGTAGCCGCAGATGTCGAGGCAATGGTCGGCGTGCAGGTGGGACAGGCAGATCGCGTCCACGTCGTACAGGCCGATGTGGCGTTGCAGCGCGCCCAGCGAGCCGCTCCCGAGGTCGAGCACCATCCTGAACCCGTCGGCCTCGAGGAGGTAGCAGGACGCGGGACTGTCGGGCCCGGGGTAGCTGCCCGAGCACCCGACGATGGTCACCTTCATGTGGGCCTCCCGTTAAAGGTAGTACCCCCCACTGGTGCGACTTCGACCGCGTCGATCTCCGGCCCCAGGAAACGCCGGCCGAGCCGGGCGAAGAGCAAGGAGTCGCCGGTGGCGCGGAAACGGTGCCGGGGGGTGGCCTCGCCTCCTGCCGCCAGTCCGCGGTCGTGCAGGATCCGATAGACGTCCTTGGCCGTCTCGTCGGCGCTGGAGATGAGCGTGACCCCCTCGCCGGCGACGTAGGAGATCGCGCCGGCGAGCAGCGGGTAGTGGGTGCAGCCGAGGATGAGCGTGTCGCAGCCGGCGGCCCTGACGGGCTCCAGGTAGCCGCGTACGACCTCGATCAGCTCGTCGCTCATCGTCTCGCCGCGCTCGACGTACTCGACCAGGCGTGGGGCGGCCACGCCGGTGAGCTGCACGTCGGGGGCGGCGGTGAAGGCGTCGTGGTAGGCCATGGACTCGATGGTGGCCCTGGTGGCGATCACGCCGACCTTGCCGTTGCGGGTGGCGCGCACCGCCCGCCGCGTGGCCGGCATGATCACTTCGACGACCGGGACGTCGTACCGCTCACGAGCGTCGCGCAGCACGGCCGCGCTGGCGCTGTTGCAGGCGATCACGAGCATCTTCACGTTCTGCTCGACCAGGTGGTCCATGACCTCCAGCGCGTACGCCCGCAGCTCCGCGATGCGTTTCGGCCCGTACGGCTGGCGGGCCGTGTCGGCCACGTAGGTGATGGACTCGTGGGGCAGCTGGTCGATGATCGCTCGCGCGACCGTCAGCCCGCCCACCCCGCTGTCGAAGATCCCAATGCTCGCGTCCGGCACGCTCTTGAGGGTAGGCGACCTGCACGATCAGCACTGCGTAAGAATGCTCACACCTGCGACACATGAGCTTGATGCGGTGTTGCCTTGGTCACAGGCCGACCTTCAGCCTCTTCCGACGCGGGCGAGCTGGCGCGACTGGGCGACCAGGCGGCCGGTGGAGTCGCGTACCTCGACCTCCTCGTCGAACCAGCCGTCGGCGACCAGCCGGCCGCTGCCGAGCAGGGTGAGCCAGCCGGGGGCGGGCAGGGCGCGCAGGTGCCAGGTGAGGTCGACGGTGGGCGCCCAGCCGCGCGAGCCGGAGGAGAAGATGACCGGCGGCAGCACGTCCACGGCCAGCGCCAGCACGTACGGGTCGGGGTCCTGGGGCTCGGCCATCCTGAAGTACGCCCGCGACTCGGGCCTGCCGCTGGGCCGGCCGTGCAGCCAGCCGATGGTGGGCGGGTCGAAGCGCAGCTCCATCTGGGCGTTGAGGGTCATGCCCGACTCGGGCTTGGGGTCGGGCAGCTTGGCGCACTCCTCGACGGGCGGCATCTCAAAAGCCGGTTCGTCAGCATAAATCGGCTCGACGTCCTGCAACGTGGCCGTCGTGATCAGGCTCTCGATCTGCGTCACGCCGTCCTGCACCAGCCTCGCGCGCGCGAACGCCACGGTCCTGCCCGCCTTCAGCGGCTCCACGACGACCTGCGCGGGACCGGCCACGGGCGCCTTGTGGAACTGCGCCGTCGTGCTCACCGGATGCTCGAACGGCGAGGCGTCCACCGCCGCCCGCAGGATCACGGCCATCAGATAACCGCCGTTGAGCGGCCCGCCGATCGCGTATCCGGGATCGAGGCAGACGTCGTAGGTGTGCTCGTCGACCCTGATCGCCTGCGTCGCCTCGTCGAACTTCGTCATCAGTCCCGCCTCATGTCCGAACTATGTTCTAGACATGCTAGGGCATTCGCCCATCAGCGCGCCTACCTGCGAAAACGTGATTCGGCTGACAACGTTTGATCATGGCAAGTGTCACCGAACTCATCGGTCAGTCCGTTTGGGACTCCAACGGGGTGTGGGTCGGTTTCGTGGTGGACATCCGCGTGGTCAGGCACAAGGGCGAGCTCCAGCAGAGCCACACCGTCTACGGCCTCGTCGTCTCCGGCCTGCGGGCGCCGTTCCTGCTCGGGCTCACCCGTGATCGCCAGGGCCGATCGGCCTGGTTGTCACAGCTGCTCGCCCGGGTCGTCTACGCGGGGTGCACGTTCGTCCCGTGGGAGAACGTCGTCGATTACGGAGGCGGGGAGGTGTACATCGATGTCCTGAGAAAAGAGCTGAATCGGGTCTAATCTCAACTTCAGTACATTGCAAGCGCCCGTCTAGCAACATCAGCTACCTTCTCTGTGGTCAAAAGTCCACATTGTGAGTTGAGTGATGTCTGCTAACAATCCCCCCTATGGCCAGGATCCTGACCGGACCACGGCGTACAACTGGAACCAGGGGCAGCAGCCGGAGGGCGCGCCGACGGCGCAGTATCCGGGGCAGCCCTACCCTCCCCAGCAGCCTTATGGCCAGCAGCCGGCTCAGGGGCAGGGGGCATACGGCCAGCAGGCGTCCTACGGCCAGCAGCCCCCCTACAACCCCCAGTACGGCCAGCAGCCCCCTCAGCAGCAGCCGTACGGCGGCCAGCAGGCCCAGGGCGGCTGGCAGCAGCAGCCCCAGCAGCAGTACCCCCAGCAGGGCGGCTGGGACCAACAGCAACAGCAGCAACAGGGCTGGCAGTACGAGCAGCAGGGTCCGCAGCAGGGCGGCTGGCAACAGCAGGGCTGGCAGCAGCAGGGTCCTGAGGGCTTCGGCCCGGCGGAGCCCGCCAAGAAGGGCCGCAAGAGCTGGATCATCGCGGCGGCGGCGGCGCTGGCCGTCGTCCTGCTCGGCGGCGGCGCGGTGTGGGCCGTGGGCGCACTCGGCGGCGGCGGCACCCAGCCGAGCGACGTCCTGCCGGCCGACGCGATCGCCTACGCCCGCCTCGACCTCGACCCGGCCGCGAACCAGAAGGTCGCCTTGTTCCAGCTGGCGGGCAAGTTCACCGCCACCAAGGACTCCTTCACCGGGGACGACCCGCGCAAGGCGCTGTTCGACCTGCTGAACGAGGACGGCGACAGCAAGATCGACTTCGCCAAGGACGTGGACCCCTGGCTGGGCAGCCGCGTCGGCTTCGCCGCCATGCCGTCGGGCAAGACGCAGCCCGACTTCGCGGTGGCCATCCAGATCACGGACGAGGAGGCCGCCAAGGCCGGCATCGCCAAGATCATGGAGAACGACAAGTACGGCATCGCCTTCCGCGACGACTACGCGCTGGTGACTCCGACCCAGGACCTCGCCACCAAGTACGCCCAGGCCGAGGGCAGCCTGTCGGACAACGCCGGGTTCAGCGAGGACATGGGCGCCCTCGGAGAGCAGGGCGTGCTGTCGTTCTGGGCCTCCATGGGCGGGCTGATCGAGCTCGCCAAGAAGGAGGTCCCGGCCAACCAGGCCGCGGTGCTCGACCAGGTCAAGGACGCCAGGTTCGCCGGCGCGCTGCGCTTCGACAGCGCCTACGTGGAGCTGGCCGGCGTCGTGCGCGGCGCCAAGGGCATGGCCCCGGAGGGCGACCTGCCGAAGGCGAACATCGGCACGCTGCCCGCCACCACGGCCGGCGCCGTCTCTATCTCCGGCCTCGACCAGGTGCTCACCAAGCAGTGGGCCGAGATCGAGAAGCAGGCGAGCGCGACCGGCGGCGCCCAGGTCGCGCAGATGCTGCAGCAGGTCAAGACCCAGTTCGGCCTGAGCCTGCCCGGTGACCTCGCCACCGTCGTCGGCAAGAACTTCACCGTCGCCGTCGACAGCGAAGGCCTGGACACCAACCAGATCAAGGGCGGCGTCCGGGTCGCCACCGACGCGGCCAAGGCGCAGGCGATCGTGGACAAGGTGCTGAACGCGATGTCGCAGAACGGCCAGCCCGCGCCGCAGGTCGCCAAGGTCGCGGGCGACGGCGTCTTCACCCTGGCCACCTCTCAGGACTATGCGAAGAAGCTGGCCGAGGAGGGCACGCTGGGCGAGTCGGAGACGTTCCAGACGGCCATCCCGAACGCCGGCGATGCCAACTACGCCATCTTCGTCGACCTCGACAAGGTCGAGAAGCTGTACCTCGCGTCGATGCAGGGCGACGACAAGGCCAACGCCGAGGTGTTGCGGGCGGTCGGCCTGAGTGGCAGCCAGACCGACACGGAGGCGACGTTCTCGCTGCGTCTGCTGTTCAACTGACCCACCCGGAGAGAACGCGAAAGGCGGCCGGCCCCTGAGGGGACCGGCCGCCTGGCGTTTTCGTGGGAGTCAGGCCCAGAGCTGTCCTTCGAGGCGTTCCTCCGCCTCGTCGAGCGTGCCCTCGTACGCGCCCGTCGACAGGTATTTCCACCCGCCGTCGGCCACCACGAACACGACGTCGGCCCGCTGCCCCGCCTTGACCGCCTTCTTCGCCACCCCCAGCGCCGCGTGCAGCGCGGCGCCGGTGGAGACGCCGGCGAAGATGCCCTCGGCGGCCAGCAGCTCGCGGGTGCGCCGCAGCGCGTCGGCCGAGCCGACCGAGAAGCGGGTGGTCAGCACGGACTCGTCGTAGAGCTCGGGGATGAACCCCTCATCGACGTTGCGCAGCCCGTAGACCAGCTCGCCGTAGCGCGGCTCGGCGGCGACGATCTGCACGTCGGGCACGCGCTCGCGCAGGTAGCGCCCGACGCCCATGAGCGTGCCCGTGGTGCCGAGCCCGGCCACGAAGTGGGTGATCGTGGGCAGGTCGGCGAGGATCTCGGGGCCGGTGGTCTCGTAGTGGGAGCGCCAGTTGGCCGGGTTGCCGTATTGGTAGAGCATCACCCACGACGGGTTCTCCGCCGCCAGCTCCTTCGCCACCCGCACGGCCTCGTTGGAGCCGCCGGCGGCGGGCGAGGAGATGATCTCCGCGCCCCACATGCGCAGCAGCTGGCGGCGCTCCTCTGAGGTGTTCTCCGGCATCACGCAGATCAGCTTGTAGCCCTTGAGCTTGGCCGACATGGCGAGCGAGATGCCGGTGTTGCCGCTGGTGGGCTCAAGGATCGTGCAGCCGGGGGTGAGCAGCCCGTCCTTCTCGGCCTCCTGGATCATCCAGAGCGCCGGTCTGTCCTTGATCGACCCGGTCGGGTTGCGGTCTTCGAGCTTGGCCCAGACGCGCACCTCGTCGGAGGGTGACAACCGGGGCAGCCCGACCAGCGGCGTGCGCCCGACCGAGTCGATCAGCGAGTCGAAACGCATGTCATCCGCCGGCGACGGCAGGCAGGACGGTCACCGTGTCGCCGTCGGACAACGGGGTGCCGAGGCCGCCGAGGAAGCGGACGTCCTCGTCGTTCAGGTAGACGTTGACGAACCGGCGCAGGCTGCCGTCGTCGACCAGGCGGTCCTTGATGCCGGGGTGGCGGGACTCGAGATTGCTGATCAGCTCTTCGAGCGTGGCGCCCTCGGCGTTCACGGCCTTCGCGCCGTCGGTGTAGTTGCGCAGGATCGTCGGAATGCGTACCTCGATGGCCATCGCGGTCAGTCTCCTCAAGGTGTCAGTCGTCGTCCCATCGGCAGCAACGCCGATGGAGGGGTGCGGATTCCATGGGCTCGTACGCCGACAGCGCCACGCGCGGACGAAGGTCCTACGGGCGGGAAACCGGCGGTTCGCCCGCCGGACAGTCGTAGACGACGACGGCAGGAGTGTGTGCGAACAGGAAGCTCTGCACAGGCCTGACCATCATGGGAGAAACCTTACCTCTTCCTCGGTGATCTGCCCGTCGAGGATCCGGTAGGAGCGGAACTCCACCTCGTTCTCGTCCCGCGTGGAGACCAGCACGTAGTGGGCGTCGGGCTCGGAGGCGTAGGAGACGTCGGTGCGCGACGGGTACGCCTCGGTGGCCGTGTGGGAGTGGTAGATGACGACGGGCTCTTCGTCGCGTGCGTCCATCTCCTTCCACACCCTGAACTGTTCCATCGAGTCGAAGCGGTAGAAGGTGGGCGAGCGCTCGGCGTTCTCCATCGGGATGAAACGCTCGGGCACGCCGTTACGGCCCGCGATGACGCCGCACGCCTCGTCGGGGTGATCGGCGCGGGCGTGGGCGACGATCTTGTCCGCCAGTTCCTGCGAGATCGACAGCATGCCCGGAAGCTACCAGAGGGCCCGGACCAGGCTGTCCTGGAGGTAGGTCAGCCAGTCGTAGGTGACGTAGGCCGGGTAGCGGGGGTCGTCCTCGGACATGACCGCGATCTCGTCGTGGACCTCCTCGGTCACGTCGAGCTTGGTGCCGAGCGTCAGTCGCAGGTCGTTGAGCGAGCGCAGCCACGCCTGGGCCTCCTCGGCCGACAGCTCCGCCCGGCCCGCCCTCGCGGTGGCGTGCACGGTCTGCGCGTCGGCCCGCTTGCCGTCGCGCAGCGTCGCCTCGGTGTAGCGGCGGAACTCGGCGGAGTCCTTGTCGTCCTCGTACGCCGAGGGGAACAGCCTGGCCAGCACCGGATCGGACGGCGCCGCGCTGTCACCGATGCCGAGCGCCCGCTCGAGCGGGTCGTCGCTGGTCTGACCCGGCGAGACGATGCCCAGCATCATGGAGACCAGCGAGCGCAGCAGCGAGATCTCCGCCGCCTCGAACTCGGCGACGACGCCGCCGTCCTTGCCCCGCGAGAACCCCGAACTCACCTGTGCCTCTTCCCGGTAGGAGTGCCGCGGCCCGTGGATCTCACTTGACCGAGTCCGGCTGGAGCGTCGCCCACAAGCCGTAGGAGTGGAGAATCTGCACATCCCTTTCCATCTCCTCGCGCGTGCCGCTGGACACGACGGCCTTGCCCTTGTGATGCACGTCGAGCATCAGTTTCTCGGCCTTCTCGCGGGTATAGCCGAAGACCGTTTGGAAGACATAGGTCACGTAGGACATGAGGTTGACGGGGTCGTTCCAGACGATGGTCACCCATGGCAGATCGGGCCGGACGTCCGATGACGGACGCTCAACGGCGATTGGAGCGGTGCTACCCACATCCCCGAGTCTGCCCTATCTGGGCCGTAGTCTTCGAGTCGTGAGAATGACCATGAGCACTGCGTTGCTCACAGATCACTATGAGCTGACAATGTTGCAGGCCGCCCTGCGCAGCGGCGCGGCGCACCGGCGGGCGGTTTTCGAGGTGTTCGCCCGGCATCTCCCCGGTGGGCGGCGTTACGGTGTCGTCGCAGGTACCGGGCGCGTCCTGGACGAGCTGGAACACTTCCGTTTCGGTGACAATGAACTCACCTTTCTGCGCGACCACCACGTCGTGGACGAGGCGACCCTGGCGTTTCTCGCCGATTACCGGTTTTCCGGCAACATCTACGGCTATCTCGAAGGCGATCTCTACTTCCCCGCCTCCCCGATCATGGTCGTGGAGGGCACGTTCGCCGAGGCCGTGCTGCTGGAGACGCTCACGCTGTCGATACTCAACCACGACTGCGCCATCGCCTCCGCCGCCTCCCGCATGACCAACGCGGCGGGCAAGCGGCCGATCATCGAGATGGGCTCGCGGCGTACGCACGAGCACGCCGCCGTGGCCGCCGCCAGAGCCTCCTACATCGCCGGGTTCGCCTCCACCTCCAACCTGATGGCCGGCCACCTGTACGGCGTGCCCACGGCAGGCACGGCAGCCCACGCGTTCACGCTGCTGCACGACAGCGAGCGCGACGCGTTCCAGGCCCAGATCGCCTCGCTGGGGCCGGAGACGACGCTGCTGGTGGACACGTACGACGTGGCCGAGGCCGTGCGCACCGCCGTCGAGCTGGCAGGACCGAAGCTGGGCGCGGTCCGCATCGACTCGGGCGACCTGGCCGCCGCCGCCCAGGAGGTGCGCGAGCAGCTCGACTCCCTCGGCGCCTTCGACACCCGCATCCTCGTCACCTCCGACCTCGACGAGTACGCCATCGCCGCGCTCGCCGCCGCCCCCGTCGACGGCTACGGCGTCGGCACGTCCCTGGTGACCGGCTCAGGGGTGCCGACGGCGGCCCTGGTCTACAAGCTGGTGGCCCGTGAGACGGCCACGGGCAAGCTGGAGGCCGTGGCCAAGCGGTCGGTGGGCAAGCCGTCGCGTGGGGGGCGCAAGGACGCGTACCGGATGGTCGACGCGGCCGGCCACGCCGAGACCGAGCTGATCACCACCGGCGGGCTCGTCCCCCAGGGCGGAGTCCCGCTGCTGCACGAGCTCGTCCGCGACGGCGAGGTCGTCGGCCGCGAGCCGCTGTCGGCCGCCCGCGACCGCCACGCCGCCGCCGTCGCCACCCTCCCCCAGGAGGCGCTGCAGCTCGGCAGGGGGTACGCGGCGATTCCGACCGAGTTCGCCTGACGTAAGGTGCTACCTATGGGCACCGCACTGATCATCGTTGACGTGCAGAACGACTTCTGCGAGGGCGGCAGCCTGGCCGTCACGGGTGGGTCGGAGGTTGCCGCGGCGATCAGCCGCCACGTGGCCGGCCACCCCTACGACCACGTCGTGGCCACCCGCGACTACCACGTCTCCCCCGGCGACCACTTCGCCGAGACCCCCGACTACGCGGCCAGCTGGCCCGCCCACTGCGTGGCCGGCTCGCCCGGGGCCGAGTTCCACCCCGACTTCGACGTCTCGAAGGTGGAGGAGGTCTTCAGCAAGGGGGCCTACGAGGCGGCCTACAGCGGCTTCGAGGGCGCCTCCGGCGACGAGGTGCCGCTGGATCAGTGGCTGCGCGAGCGCGGGGTCACGGAGGTCGACGTGGCGGGCATCGCGACCGACCACTGCGTCCGCGCCACCGCCCTCGACGCGGTCAAGCACGGCTTCGCGGTGCGGGTCCTGCTCGACCTGACGGCCGGCGTGGCGCCCGCGACGACGCAGGCGGCGCTGGCGGAGATGGAGCAGGCGGGCATCACCCTCCAGGGCGCCCCCGCCGTCGGCTGAGCCGATCACGAACCGTACACAGTTTGCAACGCTACGGTCATGTGATATCGAGGAGAACGGACGCCGCTCCGAAGCCGGAGTACCACGGAGAGTGATCACTCTTCCAAGCGGTGGGAGGTTCTCCATGCTGCCTCTGTCCCTCGGCGTGGCCTGGCTCGCCCTCGGGCCCCTCGCCCTGTGGTTGCTGGTCAGGGGCACCACGATCGACCGCGCCGCCGGCGTCGTGACGCTCGTCCTGCTGGAGGCGGGCACCATCGCCATGAGCGCCCTGCGCCCGCCGCCCGCGCCCGCCGCCGAGCCCTCCCCGCCGGCCGTGGCCGTCGCCGCCACCCCGGCCGCGCCGCCGTGCCGTGGGCACGCGCCCGTCCCCCGCACCGCCGACGTGAGCCGGCACCTGGTGCTGACGTGGCCCGCGGTCCCCGGCGAGTGCCGCACCGCCGAGGTCGTCGTGCTCCCCCGCGGCGACAAGCTGCTCATCTGGCTGTACGCCGCCGGCCACGCCGGCCGGGCACCCTCGCGCCACTCCTACGCCCGGCCCGTCCACGTGAAGAACGGCACCGCCTCGCTGACGGTGCCGCTGCACCCGGAGAAGGGCGTGGTGCCGGTCGACGGCCGCACCGGCCGCCCGATCCCCTCACGCGCCGCCTGAGCCGTGTCAGGCGTGGGTGACGGTCAGCCGCAGCGCGTCGTCGATCCTGGCGTACACCTCGAACGCGTGCCGCAGCCCCGTGATCGACAGCACCCGCGCCATGACCCCCTGCACCCCGCCCAGCACCAGCCTGGTGCCGCCCCCCTCGCAGCGCTGCATGAGGTGGACCAGCTCGTTCATGCCCATGGAGTCGCAGAACGAGACCTCGCTGAGGTCGAGGATCAGAAAGGGCTGGGGCAGCAGCTCCCAGATCTGCTGCACGTGCTCCTGGAAGATCGGCAACGCGTTGACGTCGAGCTCGCCTTCGAGCCTGACGATGATGGCGTTTCGAGAGAGGCCTGAAGTGACGGTGAGCGTCGGCTTTCCGGTGGCCTCAGACGACATGGGCAAAGTCCTTCTGCGTATCCCAAGACAGCCAAGAGTGGTTGTTGCCGGTTCCGTCGAGCTTCTAACAGAAGGCCAGTGCTCTGTGACCAAATGCGCATAGTCACGTACCGTGACGGCCATCTCCACCCTTGCTGACCTGCGCCTCGGCCGGCGGGCGCGCCCGCCGGCCGAGACGGTCAGCGGCGCTGGGTGGCCCAGCGGCGGATCATGGCGATGCGCTCCTGGATCTGCTCCACCGTCGCCTGCGCGATCGGCGGCCCGCCGCACGCCCGCCGCAGCTCGTTGTGGATCACCCCGTGGGGCTGGCCGGTGCGGTGGTTCCAGGCGCCGACGAGGCCGTTGAGCTCGCGCCGCAGCTCGGCGATCTGCTCGTGGGGCGCGAGCTCCTGCCGGGGCTCAGCGCTCTGCTGCTTGCGCCTGGCGGCCTGCTGATCGGACTGCCGCTTGCGCAGCAGCGTGGCCACCTGGTCGGGCTCGAGCAGGCCGGGCAGGCCGAGGAAGTCCTCCTCCTCGGCGGAGCCGATCTCGGCGCCCGTGCCGAACTCGCCGCCGTCGAACAGCACCCGGTCGAACGTCGCCGACGTCTCCATGGTCTCGAACGGCAGCTCGTCGCCGAGGACGTCGGGGTTGTCCTTCTGCCGGTTGGCCTGGTCGAGCAGGGTGTCGTCGAGGCCGTCCTCGGGTGGCCGCTTGTTGAGCACGTGGTCGCGCTCGGCCTCCATCTCGTTGGCCAGGCCCATGAGGGTCGGCACCGAGGGGAGGAAGACGGACGCGGTCTCGCCGCGCTTGCGGGCGCGCACGAAGCGGCCCACGGCTTGGGCGAAGAAGAGCGGGGTCGAGGTGGAGGTGGCATAGACGCCCACGCACAGGCGCGGGATGTCGACGCCCTCGGACACCATGCGGACGGCGACCAGCCAGCGGTCCTCGGAGGCCGCGAACTGCTTGATCTTCTTCGACGCGCCGGGGTCGTCGGACAGCACGACCGTGGCGCCCTCGCCGGTGATGTTGCGGAGGTGGCGGGCGTAGGCGCGGGCGGTCTCGTGGTCGGTGGCGATGACCAGGCCGCCCGCGTCGGGCACGCCCCTGCGCACCTCGGTGAGCCGGCGGTCGGCGGCCTGCATGACCTGGCGGATCCAGTCGCCCTTGGGGTCGAGCGCGGCCCGCCACGCCTGGGAGAGCTGGTCTTTGGTGAGCGGCGTGCCGAGCGTCGCGGCGATCTCGTCGCCGGCGCGGGTGCGCCACTTCATCTCGCCGGAGTAGGCGAGGAAGATCACGGGACGGACGACGCCGTCGGCGAGCGCGGGGCCGTAGCCGTAGGAGTAGTCGGAGACGCTGCGCTTGACGCCCTCGCCGTCCTCCTCGTAGCCGACGAACGGGATGGGGTTGTCGTCGGACCTGAACGGCGTGCCGGTGAGCTGCAGCCGCCGGGTGGCGGGCTCGAACGCCTCGCGCACGCCGTCGCCCCACGACTTGGCGTCGCCGGCGTGGTGGATCTCGTCGAAGATGATGAGCGTCCTGCGGGCCTCGGTGCGCGCCCTGTGGAGCGCGGGATGCATGGCGACCTGCGCGTAGGTCACCGCCACCCCGGTGTAGTCGCGCGAGGTGGTGCCCTGGCTGTTCTTGAACTCGGGATCGATGGCGATGCCCACCTTGCCCGCGGCGTCGGCCCACTGGCGCTTGAGGTGCTCGGTGGGCGTCACGATGGTGATCGCCTTGATCACCCCGTTGGCGAGCAGCTCGCTGGCGATGCGCAGGGCGTAGGTGGTCTTGCCGGCGCCCGGCGTCGCCACGGTGAGGAAGTCACGCGGCTCGCGCCTGAAGTAGAGGTCGAACGCCTCCTGCTGCCAGGCCCTGAGCTTGGGAGCGGTGCCCCATGCGGCGCGGTCTGGATAGGAAGGCGAAAGGTGGGACGCGGCGAAGGTGCTCACCGCATCACCTCTGAGGTTGGTGTGCTTCGCTCTCTCACAGTGACCCAAGGGTAATCGGGCCCACCGACAAGACGTGCCGTGAGCCGAGGATTCTGGCCAACGTTCTCCTCACGTGCTATGCGGCTTATCGGAGGCTCGTCAGCACCGTGTCGAGCGCCTGCCTGCGGCTTTCCTCCTCGGGCTGGAGCAGCCCGAGCAGCAGCACCGGCCTGCCCTGGCGAGTGACGAGCGTCACGCGCAGGTACGCCGGCCGGTTGACCACGTCGCGGTATTCGGCGCGCAGCGCCCGGGTGTGGCCGTCCTGGGTGCGGCGGTCGTCCACGACCGTCACGCGGTCGCCCTTGAGCAGCAGCTTGGAGTAGAGCTCGGCGGCCTGGGCCGTGGCCTTCTTGGCGTCCTCGATCGGCCCTTCCATCGGGCGGGCCATCACCAGCCCGCCTGCGTCGTCGCGGGCGACCGAGGTGAAGCCCGTGACCGGGGGCACCGGGTCCGTCTGCCAGCCCTCGGGGAGGGTCGCCGTCACGCCGGCCCGCGGGTCGCTCAGGCGGCCCGGCTCGGGCTCCTCGGCGACGAAGCGCAGGGCGGTGACCGTGGCCGCCGCCACGAGCGCCGCTGCGGCCGCCAGGGCCGTCAGCACGGCGGCCACCTTCCACGGCACCTTCCGCTGCGTCCCCGTGCCGCTCTGGGCGCCTCCCGCGCGCTGTCTGGGGGCGGTGGGAGCGCCGTAGAGGTGCGCCGACGGCGGCAGGTCGTCGGAGTCGTCGCGGGCGGCGCCGCGGATGCGCGGGCTCCACGACGGCTCGTCCGCGTCGTGGAGGTCGTCCTCGTTCCAGAACGACTCGTCCGGCTCCAGGTCCAGCGGATGCCGCCGCTGCCGCCGGTCTTCGGTGCGCGCCCACCCCGAGCCGTCGGAGCGGCCCCGCTCCGCGTCGTCGGGCGGCTCGTCGCGGCGCCTCCAGGCGGCCGGCGGCTCGGACGGGGGCGCGGACGGGGGCGCGGCGGGGCGGGCCTCCGCCCAGTGTTGCTCGGCGCGCCGGCCTTCGACCTGGCGCGGCTGGTCCTGGTGCTGTTCGGCGCGCCGGCGTTCGAGCTGGCGCTGCTGGTCCTGGTACGGCGGCCGCGTCCTCTTGGGGCGCGGCGGCGGGACGTCGTCGGGCGGGGCCGGGTCGGGGGGAGGGGACGGCGGGCGGCGGTGCCTGGGCCCCGGTTGCGGGGGCCAGACCCGGTGATCATCGTCCATGTCACCTCCTCGCCCGCTGTCCTATCACTCCTGGCGACCGGTGACAGGCGAAGTGTGACCGGTGTGACGGGAGGGACGGAATTTCAGCGCGTACGACCGGCGAGCAGCGTCCCGCTGAGCGCGATGGCCGCCATGAGGCCCGCGATGACGAGGAACCCGGTGGCGATCTGCTGCGGCGCGTGACCGATCACGTTCACCAGCGCGCCGCCGATCCCGACGGACAGCGCCGAGCCGAGCTGGTCGGAGACCGACAGCGAGGCCGAGTTCGCGCCCTGCTCGTTCACCGGCGACTGCTTGAGCGCGGTGACGTTGGTGGTGGTGATGCCGTAGCCCATGCCGAGCCCTGCGAGGATCCACGCCGGCACGGCGATCCACCCCGTGACGCCCGGCAGCACGGACAGCAGGCTGACCAGGATGCCCGCGGTGACGAAACCGGCGCCCAGCCTGATCCGCCTGTGCGGGTCGGCGGACTGCCTGCTCTGCAGGTACGCCCCGGCCGACCAGCCCAGCGCGCCCGTGGTGAGCGCGACGCCGGCCGCGGTGGTCTCGAACCCCTTCACCTCCTGCAGGGCCAGCGGGATGAAGGAGTTGACCCCGAAGAACGAGGCCGAGAAGAACCCGCGCATGAGGACGGTCGTCGGCAGCCCGCGCCGCAGCAGCAGCGAGCCAGGCGGCAGCAGGCGGTAGAGCCCGACGACGAGCAGCGCCAGCCCGGCCACGCTCGCCACCACGGCGGGCAGCACGTCGCGGTGCAGCCCGTCCACGCCGTACAGCAGCAGCCCGGCGCCGCCGGCGGTCGAGGTGGCGGCCAGCGTCATCGCCACCGGCTTGGAGCGCGGCCCGGTGGCGGGCTGGGCCTGGTGCGCCGAGCCCATCCGCAGCGCCGGCACGAGCATCACCAGCGCGGGGATGACCAGCGGGACGATGCCGTAGAAGACGTAACGCCAGCCCCACGTGTCGCCGACGAACCCGGCCACGGACGGCCCCACCATGGCGGGCACGACCCAGGCGGCCGACAGCGCGGCGAACGCCTTGGGCCGCACGTCCATGGGGTAGACGCGGGCGATCATCACGTACAGGGCGACGATCGCGGAGCCGCCGCCGAGCCCCTGCACGACCCGCGCCAGCAGGAACATCTCCGCGGACGACGCGGCGCCGGCCAGCCCCATGCCGGCCGCGAACAGCACCACCCCGGCCAGGAACGGCGCCGGGTAGCCGCGCTTGTCGGACCAGAGCCCGGAGACGACGTTCATGAACAGGCTGGCGATGAGGAAGGCGGAGAAGCTGATGCCGTAGAGGTCGAGGGCGTTCAGCTCCTTGGCGATGGACGGCATCACCACACCGACCGACATGCCCTCGAAGGCGATCAGCGTGACCACCAGGAGGATCCCTAACGTGGCCGCCCGGTACGCGGTGTCGAAGATGCCGGGCGGTTTTGTGGGAGTGTCGAGTGCTTTTGGTGCTGTCACCCGGACATCGTAGTTCGCCCCGTTCAGGTCGCGGACGAGGCCCGGAACGCGGCCCACATCTCGTGCATGCGGTGAGCCTGGCCTGCGGTGAACTCCCACATGCAGCGGTCGTGGGCGTAGTCCATGAAGTTGTGCGCCGGGTCCTTGCCCGGCCGGTCGGCGCAGGTGTCCTTGTCCTGCGGGCACGCCTCGGTGGGCCTGGCCTCGGCCGGCGTGTCGTCGATGCCGTCGCCGGGCTCGCGGCAGCCGTTCTCGAACGTGTGGAACAGGCCGAGCCAGTGGCCGATCTCGTGGACGCCGGTGAAGCCCTGGTTGTAGTTCGTCATCGCGCCGCCCGGCAGGCTGCGCCAGTCGATCACGACGCCGTCGAGCGCGGGGGCGCCGGCGTACCAGTAGGGGTAGCTGGCGAAGCCCAGCATCAGCTCGCTGAGCTGGGCGATGTAGAGGTTGAGCGTGTCGGCCCCGCCTTCGTGCAGGGCCTTCTTCATGACCTTCTCGTTGCCGACGGGGTCGGTGAACCAGGCCGCGCTGCGCCGGACGGAGATGGTGTCGAGGCGGAAGCGCACGCCGGTGTCGACGCCGCCGAACTTGCCGGCGTACGCGGCGTTGAGCACCTCGATCTGGGCCTTGACCGTCTCTTCGGAGACCTGGCGGTCGGGGCCCGAGGCGATCACGTGCACGCGCGTGGGCACGGTGATGTGGGTCGGCGGGGTGACCCCGGCCAGGCGGCGGCCGAGCTCGCCGACGACCTTGGCGACGTCTTCCGGCTTGGGCGAGCGCGGCACGGGCGCGCGGGCAGGACCGGGCATCGGACGCTGCCCAGTGTGGGGCTCGGCGTGGCGTCCAGCGCGAGGCTCGGCGTGCTGCCCCGCGGGGTGTCCAGCGCGATACTCGGCGTGCTGCCCTGCGTGGTGCCTGGGGTGCTGCTCGGCGTGTTGTCCCCCCGCGCACCGATCCGCCGGCGCGGCCCCCGACCTCAGCGCGGCGCCGGCGCCCGCCGCCGATCCGTCAGGAAGCGGCGGGATGAGCCCGGCGGCGAGCAGGCATGCCAACGAGACGGCGGTCGCGCGCCGGACCATGCATATCCCCCACGGCTTGAGACGATCTGGCTACAGACCGTAACCCTCCGTGTGGGGATTAGCGCACAGCAACACTCACTGCTTGTCGTCGCCCTCGCCGCCGCCGGGAGGCAGACCTTCGTAGATCTCCTTGCACTCCGGGCAGACCGGATATTTCTTGGGGTCGCGGCTGGGCACCCAGATCTTGCCGCACAGGGCGCGAATGGGCGTGCCGGTCACCATGCTCTCGGTGATCTTGTGCTTGTCCGCGTAGTGGGCGAACCGCTCGTGATCGCCGTCGCCGTGCGACGTCCGCGGAGTGGTCTCCTGCTCGGGGAGGATCTTCGTGCTCACCCCATCGAGTTTATGCCCGCCCAGGACCCCGCACAGCGCGACGGCCCCCGCCCGCGAGGGACGGAGGCCGTAGGTGAGAAGCGATCAGCCCATGTGGACGGGAGCGCCCTCGGTCTTCCTGCCGGCCCTGACGAACATCGTCAGCGCGGCGGTCAGCACCGCGATGCAGGTGCTCACCACGAAGGCGAGGTGCATGCCGTCCATGAAGGAGTTGTGCACGGCGCTGACGACGGGCTCGGGCAGCCCGGGCGGCGCCGCGCCGAAGGCGGCGGCCTTCTCCAGCGCCGTCATCTGCTCCGGCGGGATCTGCTGGGCGATCGGGCCGAGGTAGCCGGGCATATTGCTGGAGATCTCGGACGCCATCACGGCGCCCAGGATCGCGGTGCCGAGCGCGCCGCCGACCTGCATGGCCGACTGCTGCACGCCACCGGCGACGCCGCTCAGCTCGACGGGAGCGTTACCGACGATGATCTCGGTGGCGCCCACGAAGACGGGCGAGAGGCCGAAGGCCAGCAGCACGAACGGGATGCCGCTCTCGATGAACGAGGCGTCGATGCCGAGCCGCGACATGAGGAACATCGCGAACGCGGTGATCAGCAGGCCGCCCGCCATGGTGATCTTCGGTCCGAACCTGCTCAGCATCATGCCGGCCAGCGGCGAGGCGACGATCATGCCCGCGCTCATCGGCAGCATGCGCAGGCCGGCGTCCAGCGGCTCGAGCCCGTGCACGCCCTGGAAGAAGAAGCCCAGGAAGAACATCGCGCCGAACATCGCGAAGGCGACCATCATCATCAGGAACGTGCCGATGGAGATGGACGGGTTGGCGAACAGCGACAGCGGCACCAGCGGCTGGCTCGCGCGGCTCTGCCAGAAGATGAACAGGCCGATGAGCACCACGAACACGGCGAGGAAGGTCAGCGTCGTGCTGTCGCCCCAGCCCCAGTCAGGGGCCTTGATGATCATCCAGACCAGCGAGAACATCGCGCCGGACAGCAGCACCACACCGAGCCAGTCGATCCTGGCCAGGCTCTTGGCGCGGTTCTCCTTGATCAAAATGATGCCCATGACCAGGGCGATGACGCCCACGGGGGCGTTGATGAAGAAGACCGACTCCCAGTTGCCACCGCCGACGAGCAGGCCGCCCACGATCGGTCCTGCCGCGCTGGACAGGCCGATGATGGCGCCCCAGGCACCCATCGCCTGGTTCAGCTTCGGCCCGGGGAACGCGCTGCGCAGCAGCGCCAGGGCGGCAGGCTGCAGCAGGGCGCCGAACAGGCCCTGCAGCACCCGCAGGCCGATCAGCGCGCCGATGGGCGTGACACCGGGAACGACGTCGGCGAGCTCGGCGCTGAAGCCGATGCCCACCGACGAGACGGCGAAGCCCCCCACACCGATGAGAAAGACGCGCTTGTGCCCGAACAGGTCACCGAGCTTGCCGGCGGTGATCAAGAAGACCGCGAGCGCCAGCAGATAGCCGCTGGTCACCCACTGCAGGTCGGAAAGCGACGCCTTGAGGTCCGTCTGGATGACTGGGTTGGCGATGCCGACGACCGTGCCGTCGAGCATCACCATGATGACGCCCAGACTGACCGCCAGCAGAACGAGCCACGGGTTGCCCCCGGTCCCCGCGCCGGCCGGGCCGGGCGATGACGGTGCGTCGACCGCCTTCGCGTGAGCCATTAAGTCCCCCTATTTCCACAGATCGCCCCACACCGGGGCAGAAAAGTCCTAAGCCTCCGGTAATCTATGGCACAGGGTGACACTTCACAACTGACTTAAAGACGGCGGGCTATGACTTATGGCACACTATGACAGCTTTGTGTCGAGGAGATGACGACCGTGGGTCTGCGGGAACGCAAGAAGGAGAAGACGCGCCTGGCGATCCTCGACGCGGCGCTCGACCTCTTCCTCGAACAAGGATACGAATCGACCACCGTGGAGCAGATCGCGGGGGCCGTCGAGATCTCCCCCCGCACCTTCTTCCGCTACTTCACCAGCAAGGATCACCTGGTGCTGTGGTTTCACGACCACGGCGAGGAGATCATGCTCGACGCCCTGACCGAGCGCCCGCACGACGAGCCGCCGTTCGCCTCGCTCATGTGGGGACTGCGCGCCCTGCTCGCCGACCTGGATGAGTCAACGCCCGAGGACGCGGAGAGGTTCCTCAAGCTTCGCAGATTGTTCGAGTCACACCCGCACCTGGTCGGCCTCTCGGCAGCCAGAGGCGCCGAGACCGAGCGGCGGCTGGCCGAGAAGGTCGCCGCGCGCCGCGGCACCGACCCCGACGAGGACCAGCTCGCTCACCTGATCGTGGCGTTCGCGATGTCCACCATGCGGGTCGGGTTCGAGTGCCCGCGCCGCGACGCCCCGATGGCGGAGATCAAGGAGCGGATGGCGCAGACGCTGGAGCTGACCGAGCGCTGCCTGCGGCCCGGGTGGGACCAGCAGCCCTGACCCGGCCTCAGTTCATCGTCGGGTCGTCAGTTCATCGTCGGGTCATCGGGACAGGTCGCCACGAACGCCAGCTCCCCGGGCTGGCGGCGCAGCACCTGGCGCCACAGGGAGGACGGGTCGGCGTGGAAGGTGTCGCCGACCTCGGAGTCGACGATGTACCAGGCCCCTTCGGCGATCTCGCTCTCCAGCTGTCCCGACGTCCAGCCCGCGTAGCCGGCGAAGATCCGCATCTGGGCGATCTCGCCCTGGAGGATCTCGGGGGGCGCGTCGAGGTCGACCGTGCCCAGCCTGGACACCGCGTCGGTGCCCGCGTGCAGCCGGCGCCAGCCCAGCGGCTCCTCGCCGCTCGGCACCGCGGCCAGCGCGAGCGCGCTGTCGGTCTGTACGGGCCCGCCCTCGAACAGCACCGGCGGCCCGGTCACCAGCGGATCCCAGACCGGCAGGACCTGGGTCACCGAGATGTCGCTCGGCCTGTTGAGCACGACGCCCAGGGTGCCGCCGTCGTGGTCGTGTTCGAGGATGAGCACGACGCTACGCCGGAAGTTGGGGTCGTCGAGAAGCGGCGTCGCCACCAACAAACCGCCGACGTAGATCGCTTCCGCCATACCTCCATCATGAAGGCTCCGATGGGGTGCGCGCTCCCCCGAGCCCCCCATGTTACTTTTCGTACACGCTTGGGAACTTTAGGTAGCGAAGATCACATTCGGGAGGAGCACATGCGCATCGGTACTCGGCTCGTCATGGTCTGCCTCCCCTTGGGGGCTTTCCTGCTCTTCCTGACGCTGCCGGCCCACGCCTGGCCGGGGTCCGACACCGGCGACCCGTTCACGATGACGGTGGACGGCGTGGCCTGCCGTACGGGCCGCGCCACCGTACGCCTGCACAACCAGACCCGCCAGCTGGCCAGGTTCGACCTGAAGTCCGACGGGGTCAGCGTGGCCAGCGGCTCGATCCCGGCGCGCAAGACGATCGTCCGGCACGTACGGGTGGCAAGGGGCAGCGGCGCCGAGATCGAGGCGTTCTCGGTGAGCGACAGCGCCCCCGAGACGCTGATCGACTCCACCCGGCTGGAGAACGACTGCCCGTGGGGTCACCACCGCAAGCAGCTGCCGTTCACGGGCCCGCCCACCGATCTCCTAGCCAAGCTCGCGACGGCGGGCGGCATGGTGGTGATGGGCGGGATCCTGTGGTGGTACGGCTCGATCTGGCCGCGCTCGTCCTAAGGAGAGCCCGTCCTCAGGAGAGCTCGTCCCAAGGAGAACGCGTCCTAAGGGGAGCGGTCTCCTGCGGTCACGAAGGCTCCCGCCCTGGCGGCGGCCAGCGCGCGGGCCACGGACGCCTCCGCGACCTCCCGCGTGACCGGCTCGCGCGTGACGACCAGCCGGTAGTAGAGCGGCGCGGAGACGGCCCTGATGAGCTCCTCCGCATGGGTGCCCTGGGGCAGCTCGCCCCTGGCGACGGCCAGCTCCACGACGGTGGCCCACTCGTCGATGCGGCGCAGGTAGAAGGTGCGCAGCGCGAGCGCCGCCTGCTCGTCGCTGGTGGCCGCCGCGATGACGGCCTGGAGTGTGACACCGAGCCGCGGGTCGTTGAGCGCCTCCATCACCATCAGCGCGTTGGCCCGCAGGTCGCCCTCGATGCTTCCGGTGTCGGCGTGCGGCGAGGACTGGTTGGCGAACTCGTTCATGAGATCGGTCACGAGGCCGGCGGGGCTTCCCCAGCGCCGGTAGACGGTGGTCTTGCCGACGCCCGCCCTGGCCGCGATCTGATCCATGGTCAACGCGTGGAAGCCGTGCTCGACCAGCGCGTCCTGGGTGGCTTCCAGGACGGCGGCGCGCACCCGCGCGGTACGGCCACCCGGCCGTACGGTTCCCGCGGAACGGGAGGGTTGGTCCATCGAGTCTCCTCGCCGTGTAGCCGACCATATTATCGAAACTCTTGTTTCATTAGCAGTCCGTTCGGCATTACCGAACGAAATTGCGCTAGTGTCGCTCCTGTGGGAGAGACGATTCAGTCCGTCGAACGAGCCGCCGCGATTTTGCGGCTGCTCGCCTCCGGCCCGAGACAGCTCGGGGTCGCCGAACTGGCCAGAGCCCTGGGCCTGCCGAAGGGGACGCTACACGGCATCCTGCGGACTCTGGTGCGCGTCGGGTTCGTCGAGCAGGACCAGGCGACGGGAAAGTACCGCCTCGGGGCCACGCTGCTCCACCTCGGCAGCAGCTACCTCGACGTCAACGAGCTGCGCGGCAGGTCGATCAACTGGGCCGACGCACTGGCCGGCCGCAGCAGGGAGAGCGCCTGGATCGGCACCCTGCACGAGGACCACGTGCTGGTCATCCACCACGTCTTCAGGCCCGACGACAGCATGCAGACCCTCCAGGTGGGCACATATCTGCCGGTGCACGCCAGCGCGCTCGGCAAGGTGCTGCTCGCCTACGACCCGTACGACGAGCCGCCCGCGGCCCCTCTGGAGCCCTACACCAAGCACACGCTGGCCGATCCCGCCGCGCTGGCGGCGGAGCTCGACCGGGTGAGGTCGCGCGGCTGGGCGTGCGAGATGGAGGAGCTGACCGAGGGCGAGGTGGCCATCGCCGCGCCCATCAAGGACCCGCGCGGCATCGTCGTGGGCGCGATCGGCATCCGCGGCGCCGTCGAGCGGCTGGCGCCCGGCGGCGAGCTGCACATGGAGTTCGTCTCCTACGTCCGCGACGCGGCCCGGGCGATAAGCCGTGACCTGGCCAGATGACACTTGAACACCTACCAGCGACCACATAGCATTCGTTCGGCAGACCGTTCGACAATGTCGAACCAGCAGCACTAGCGAGGAACCCCGTGCCTGCACCCCAGTACATCGCAGCCATCGACCAGGGCACCACGTCCAGCCGGTGCATCGTCTTCGACGAGGGCGGCCACATCATCTCCGTCGCCCAGCGCGAGCACCGCCAGATCTTCCCCCGCCCCGGCTGGGTCGAGCACGACGCCGACGAGATCTGGCAGTCCGTGCGCGGCGTGCTGGCCGAGGCGGTGGCCGGGGCCGGCATCGACGACGGGCAGATCGCCGCGCTCGGCATCACCAACCAGCGCGAGACCACCGTGCTGTGGGACCGCGCCACCGGCCGCCCGGTCTGCCCCGCCGTGGTCTGGCAGGACACCCGCACCGACGCGCTCACCCGGTCGCTGGCCGAGCAGGAGCCGCTGTTCAGGGAGCGGGCCGGGCTGCCGCTGCACACCTACTTCTCCGGGCCCAAGATCCGCTGGCTGCTCGACGCGTACGACCTGCGCGAGCGCGCCGAGCGCGGCGAGGTGCTGTTCGGCACGATGGACAGCTGGCTGCTGTGGAACCTCACCGGCCGCCACATCACCGACGTGACCAACGCCAGCCGCACGATGCTGATGAACATCCACACCCTGTCCTGGGACGACGAGCTGCTGGCCGCGCTCGGCGTGCCGCGCGCGATGCTGCCGGAGATCCGGCCGTCGGCCGAGGTCTACGGGCACACGGAGGCGGGCGTGCCGGTGGCGTCGGCGCTGGGCGACCAGCAGGCGGCCCTGTTCGGCCAGACCTGCTTCTCCCCCGGCGAGGTGAAGAGCACGTACGGCTCGGGCAGCTTCCTGCTGATGAACACCGGGCACGAGCCGGTCGTCTCCAAGCACGGCCTGCTGACCACCGTGGGCTACCAGATCGGCGAAGGACCGGCCACGTACGCGCTGGAAGGCGCCATCGCGGTCACCGGCTCGCTGGTGCAGTGGCTGCGCGACAACCTGGGCCTGATCTCCAGCGCGGCCGAGATCGAGACCCTCGCCAAGACCGTGGACGACAACGGCGGCTGCTACTTCGTCCCGGCCTTCTCGGGGCTGTTCGCGCCGCACTGGCGCTCCGACGCGCGCGGCGTGATCGCGGGGCTGACCGGGTTCGTGACGAAGGGGCACATCGCGCGGGCCGTGCTGGAGGCCACCGCGTGGCAGACCCGCGAGGTCGTGGACGCCATGAACGCCGACTCGGGGCTCGACCTGACGACGCTGCGCGCCGACGGCGGCATGACGGCCGACAACCTGCTCATGCAGATGCTGGCCGACGTGCTGGCGGTGCCGGTGATCAGGCCGATGGTGTCGGAGACGACCGCGCTCGGCGCCGCGTACGCCGCCGGGCTGGCCACCGGCTACTGGCCCGACCTCGACAGCCTGCGCGCCAACTGGCACAAGGCGGCCGAGTGGCGACCGGCCATCGACGAGGAGGTCCGCGAGCGCGAGTACCGCAACTGGAAGAAGGCCGTGGCGAGGACCCTCGACTGGGTCGAGCAGGAGGAGACCGCATGACGACCACGATCGGCACCGACCGGGCGCAGGTCCGGCAGGAGCTCTCCACCACCACCTTCGACCTGCTGGTGATCGGCGGCGGCATCCTCGGCACCTCGGTGACCTGGATGGCCGCGCAGGCCGGGCTGCGGGTGGCGATGGTGGACGCGGGCGACTTCGCCGGCGCCACCTCCAGCGCCTCGTCCAAGCTCGTCCACGGCGGCCTGCGCTACCTGCAGACCGGCAACGTCAAGCTGGTGGCCGAGAACCACCGCGAGCGCCGGGCCCTGGCCGCCGACATCGCGCCGCACCTGGTCAAGCCGCTGACCTTCCTGGTGCCCATCTACAAGGGCGGTCCGCACGGCGCGGCCAAGCTGGGCGCGGGCGTGTTCCTGTACTCGGCGCTGTCGGTGTTCGGCGACGGCATGGGCAAGGTGATCACGCCGCATCAGGCCCTCGCCAAGGTGCCGGCGCTGCGCACGGAGGGGCTGCGGGGCGCCGCCGTCTACGGCGACCACCAGATGAACGACTCCCGCGTGGCCGTGATGACCGTACGCGCGGCCGTGGACGCGGGCGCCACCGTGCTCAACCACGCCCAGGTCGTGGACCTGCGCAAGACGGGCGGCACCGTGACGGGCGCCGAGCTGCGCGACCGGCTCGACGGGGCCGAGTTCGGGGTGTCGGCCAGGCTCGTGCTCAACGCCACCGGGCCCTGGGTCGACCACCTGCGGCGCATGGAGGACCCGGGCGCCGCGCCGAGCATCCGGCTGTCCAAGGGAGCCCACCTGGTGCTGCGCCGGCACGAGCCGTGGAAGGCGGCGCTGACCACGCCGATCGACAAGTACCGGGTGTCGTTCGCCATCCCGTGGGAGGACCACCTGCTGCTCGGCACGACGGACGAGGCGTACGAGGGCGACCCCGCCGACGTCCGCCCGACCGAGGCCGACATCGCGCAGATCCTCGACGAGGCCGGCCATTCCGTACGCGACGCCCAGCTCAGGCGCGAGGACATCACCTACGCCTTCGCCGGCCTGCGGGTGCTGCCCGGCGGGCCGAAGGAGGTGACCGCCGCCAAGCGGGAGACCCTGCTGAGCAGGGGTTCGGGCGGCATGCTGTCGGTGGCGGGCGGCAAGTGGACGACGTACCGGCACATCGGCAAGCACGTGCTCGACACCCTCGCCCACCTGCCCGGCCGGCCGCTCGGCGACGACCTGGCCGACATCCTGCCCGCGGTGCCGCTGCCCGGCCTGGCCAGCCCCGACGCGGTGGCGCTGCGGCTGTGGACCGACCGCGACCGGGACGCCCGCATGGACCCGCTGGTCGCCAGGCACCTCGCCACCCACTACGGCTCGATCGCGTTCGACCTGGCCAGGCTCATCCGCGAGGACCCGGCGCTCGGCGAGCGCATCCACCCCGGCGGGCCCGATATCTGGGCGCAGGCGGTCTACGCCCGTGACCACGAGTGGGCGGCCACAGTGGACGACGTCGTACGCCGCCGCACGACCCTGACCGTCCGGGGGCTCGACACGCCCGAGGTGCGGGAGCGGATCGCCGCCCTGCTGGGGTGAGGTCACGTGGTCGCCTGGCGGAGGAACAGCGGCCGGGGCGGTGTCGCACTTCGACCGGATCAGAAAAACTTGTAACTCCGCGAGCACCTTTTCGCGACTCGTGCATAGAGATTCTCTGCAGAGGGAGTCGCACCTGGACAAAGGTGGCGCGGGGCCAGGACAGGGCAGAGGGAGGGCATGCGTACACCGATGAACGAAGCCCTGATCAGGCACTTCACGGACCTGCGCGACGGCGTGCACGGCCAGGCCGTCACGCGGGACAACAAGGAACGCCTCTTCGCCCGAGCCGTCGAGCTGCTCGACCCGGTGGCGCGCAGGGCGCTCGACGAGGCGAACGCCGACCTGCTGCTCGGCACCGGGGAGGTGGTCGCGAGCGGCGTCACCCGGTCGAGGGAGGGCGGGCTCAACGCGATGTGGTCGCTCACGTGGCCCGAACAACGCGCCGCCGGCGAGCAGCCGATCGCGGTCGTCGCCCACTTCGGCTGCGACTTCCACCACCCGCACCTGCGCGGCAACACGGTCGGCGACTGGCCGCTGAACGTCTTCGACGAGTCCGACGCGGCGGGGCAGCTCGACCTGCTCCGCGCGATCGCCGCCGCCGACGCCCACAACCTGGTCTTCCAGGAGAGCTACCGCCTGATGCCCGCCCTGACCACCGCCATCCCCACCTCCTGACCGCCACGGGACGCCCTAGCCGGGAAGGGCGGGCTTGGCGTCGCTCCAGCCCGAGTCCATGATCAGCCAGGAGTCCAGCGTCCTGCCGGGAACCTGCCACTTCTCGCTGTTGGGGCCGGGTTCGAGCTGGACGTGGCGACGGCCGAGGACCTTGCCGGTCCGCTGGTCGAAGAGCACCTCCTCCTGGAGGGTGCCGCGCCCGTCAGCGGTTTCGAACGAGGCCGCGAGGCCGACCGCGGGACGGCCGAGCGGATCCGTGACGGCGCCCAGCCGCCGCACGCCCGGATAGTCGGTGATCAGGCGCATGAGACCGGCTCGCACCTTGGGCGGCACGGGTGTGCCGGTGAGGACGGAGAAGGCCTGGTCAAGCACCTTCTTTGATTTGTCGCAACGCTTCGGCGCCCCCGAGCCGCCGCCGAGGAACCTGACCGAGCCCTCGCACAGCAGCTCGTACAACCCTGCTGAGTCGGTGGGCAGCTCCTGGAGCTCCTGATAGGTGAACTGGCCGAGGCCGGGGATGTGGAAGACGCCGCCACCTTGGTCGTCCGGATCGTCCTCCTGCCAGGCACCGGACGTCGCGCTGACGGTCCTGGTCACGCCCGACGAGCGCACCGTCCAGCTCGACGGGGAACCCGCCGCGCGCCAGGCGTCGGCGTCCGCGCCGGTCTGGGGCCCGCCCGCGAACGTACGGCCGTAGAAGGAATTGCCGTCGCCGCGGGCGCGTCCCGTCCACATGAAGTACTCGTGGCGCTCCTCCACGACGTACCCGCCGGTCCTGCCGCGCGCGAGCGTCGCGAAGGCGGTGCGCTGGTGGGAGTACCAGTAGGGGCCCTGCCGCTGCCGCTCCGCCTGGGAGGCGGCGGCCAGCATCATGCCGCGCGGCGACCGGGCGTCATCGGGCACGGCCTGCACGCCCGTCCGCGGCGGCGGGGCGTCGGTGGTGAGCGTCACACCCGCGACGACGGCCGCGGCGGTGGCGGCGGCGGTGGCGGCGGCCAGCAGGCCGACGGGCAGGCGCCAGGCACGGCGGGAGCGCGGCCGTGCGGTGTCGTCCTGGCCCAGCATCCTGGCGCGGGCGGCCTCGGTGGCCTGGTCGGAGGGCGGGGGCGGGTCGTCGTAGACCCCTCGTACGAGATGCAGGTCGTTCATCGCTGTGCCTCTTCCTCGTCGAGCAGCGGATTCGTTCCGCCCAGCGCCTTGCGCAGCTTCTTGCGCGCCCGGTTGAGCCGCGAGGAGACCGTGCCGAAGGGCACGTCCAGCGCCTGCGCCACCTCCTCGTACCTCAGCCCGGCGAGCGCCACCAGCAGCAGCACGTCACGCTGGTCCGCGGGCAGGGCGGCGATGGCCCTGGCCAGGGCGCCTTTGACGGCCTGCGCGCTCACCTTCGCCGTCACCTCCTCCTCGTGGCCGCCGATCGGCTTCGCCCCCGGTCGCAGCCGGTCCACGGCGCGGAGGAGGCGTGCCTCGTCGCGCCGGTGCCGGCTGATGAGGTTGGTCGCGATGCCGTAGAGCCAGGGACGGGCGCTGCGACGGCGCAGGTCGTAGCGGCGGCGCTCGCGGAAGGCCAGGGCGAACGTCTCGGCGCAGACGTCGTCGGCGGCCTGCGGGCCGAGCCTGCGGGAGGCGTACCGGTGGATCTCCGCGTAGTGCGCGTCGAAGACGGCGCCGAAACGCTCGGGCTCCTGCCAGGACCGTTCGATCGCCCCGGCGTCGTCCTGCGACGGTGAGGCGGTGTCCGGGGGGTCGGCCAGGTGCGGCTCATTCATGGCGAGGCCTCGTGATCGGCGGGACGTCGGTCACCTGTTGTTGCCCGCAGGCCGCCGTCGCCTTCCCCCTGAATTCACCGTTCCCCCTGAATTCACCGCGGCTGTGCGGCAAGCACACAGCCCGACCGGCCCAGGTTCGGTGGGCGGGTCGGGCTGGAGGAGAGAAACGCTAGCGAGGCGGGTCCGGGGCGGTCACCTGGCGCCCCGGCCCGGGAGGTCAGGCCTCGGTGAAGCCGCGGGCGCGGCCACCGGCCGACTCGCGGACGGCGGCGGCAACCGCGGTGGCGACGTCGGGGTGGAAGACGCTGGGGATGATGTAGTTGGGCCCCAGCTCCTCGGGGGTGACGACGGCGGCGAGCGCGCCGGCGGCGGCCAGCAGCATCTCCTGCGTCACCTCGGTGGCCTGCGCGTCGAGCAGCCCGCGGAACACCCCGGGGAAGGCCAGCACGTTGTTGATCTGGTTGGGGTAGTCGGAGCGCCCGGTGGCGACCACGGCGGCGTGTTCGCGGGCCTCGTCGGGCGAGACCTCGGGCTCGGGGTTGGCCAGCGCGAACACGACCGGGTTGTCGGCCATCGCGGCGATGTCGTCGCCGGTGAGGATGCCGGGCGCAGAGACACCCACGAACACGTCGGCGCCCTTGACCGCGCCGCGCAGGTCGCCGGCGTAGCCCTCGGCGTTGGTGTGGTCGGCGATCCAGCGCAGCGACTCGTCGAGGTCGTCGCGCCCCTTGTGGACGGCGCCGAGGTAGTCGCAGACGACGACGTTGCGGGCGCCGGCCGCCAGCAGCAGCCGCAGCACGGCGTTGCCCGCCGCGCCCGCGCCCGCCATGGTGATCTTGACGGTCTCGATGCTCTTGTCGACCACCCGCAGCGCGTTGGTGAGCGCCGCGAGCACGCAGATGGCGGTGCCGTGCTGGTCGTCGTGGAAGACCGGGATGTCGAGCAGCTCGCGCAGCCGGCGCTCGACCTCGAAGCAGCGCGGCGCCCCGATGTCCTCGAGGTTGATGCCGCCGAACCCGGGCGCGATGACCTGCACGGTGCGGACGATCTCGTCGACGTCCTGGGTGTCGAGGCAGATCGGCCAGGCGTCGATGCCGGCGAAGCGTTTGAACAGCGCCGCCTTGCCCTCCATGACCGGCAGCGCCGCCTCAGGCCCGATGTTGCCGAGGCCCAGCACGGCCGAGCCGTCGGTGACGACGGCCACGGTGTTGCGCTTGATGGTCAGGCGCCGCGCGTCCTCCTTGTTGCGCGCGATCGCCATCGATACGCGCGCCACCCCCGGCGTGTACGCCATGGACAGCTCGTCGCGGTTGCGCAGCGGCACCTTCGACTTCATCTCGATCTTGCCGCCGAGATGCATGAGGAACGTGCGGTCGGACACCTTGTGGATGACGACGCCCTCGACGGCCTCGAGCTGGTCGACGATGGCCTGGGCGTGGTCGGTGTCCCTGGCCGCGCAGGTCACGTCGATGCGGAGCTTCTCGTGCCCCGCGTTGGTGACGTCGAGGGCGGTGACGACGCCCCCAGCCGACTCTACGGCGTGGGTGAGCAGGCTGACGGCCTTGCCGCCTGCGGGCACCTCGAGCCGCACGGTGATGGAGTACGACACACTCGGGACGGTCGCCACGTCAATCGCTCCTTCGGGACTGACCAAGAATGCCTCCCATGTTAGGGGGCTTTCGGTCAACCCAGTGCCTCGGCGGCCAGGACGATCAGCTCGACGCACGTCGTCACGGGAATGGTGGTGCTGTCGAGAACCAGGTGATATTGGCACGGATCGGCCGGGTCGACGCGGTAGAAGTGGCGTACGTACGCGGTCCTCGCCCGGTCGTTGTCCTCGATGACGCGCCGCGCCTCGCGCTCGCTCAGCTCGGCGAGCGTGGCCGTCTGCCTGACGCGCCGCGTGAGCGGCGCGTCGAGCCGGACGTGCAGCGCGCCTGGATGGTCGGCCAGCACCACCGCGCCCGCCCGGCCGAGGAACACGCCGCCCTGGTCGCCGGCCATCTCCTTGAGCAGCCGCTCGGTGTGGCGGACGAACTCCTCGGGCGCGAGCGGCATCGCGCCGGGGACGTACATGTCGACGCCGCCGAACGTCACCGTGGGCAGCCGCATGGCCCCGGAGAACAGCCGGCCGAGGCCGTGCTCGGCGCGGTCGTCGTGGGCCAGCGCCTCCTCCAGCGTGCAGCCCAGCTGCTGGGCCACCGCGCTGGGGATGGCCCGGTCGACGAAGGGCACGGCGAGCCGCTCGGCCACGGCCGGGCCGATCTGGTTGCCGGCCGTGCCGTATGTCGCCGATATGGTGACGACCCGCATATCCCCAGGTTAGAACAGGGCGCTCGCCAATGCCCTACGCGCCTTCGCCAAAGATGGGTCTTCGGCCGGCAAGGCGTCGAAAAGCCCCAGCAAATGCTTTCTCGCCCGGTCACGGTCGTCACCCGAGGTGCGCTTGACCACGGCGATGACGCGGTTGAACGCCTCGTCGACCGAGCCGGACAGCATCTCGAGGTCGGCGGCCATGAGCTGGGCGTCGAGGTCGTCGGGATCCTGGGCGCGCCGCTGCACCTCGGCGGGGTCGGCCTCGGCCGTGCGCTTGATCAGGCTGACCCCCGCCAGCCCCATCTTCGCGTCCTCGTCGCCGGGCGCGCGGGCCAGCAGCCGCTCGTAGGCCGCGATCGCCGCGTCGTAGTCGCCCGCGTCGATGGCCTGCTCGGCCGCCACCAGGTCGGGGTCGGCCGGCGGGCCGGCCTGCGCCTCGGGCTCGCCGCCCTCGGCCTCCGGCGGCCTGGCACCGGGGTTGGCCTGGTAGAACTGCTCGACCGCGCCCATCAGCTCGTCGAGCCAGCGCCGCACCTCCTGCTCGGGCAGCACCTGCTGGAAGCCGGTCACGGCCTGGCCCTGGAAGATCGCCAGCACGGTCGGCACGGCCTGCACGCGCAGCGCCTGGGCGATCTGCGGGCTGGCATCGACGTTGACCTTCGCCAGGACGGCCTTGCCGCCCAGGTCGCCGACGACCTTCTCCAGCACCGGGCTGAGCTGGGCACTGCCAGGAGCCCGCGGCGACCAGAGGTCGAGGACGACCGGCACGGTCATCGAGCGCTCGATGACATCGGCCGTGAACGTCTCCTCGGTCACATCGACGACTGAGGCCGACGCCGCCTGGGGACCTGCCGCCTCCCGCCGGGCCTGCGCCTCAAGAGCCTGCTTGCGCGCGCCCAGGTCTATCGCTCCGTAGAGTGACCCGGGCTTAGAGAAGTCCGCCATGCCCTTCATCTTGCCGCATGGACGAAGCCGGGAAGTCACCCGCCGCCACCCGTAGCGTGCGCAACTGGTCGAACATCTGGCTGAGTTCGTCCTCGGCGTACATCGACAGGCCGAACTCGGCGGCCATGAGGTCGGCGGTGGCGCGGCGCACGACGTCGCGGCCGGCCTCGGTGATCTCGGCGAGCACGCCGCGGCCGTCGCGGGGGTTGGGGCGACGCGTCACGAACCCGGGCTTCTCCAGCCTGTCCACCGTGTTCGTCACGCTCGTGGGATGAACCATGAGACGTTCGCCGATCCTGGACAGCGGGAGCGCGCCCGTCCTGCTGAAGGTCAACAGCACCAGCGCCTCGTATCTGGCGAAGGTCAAGTCGTATGGCTTCAGGAGCGAGTCAAGTTGCGACAGCAGGATCTGATGCGCTCTCATGATCGAGGTGACGGCGGCCATGGCGGAGGAAGGTCCGAAGTGAGCGCGCCAGCTTTCCGCGGCGCGGTCGATGGGGTCGAACGGCAGGTTGAGCGGCTTCGGCTGCGACACAGCGATACGGTAGCGCGCCGGTCATCCCGGTTCGTCTGATTACGCTCAGCGACAGCTCTCTTTGCTTGACCAAGAATCCGGACGTCAATCATCACGCTCAGTTATGGTTCTCGTACGTATGGTGACGCGGACGCCAAGTTCACGGCCTGTGGGGACGGGCCAGGACCGCGCGGCGGCCGCATCGCCTAGGGGCACGGGGGGTGCTTGATGAACGTCAACGGGGACAAGGGTGCGTGAGCACGCGGGCGTTTCACGGGAGGAGCTGAAGCACAGCGCGGCCGTCACGGTTGCCGTCCTGCTTGCTGTCGGCCTGATCGCGGCGTGGAACGTCCTGATCCCGGGTGTCGACGCGTGGGAGAACATCGTGGCCGCGGTCATCGGCTCGCTCCGGCTGACCGGGCCCGTCGCCGCGGCCTTCGCCGCCTGGGTGGCGCTGCGCAAGCGCCGCGCGCTGCGCGGGCGCTCACTCACGACGTGGCGGGCGCTCAAGGCGCCGCTGGCGATCGTGGTGGTGGTGCTGGGCTCGTTCGGCGCTACGGTGCTGGTGCTCGCCGTCAAGACGGTGCTCACCGACCAGGCCGGCCGGCTCAGCCTGTCGGGGCTCGGCATGGGCATGGCGGGGCTGGCGCTCTACTCGGTGATCGGGTGGGTGGCCGGATGGGTGGTGCCGAAGCCGTACACGCCGCCGATCGCGGGTCTGGCCTGCTACGGGGTGTTCTCATGGCTGGCCGACGACCGCGGGTGGGCCGACAAGCTCGCGCCGGGCACCGGCGAGCCGTATGACCTGTTCCAGGGGCTCAGCGGGGCGCCGTTCTTCGACCAGACGATCTGGCTGCTCGGCCTCACCGCCGCGCTGCTGCTCGGCTGGGCGGCGCTGGTGACCAGGCAGGCCATGGTGCTGGCGTGTGCGCTGCTCGCCGTGCTAGCGGCCGGCATGGGCGTCTCACGGGTGCTGACCCAGGCGAAGCCGGCCGCGGCGGTGGACATCGCCTACAGCTGCCAGGAGTGGCCGATCACCGTGTGCGTGCATCCCGGCATGCGGGCGGGGCTGACCGAGCTGGGGGCGGCGTTCACGCAGATCGCCTCGCGGCTCGCGGGCACGCCCGCCGCGTTCACGCGGGTGGAGCAGCGCCCGCTGGACGACGCGCTCAAGCCGGCCAACGGGCTGGCCCCCGTGCACGTGCCCGACCTGTCGGCGGGGTTCGCCGAGGAGGCGGCGTACGAGTACGTCGAGTCGCTCGCGCCCCGCTGCCCCACCACGGTCGCCGAGGGCTACCGCCAGATCGTCACGGCCTGGCTGCGCGGCGAGCCGCTGCCGGGCACCCCGCTGCCCGAGCACCAGTACGCGACCCAGTGGTTCTCCTCGCTGAGCGAGCCGCAGCGCCGCGAGTGGCTGCGCATGTTCTACACCGACTTCCAGGGCTGCCGGCTGTCGAGCACCCACTTCGGCGGCGGCCCCGCGCAGGCGGGCATGACCCCGTCGGTGCGCCCGACCCCTGAGTCGAGCCACGTCTACCCCGTCTACCCAACGCCCGGCGGTTCCGCCAGGTCGGCGCCGCAGACGCCCGGTGCGGGCGGGGTCAGTTCGGTGGCGAACACCGGGGACGTCTCCTAAAAGGAGCCAAGTTGTCACCATAGGGCGGGCACTGATGATCGCCCAGCGGGTAGTCATGCTCGCATGACGACTTCCCAGACGACGCCGCCCGCGGTGGCCTCGGGGCGGCGCCGGTGGTGGCGGCTCGCGGCGGGCCTGCTGGTCGTGGCGGTGCTGCTGGTGGTGGCCGGGCGGCTGGCCTGGTCGTGGCTCGACCCGCTGGGCGAGCGGACCATCGACCGCAGCCAGCCGGTGCTGCTGCAGTCCATCAAGGACCTGAGCAGGTTCGAGGCCGCGACGGGGAACTTCCAGGTGGTCGTCGACCTGGAGAAGGACGCCGCCTTCCTGCCGGACGCCATCAAGGGCACGCGCACGTTGTTCGTCGGAGCGGGCGGCGTGGACGCGTACGTGGACTTCTCGACGCTCGCCACGAACGGCGTGACGGTGTCGCAGGACCGCACCGAGGCCACCGTACGCGTGCCGCGCGCGCAGCTCGAGAAGCCGAACCTGGACAACAACCGCTCCTACGTCTTCGCCCACCAGCGCGGCCTGTTCGACCGGGTGAGCGACTTCCTGTCCGGCTCCCCCGCCGACCAGCGCGAGCTCTATCTCCTGGCGGAGAAGAAGATCTCCGAGGCGGCCGTGGCGAGCGACCTGCGGGCCAGGGCCGACGCCAACACCAAGGCGATGCTGTCCGGCATGCTCAGGTCGCTGGGCTTCACGAAGGTCACGGTGAAGTTCACCGACGAGCCCTAGAGGCGCCTTAGGCGTTCCTCGCACCCGTCTAAGTACTTACCGTCCGCGCCTGTGCCGAGAGATAGGACATCCGCCCGATGTGCGGATGGGGGCCTTAGGCGGAGTCTTGAGAGTGCAGGGAACGAACCGAAGGAGCACTCGGATGCACGCCGAACTCGAATACACCGTCATGCAGCACCACGCCTCCGAACTGCGCCGCGCGGCCGCCGAGCACCGCCGCGCACGCGAGGCGGGGCAGGAGCGGCCGGCCGAGCGCCGGCACCGCTCGGTGTTCGCCCGTCTGCTGTCCTCATGACCGCCCACAAGCAGCCCGGCCGCACCCTCCCTCGCGGCCGGGCTGAAGCGCCCCCTTAGCGGGGCGGCCGCGTTCCAGCCCGAATCCTGGTCGGGCTCAGGGAGACGGCATCACGAGGCCCCGGTCCCGTTCCTGGCGGACCGGGGCTTCGCGTCTGCCCATCTGCCGTCACATTGTGCGATCGTCCGTGTACGGAGGATGATGCCGGTATGAGCAGGCTCGCACTGGTGTGGAGCGGCTCCGCGGTCGCGGTCGTCGCCCTGGCGGGGCTGGTCGTCTACGTCGCGCGGGCGGGGCTGGACGAGGCCGACAAACTGGCCGGGGTGATCGGCGCGTTCGTCGGCCTGGCCGGGCTGGGAGTCTCGGTGTACGGCGTCGTCCGCGGCGACCCGCCCACAGGTCCTGGACCGGGCTCCGGACCAGGCTCCGTGGTCGTCAAGGGCGACAACTCAGGCGTCATCACCACCGGCGACGCCGCCGACGTCCGCATGACGACGGAGCCCGACCCCTGACATCGGGCTCAGGACCTGGGGACGCTGATCAGCAGCGCGTCGCCCTGGCCGCCGCCACCGCACAGACCGGCCGCGCCCAGCCCGCCGCCCCTGCGGCGCAGCTCGTGGGCCAGCGTGAGCACGATGCGGGCGCCCGACGCGCCGATCGGGTGGCCGAGCGCGATGCCGCCGCCGTTGACGTTGACCTTGTCGAGCGGCACGCCCAGCTCCTTGACCGACTGGAGCACCACGCTGGCGAACGCCTCGTTGATCTCCACCAGGTCGAGGTCGTCGGCCGTGACGCCCTGCCTGGCCATGGCGTGCTTGATGGCGTTGGCGGGCTGCGACTGCAGGGACGCGTCGGGGCCCGCGACGTTGCCGTGGCGGCCGATCTCGGCCAGCCAGGGCAGCCCCAGCTCCTCGGCCTTCGACTTCGACATGACGACGACCGCGCAGGCGCCGTCGGAGATCTGGGAGGCGGAGCCCGCAGTGATCGTGCCGTCGGCGGCGAAGGCGGGGCGGAGCTTGGCGAGCGTCTCGGCGGTGGTGTCACCGCGTACGCCCTCGTCCTCCTTGACGACGACCGGCTCGCCCCTGCGCTGCGGGATCTCGACGGGGACGATCTCGTCCTCGAAGACGCCGTTCTTGATCGCGGCGGCGGCGAGCTGGTGTGAACGGGCCGACAGGTCGTCCTGCTCCTCGCGGCCGATGCCGAGCCTGGCGTTGTAGCGCTCGGTGGACTCGCCCATCGCGCACTGGTCGAACGCGCAGAACAGGCCGTCGTGCGCCATCGAGTCGACGACCTCCGACCCGCCGTACTTGACGCCCCTGCGCAGCCCCGGCAGCAGGTGGGGCGCGTTGGTCATGGACTCCATGCCGCCGGCCACCACGATGTCGAACTCGCCCGCCCTGATGAGCTGGTCGGCCAGCGCGATGGCGTCGAGGCCCGACAGGCACACCTTGTTGATCGTGATGGAGGGGACGGTCATCGGGATGCCGGCCTTGACGGCGGCCTGGCGTGAGGGGATCTGCCCGGCGCCGGCCTGGAGGACCTGGCCCATGATGACGTACTCGACCGCGTCGGGCGCGACCCCGGCCCGCTCCAGCGCCGCCTTGATGGCGATGCCGCCGAGCTCGACGGCCTGCAGCCCGGACAGCGAACCGAGCAGCCTGCCGATGGGGGTGCGAGCTCCGGCGACGATGACGGAACCTGACATGACAACGGCCTCCTGTGCTCGCGCGTCGGGTCTTTGACACCATACCCACGGGTACGACACCGCTCGCCATGGAGGTGGACCACACATGTTCCTGCGTATCGACCACATAGGGATCGCCTGCCGCGACCTCGAGGAGAAGATCGAGCTGTTCTCCCGCCTGTTCGAACTGGAGGTCGTCGCCAGGGAGGTCAACGAGGAGCAAGGGGTGAAGGAGGCCATGCTGCACATCGCCGACGGCGAAGGCGGGGGCTCCTACATTCAGCTCCTCGAGCCGCTCTCCGACGACTCGCCTGTGGGAAAATTCCTGGCTAAGCGGGGCGAGGGCGTCCATCACGTGGCATTCGGGGTGCCCGACGTCGCCGATGCCATGTCCCAGATCAGCGAGAAAGGTGTGAGACTCCTGGACGAGCGTCCCAGGCACGGGTCGATGGGCTCGGAAATCGCGTTCCTGCATCCCAAGGACGTGGGCGGAATGCTTACAGAGCTGGTCCAAGCGGCCAAGCGATAGCAAACCACCACAAAACGTAAAAACCGTTCATATGTAACTAGTCACGCAGAAAGTTGGACGGGGCTTCGCACGCGGCACCAGCGGAGTACGCTTGACCTTCCACCGGACATGGGGCCTGCCGAGAGGCACAGGCTCCTGGTACGGATGCCCCGAACCCCCCGTCCGGCCCGTGTAGCCGTCTCGACAACCCAGGATCGAGCCTCCATGCAGTCCGACATCGACGCCCAGCTCAACAACTTCTTCGAGGACGCCCCAGCACGCGAGTTCGACGTGGTGCTGCGCGGCTACGACCGGCACCAGGTCCACGACCATCTCAAGCAGCTCGACGGGGAGCTCCGCCAGGCCCGCGAGCAGGTCACCGCCCTCCAGCGCGACCTGTCCGACTCCCAGCGCCAGCTGCAGGAGCAGGAGCGCCCCACCTACTCCGGTCTCGGCGCCCGCATCGAGCAGCTTCTCCGCCTGGCCGAGGAGCAGGCCACCGAGCTCGTCCAGGCCGCCAGGTCCGAGGCCAACGAGATCAAGGCCGCCGCCAAGGTCGAGGCCGCCGACCTGCGCGCCGCCGCCGAGGCCGAGGCCGCCGACAAGCGCGCCCAGGCCACCCGCGAGAGCGACGAGATGCGCACGACCGCCGAGCGCGAGGCCGAGGACATCCGCTCCACCGCCCGCCGCGAGGCCGACGAGCTGACCAACACCACCGAGCGCGAGGCCGCCAAGCTGCGCGCCACCGCCGACCACGAGGTGGCGGAGAAGCGCGCCGACGCCGAGCGGGAGATCGCCAAGCTCCGCACCACCACCGAGCGCGAGGTCGCCCAGCTGCGGGCCTCGACCAAGCGCGAGCGCGACGAGGTGCTGACCACCGCCAAGCGGCAGGCCGACGAGATGCGCGCGCAGGCGCAGCGGGTGCTGGAGGAGTCCGAGGCCAAGCGGGCCCAGGACGAGGCCGAGTTCGAGATCCAGCTCGCCGCCCGCCGCGAGGAGGCCGAGCGCCAGGAGGCAGAGCGCCACGCCACCGCCCAGGCCGCCACACAGAAGCTGGTCGCCGAGGCCGAGCAGCGCGCCGCCACCGCCGAGTCGCGGGCCACGAAGGCCACGCAGCAGGCCGAGCAGACCCGCCGCGAGGCCGACCTGCACGCCAAGCAGCTGGTCGCCAACGCGCGCAAGAGCGCCGATACCATCGTGGCCGAGGCCAAGACGAGCGCCGAGACCATCGTCACCGAGGCGAAGAACGAGGCCGAGCGCACCCGCACCGCCATGCAGCGTCAGGTCGACGAGCTGACCCGCCAGCGTGACAGCATCACCAGCCACCTGGCCCAGCTCCGCCAGCTCCTCGGCGGCGCCGCGCTGCCGGGCATGGAGTCCTCCGAGGCCGCGGTCACCGCGGCTCCGCCGAAGCCCGCTCTCGCCGCCGCGGCACCGGCCGCCGAGCCGGCCGCTCCGGCGACGACGCCCGCTCCCAAGGCTGAGGCCAAGGCCGAGGACGACGCGGAGTGGTGGCAGGAGTAACGACCGCGCACGGGGGCTGAACGACGGCTGGGGAGAGCCTGGCGATCACACGGTCGCTAGGCTCTCTCTTTGCCGTCGGGCGTGTACGAACCGGTACGAGCCCGTCATGCTGCGTTGTCACCGAGCCTTTCTGGAGTTCCCCGTTGTCGGCAGACGCCGGACCCGCGACCGAGCGGGACGAAGCCCGCACCCCTTCGGCCGATCCCGTGCCCGACGCGGACGGCGGCTCCCGCGACGGCGGTTCCGGAGGCCCCTGGCACGAGGACTTCGAGCGCTCCCCAGCGCGGAAGCAGGCGCGGGAGCAGGCGCGGGAGCAGGGCGCCGACGGCGGCGAGACGCCGTACGGACTGCCGGGGAAGCCGCTGGCGCGCGGCCCGTTCCTGTTCGGGCTGGTCGGCGGGCTAGGCGTGCTGACGGCGCTCGCGCTCGCCCAGATGATCGTGGCCTCGCTGAGCACGATCATCCTGGTCGTCGTCGCGATGTTCCTGGCCGTCGGGCTCAACCCGGCGGTCGAGGCGCTCCAGCGCCGGGGCCTGGCCAGGCGGGGCGCGATCGCCATCGTGTTCATCGGCGTCATCGTGGCGTTCGTGCTGTTCGGGCTGGCGATCGTGCCGCCCGTCAGCAAGCAGCTCAGCGAGTTCGTCGACGCCGTGCCTGGTTACATCACCGAGCTGAGCAACCATCCGACGTTGCGGCAGCTCGACGCCGACTATCAGATACTCCCCCAGATCCGCACGTTCGTGACGGCCACGCTGGGGCCGGCGCTGGCCAGTGGCATCATGGGCGCGGGGCTGGTGGTGCTCAACGGCGTCTTCACCACGGTGACGCTGCTGGTGCTCATGCTGTACTTCCTCGGCTCGCTGCACACGATCAAGGAGTATCTGCTCAAGCTCGTCCCGGCCTCGCGGCGGGCGCGTACGCGGGCGATGAGCGAGGAGATCCTCGGCGGCATCGGCGGTTACGTCGCGGGCAACGTGCTCATCTCCCTGATCGCCGGCGTGCTGGCCTGGATCTTCCTGTCGATCATCGGCGTCCAGTACGCGCTCGCGCTCGCCCTCGTCGTGGCGCTGACGGACCTGATCCCGCTGGTCGGCGCCACGATCGGCGCGGTGATCGTGACCGGGGTCGCGCTGCTCGACTCACTGCCCGCCGGCATCGCCTGCGCCATCTTCTTCGTGGTCTACCAGCAGGTCGAGAACTACTTCGTCTATCCCCGGGTGATGAAGCGCTCGGTCGACGTCACGCCCGCGGTGACCGTGATCGCCGCGCTGTTCGGCGGCGCGCTGCTCGGCATCGTCGGCGCGCTACTGGCCATCCCGGTGGCGGCGGCCATCGCGCTGGTCATCAGGGAGGTCGTGGTGCCCCGCCAGGACCGCGCCTGACCGGACGGCCGTGGTGCCCCGCCAGGATCTGCCTGACCGGGCGCGCTACCTGGCCGCCTGGTTGATGCGCAGCAGGTTGCCCGCCGGGTCGCGGACGGCGAAGTCGCGCACGCCGTACGGCTGGTCCATCGGCTCCTGCAGCACGTCACCGCCGGCGTCCCTGATGCGCTCGTACGTGGCGTCGCAGTCGTCGACCTCGAAGATGACCGCCCGCAGCAGGCCCTTGGCCAGCAGCTCCGCCATGGCCTGGCGGTCGGCGGGCGAGGCGTCGGGGTCGGCCAGCGGTGGCTCGAGGACGATGTTGACGTCGGGCTGGGACGGCGAGCCGAGGGTGATCCAGCGCATGCCCTCGAAGCCGACGTCGTTGCGTACCTCCAAGCCGAGGACGTCGCGGTAGAAGGCGAGCGCTTTGTCGTGGTCGTCGACCGCGATGAAGCAGGTGTTGAGTCGGATGTCCATGCCCGTCACGTTACGTGGCGGTCGGCGGTCTTGCCCGGATGACGGCGGACCGGCCGCAGGTAGATCTTCGCGTAGCAGGACGGGACGGCGGCCAGCTCGTGGTGGTCGCGGGCGCGGTAGGCGCTCGGGCTCTCGCCGACCAGCTCGGTGAAGCGCGAGCTGAACGAGCCCAGCGACGTACAGCCGACCGCGAAGCACACCTCGGTCACCGACATGTCGCCGCGCCGCAGCAGCGCCTTGGCCCGCTCGATGCGGCGCGTCATGAGATAGCTGTAGGGGGTCTCCCCGAAGGCCGCGCGGAAACTGCGCGAGAAGTGGCCCGGCGACATGAGGGCGACGCGCGCCAGCGCGGGCACGTCGAGCGGCTCGGCGTAGTCGCGGTTGATCACATCCCGCGCTCGCCGCAACCGAACCAGGTCCTCAAGCGTCACGCCGCCAGCATGCCACACCCCACCGACAACCCCCGGCCCCCGGCCCCGCACCCCGACGTCCTGGGAACAGACCCCGCCGCACAGCTGCACGTCCTTCTTGGGGGTGGGCGGATGCACAGCCTTCTTGGGGGTGGGCGGATGCACAGCTCCGCGCCCGGCCGACGCCACCCGCCCCACACATCCCGCCCCAAAGGGCGATGGGGCAGACCCCACCCAGGCAGGAGCCACCCGCCCCACAAGCGCACGTCCCGGTCGGGGGCGCGATTCCGCGCGCGGGCCAGGCCGCGCAGCCCCGTGCTCAGGCCAGGCTGCGCGGTTCTGTGCGCACGTCGGGTGGCGCGCAGCCCCGTGCGCGGGCCAGGTCGCGCGGTTCTGTGCGCACGTCGGGGGTGGGCGGAGCGTGACCGCGCAGGTTGGCGGAGATGGGCGGTGCGTATGCCCGGGGGTCAGGGGCGGGGGGTGGGGAGTTCTGTGCGGAGGAATTCCGTGACCGCGGTGTTGAAGGCTTCTGGTTGTTCGACGGCGGTCAGGTGGCCGGCCTTCGGGATGATCTCCAAGCGGCCGTCAGGGACTGCCTTGGCCATGGCGGCGGCGTCGGACGGTGGTGAGAGCTCGTCTTCCTCGCCCACGATGACCAGCAGCGGCACCTTCAGCGCGGTCAGGGTGTCGAAGGAGTCGGGGCGGGCGGCCATCGCGCGCTGGGCCCAGGCGACCGCGCCGGGTGGCGCCGACTGGACGAGGCCCTTGACGCGGCCGAACACCATGGCACGGCGTTCCTTGGTCGTCGGCCCGATGAGCGCGGGCAGGACCTCGCTGACCAGCACCTCGCTGCCGGACTCGAGCACGGCCTGCGCGATGCGCTCGCGGTTGTCCCTGGCCGGGGGCGGGTCGGGGCTGGCCTTGGTGTCGGCCAGGATGACGCCGAGCACCCGGTCGGGATGCCGCCGGCAGAACGCCATGGTCACGTAGCCGCCCATGGACAGTCCGCCGATCACGGCCTTGTCGATGCCCTCCGCGTCGAGCAGGGCGGCGACGTCGTCGGCCATCAGGTCGAGTGACGGCTCGTCGTCGCCCAGCCGCGACCCGCCGAAGCCGCGCAGGTCAGGCGTGATGACGCGGCAGACCTTGGCTAGCCCTTCGCGCTGGGCCAGCCACATGGCGGACGAGAGCGGGAACGCATGAAGCAGCACAAGCGGGATTCCGGTCCCGGCCGATCTCGTGTAGAGCTGCACGGACCTCACGGTAACGCGGTTCACGGCGACATTCACTCAATGGCCCATGCCAAATATCTCGCTAAATGCCGCACACAGCTAATGTCCGCCCTAAAAGTGACTTTGCCCGCCGCATAAAACACCCGCACAATCCAGGCGCGACCGTCCCGGGCCCCCGAGGTGAAACCTGGCAGGAAAGCGTCCCGCCCTTCCCGACGCCACCAACGCCGGCCCACCAACGCCGGCTTCCTCCTCGACGCGCTGCACGCGGTCAACGCCCGCCGCGCCGAGGGCCCGGCGGCGTACGAGACGTACCTCGTCTTCGTCTTCGAGCCGCCGGGCCCTCAGATCAGCCGATCACTGGGCGGCGAGCGCGGCGATCTGCTCCGCGCTCAGCGCCCCGTCATACGCACGGACGTCGTCCACGGCCCCCGGCCAGTAGCCGGTGAAGGCGCCCGCCAGCTTCGTCCGCCCGAGTTGCACGGGCCCGGTGGCGTTCCACGTGCTCAGGTGGCTGGTGACGGTGGTGGAGGCCAGCCGCCCGTTGACGTAGACCCGCAGCTGACCGGCGAGCGCGTCGTACACGCCGGCCACGTGCGTCCACTCCATCGGGTTGGGGATGGCGTCGGAGCGCGTCCGTACGAGGGCGGCGGCGTCGGTGTCGGCGGCCGCCATGCCGAGCGTCCATCTGCCCTGCTCCTTGTCGAAGCCGAGCTGGAACCCGGCGGCCCTGCTGCCGGGCTGGGCCACGGCCGCGCTGTCGCGGGCAGGAAGGTAGTCGAGCTGGGTCCAGGCGGTGACGGTGAAGCTCGACCTGGTGTCCACCACGGGACCGCCGGTCTGGGCGTGCCCGTTGACGCCGTCGAGCGCGAGTGCCCCGTCCAGCCAGCCCGACGTCCACGAGGCGGCTCCGGACAGCGACGCGGCGGTCGCCCGGCCCGAGGAGTCGGCCGCCGACGAGCCGGACTCCTCGTCCAGCTTCCAGTGGCCGACCAGCGTGGCAGCGCTGTTGACCAGATCGGCGACCTCGTCGGCGAACAGCGCGCGGTCATAGACGCGCACCTCGTCGACGTCCCCGGGCCAGTGGCCCGAAGCCGCCCCGGCGACCTTTCCGCGGCCGATCGTCAGGGGGCCTGTGGCGTTCCATGCGGTGGTGACGGCGGCGGTGCCCTCCAGCCTGCCGTTCACGTAGAGCGAGATCCGGCCCGCCGCGGAGTCGTGGACGCCGGTCAGGTGGACCCATTCGTTGAGGCGTGGCGCGGCGGCCGACAGGGCACGGGCGGCGGGTGCGCCGTCCGTGTCGGAGCCGGGCGCGACCAGCGCCCAGCGGTTGTCGGCCGTGGCGTACTGCAGCGCGAACGCGCCCGTCCTCGTGCCCTCCTGGGTGAGGACGGTGGCGTCGCCGGCGGTGCCGGTCAGGCGGGCCCACGCGGCGACGGTGTAGTTGCGGGTGGTGTCGACGACCGGCCCTGACGCCTGGGCGTAGGCGCCGGCCAGCCGGAGCGCGCCGCCGGTGCGGCCCGAGGTCCAGGTGGCGCCGTACAGCGTGGCGGGGTGCGCCCCTGTGGCGTCGGCGGCGGCGCCGCCCTGGCCGTCGTCCATCGTCCAGTGGGCGGCGGGCGCCCGCCCAGGGTTGACGTTGAAGACGTAGATGCGGATGGGGCCGAGCTGGCCCGCGCGGTCCTTGCTGCGCACGGCCAGCACGTTGGGGCCGTCGTGCGACGGGGTGAGCCGGATCGTGGCCCGGCCGTCGGCGCCCGCCGCCACCTCGGTCTTCGGCGTGGTGTCCAGGCCGTAGACGTAGGCGGCCACGTCGGTGACGCCGTCGGGGTCGAAGGTGAACGCGCCCGCCAGACCGGCGCCGTCGCTCCAGCCGTTCTCCGTGTAGTCCGTGGAGGTGACGACCGGCTCCCTGCCGGGGGCGGTGGCGTCTACGGTGGCCTCGCACCACGGGCTCCACGCGCTGTTGGCCTTGCCGTCCTCGGCCCGCACCCGCCAGCGGACGAGCGCGCCGTCGGCGAAGAGCGCCTGCGGGATCGTGGCGGAGAAGGCGGTGCCCGACGAGCCGGAGGGGGTGACGTACTCGCCGGTCTTGGTGCCGGCCTCGTCGTACCACTCGAAGCGGCCCTTGACCGAGTTGTCGGCGTCCTTCAGCCTGGCCCACAGCTTGGGCGTGGCGGTGCTGATGACCGGCCGGTCGTCACCGGAGACGCAGGGGCCGCCCGGGTCCGACCACACGTCGGCGGCCGCGGGGACGCCGGGGTAGGAGTTGTACTCGATGTTCAGGCTCGGGTTGTTCCTGAACTTCTTCCACGCGTAGACGTCGGTCTCGCTGGTGGCGCGCAGGCCGATCGTGACGTTCGCCCAGTTGTTCGCGGCGGCGTTGACGACCTGCGGCGTGACGTTGAACTCCACGCCGCCGGGCTTGCAGCTCGTGCCCCAGCCCTTGGCGACGTTCTTGGTGTCCAGCTTGGTCACCCAGGAGGGCTGCTTGTTCCAGGTGGTGGACTTGCTGATGGTGTTGGTGGCCCACGCCTCGACCTTGCGGGCGCTGCAGGAGTACGACCACGTCTCGTACGTGCGCAGCGTCGCCGAGATGATCTGCTTGCCGTGGATGGTCGAGCCGGTGTTCATCTGGAAGAACGAGCGGTTCTTCTGCGACTCGACGTGCCCCACGCGGGCGACGTCGCTGGAGTTGAGGTAGTTGGAGTTGGGCCAGTTGCTCCACACGGCCGTCCAGGCGTTGCGCGCGGCCGAGAAGTACGGGTCGAGGTAGATGGGGAACTTCGTGCCGGGATCGGTCATCATCCTGCGATCCGGCCGCAGCCGCAGCTTCTTGTCCTTCAGCTCCACGTCCATGACGGCCTCGCGGGCCTCGGGTGAGCGGCCCTCCTTGAACGCCTTCTGGTCGGGCAGGCCCTTCGAGTCCCACATCTTGGGGGTCGGCGCGATGAACAGCGTGCCGCCGTTGCCGTCGATCGCCTCCAGGTTGCCGGCCGCGTCGGTTTCCAGCTCCAGCCCTTGTGCGGCGAGCGGGTACGCCAGCTCGGTCAGGCTCTCGGCCGCGGCCCGCGACTTGACGACCAGCACGTGGGAGAAGCCGTCCACGTCGGCGGTGACCTGGAGGTCCACGCCGGGCCTGACCTCGGCGTAGGTGGCGGTGTCGCCGCTCAGCGTGGGGGTGGGCAGCGGGCCGGTCCAGCCCAGCTCCATCGACTTGCCGCCGCGCGAGAGGCGGGCGAGCGCGCGGTCGCCGCCGCCGGAGAACGTCAGCCCTACCGCCGCGGCGACCGGCTCGACCGCGCCGTCGGGGCGCAGGTGCAACGTGGTGTCCACGGGCACCCAGCGGTCGTCCTTGCGGACGCGGACCGGGCGCACGTTCAGCTCCATCTTCATGGTGCCGTCGGGCTGGGCGAAGACCGTACGGGTCTCGCTGCGCAGCGCCTCCACCTCGACCGGCCGCCCGTCACGGCGGGCCCGCGCGGCCGCGGCCCGCTCGGGGTCGGCCGGCTGCGGTGGAGCAGCCCGCCCAGCCGGAGGGCTGGGACTTGGTGCCTCTTCCGCCACCGAAGGTGGTGCCACCGCCAGAGTCGTGATCGATAACGCCGCCGCCACCAGCCCGTGCACTAATCGCATACGTGCCTCGCCCATGCTGAGCAGGGATGACGCGCGGACATGCGAACGCCCGGCGTCTCCACGATCTTCACGTGATGATCGGATTTTCACCCGCGTCGATCGCGAACACCAGAGTTCTGCTCATAATGCTCAAAATTCTCTTCAGCGCGGGCGGGCACGATGGAGAGAACCGTCATACCTCCGTGGGCAGCGGCGACGCGGCGGGGTTGACCCGCCGGACGATCTCGTCGAGCACGATCCGTACGTACGGCTCCCCCACCCACAGGTGCTTGGCCCCGTCGACGCCGATCACCTCGGCCTGCGGCACCCGCGCGAAGCGCGCCTTGGCCTCGTCGGGCCGCAGGTAGTCGTCGAACTCCGGCACCAGCGCCACCAGCGGCCGCCCGAACTCCGCCCACTTGTCGAGGTCGGCGTCGGTGGCCCTGTGCAGCGGCGGCGACAGCAGGATCGCCCCCTCGACCAGCGGGTCGTGCGCCCACTTCAGCGTCAGCTCGGTGCCGAACGACCAGCCGACGACCCAGACGCGGGGCAGGTCGTGGAACTCGGCGTATTCGAGGGCCGCCGCCACGTCGAACCGCTCGCCCTCGCCTCCGTCGAACGTGCCTTGTGAGGTGCCGCGCTCGGAGGAGGTGCCGCGCGTGTTGAAGCGCAGCACGGCCAGGTCGGCCAGCGCGGGCAGCCGGTTGGCCGCCTTCTTGTAGACGTGGCTGTCCATGAACCCGCCGTGGGTGGGCAGCGGGTGCAGGGTGACCAGCGTCGCCACCGGCGGCCGGTCGAGGGGCTGGGCCAGCTCGCCGACCAGGGTCAGGCCGTCGGCCGTGTGCAGCTCGATCGGCTCGCGCCGGGCGGGCAGCACGGTCGCCGCGCGAATCTCCACATCGATCCCTTCAGTAGCGGGTGCGGCCCGGGCCGCGGTCGAGTCTCTTACGCCAGCAGGCCTGGTGCCAGTGGCGGCGCTCCTCGTCGCCGCCCGGCCAGTTGGGCCAGGCCACCAGGTGCGGCTGCCCGCTGCGGATCTCCTGATCGCAGCCGGGACAGCGGTAGTTCTTCGTCGAGGAGGCACCGGTGAGCACGCGGACCTTCCACTCGCCGTCGGGCCACTCCTCCACCTTGTCCAGCCCGGTCGGGAAGCCGAAGGGGCGGGTGGACTCCCTGCGGCGGGCGCGGCGGGGGCTCATGAGCGGGGGAACGTGCTCGCGCCGGCGACGACGAGCTGATCGAGCAGGGGGGCGGGGGCGAAGGCGGGCTCGCGGTACTCGGCGTAGAGGGCGCGCAGGCCGTCGCGTACGCGGGCGAGGCCCATGGTCTCCATGGTCGCGAAGGGCCCGGCGGGGTAGCCGCAGCCCAGGCGCATGGCGGTGTCGATGTCGGCGATGGAGGCGTAGCCGGCGTCGTACATGCGGACGGCGTCGTTGAGGTAGGGCAGCAGCAACGCGTCGGCGACGAACCCGGCGCGGTCCTTGCACGGCACGGCCGCGAGGCCCAGCACCTTCATCAGGTCGCTCGCGGCGGCCACGGCGGCGGGCGAGGTGAGCGCGGTGACGGCCAGCTCGGCCGCCCGGTCGCCGTGCAACCGCACGCCGACCAGCTTGGCGGGGTCGCGCAGGCGTACGGCGTGCTCGACCACCGGCCGGTCGGCCAGCCGCAGCACGACGTCGGGATCGTCGCCCGACCGCTTGAACCCGGCCGCGCCGAGCCGCTCGGCCAGCTCGTCGGCCCCAGGCCCGGCCACCTCGAACGCCGTCACCCCCGGCCGCGACCCGCCGTCAGGGGCACGTGGCGGCTCGCCGGAGTAGAACCCGGCGCCCGACTTGCGGCCCAGCCGCCCGGCGGTGACCAGCTCGCGCAGCAGCGGCGACGGCGCGTGGCGCCGGTCGCGGGTCTCGTCGTGGAGCACTCCCATGATCTCGTACGCGGTGTCGAGCCCGATCAGGTCGAGCAGCGTGAACGGCCCCATGGGCAGCCCCGCGCCGAGCCGCATGACGGCGTCGATGTCGTCGCGGGTGGCCACGCCCAGCTCCAGCAGCACGGCGGCGTGGTTGAGGTAGGGCAGCAGGAGCCGGTTGACCACGAACCCGGCCCGGTCGCCCACGGTCACGGCGGTCTTGCCGAGCCGGCCCGCCAGCCCGGCGACCTCGTCGACGACGCCGGGCTCGCTCAGCACGGTGCGCACCACCTCGACCAGCCGCATGACCGGCGCGGGGTTGAAGAAGTGCAGGCCGACGACGCGGCCTGGCCGCCCGGTGGCGGCGGCGATCGCCGTCACGGACAGGGACGAGGTGTTGGTGGCGAGCACGGTCTCGGGCTTGCAGATGCGATCGAGGTCGGCGAAGAGCGCGAGCTTGAGGTCGAGGTGCTCGGGGATGGCCTCGATGACGAGATCGGCCTCGCGCAGGTCCTCCCTGGAGGTGGTCAGCGTGACCCGGCCCAGGATCGCGGCGCGTTCTTCCCCGGTGAGCCTGCCCTTGTCGAGCGCCCGCCCAGTGGAGCCCTCCAGCAGCGAGCGGCCGCGCGCGAGCGCCTCTGCGTCGGCCTCGACACCGAGCACGCGCAGCCCCGCCCGTGCGAACACCTCCGCGATGCCGGCCCCCATCGTGCCCAGGCCGACCACACCCACCCGTTCGAACGCCATGCCTTCAGTTTTCCAGAGGCACTAAGGTGGACGGTCATGCGGCTGGTCATCGCGCGCTGCAGCGTGGATTACATCGGACGGCTCACGGCTCACCTGCCGATGGCCCCAAGACTCGTGCTCATCAAGGCCGACGGCAGCGTGAGCATCCACGCCGACGACCGCGCCTTCAAGCCGCTCAACTGGATGAATCCGCCGTGCAAGCTCAAAGAGGACGGCGAGACCTGGACGGTCACCCACGGCAAGACCGGCGAGAAGCTGGTTCTGACGATGGCCGAGATCCTCCACGACTCCAGTCACGAGCTGGGCGTCGACCCGGGCCTGATCAAGGACGGCGTCGAGGCCCACCTGCAGGAGCTGCTCGCCGAGCACATCACGACGCTCGGCCCCGGCTACTCCCTCATCCGCCGCGAATACATGACGGCCATCGGTCCCGTCGACATCCTGTGCCGCGACGCCTCGGGCGCGACGGTGGCGGTGGAGATCAAGCGCCGGGGCGAGATCGACGGGGTCGAGCAGCTCACTCGCTATCTGGAGCTGCTCAACCGCGATCCGCTCCTGGCGCCCGTACGCGGGGTGTTCGCGGCCCAGGAGATCAAGCCGCAGGCCCGCGTCCTCGCCGCCGACCGCGGCATCGGCTGCGTCACCCTCGACTACGACGCCCTGCGCGGCATCGAGCCGGAGAACCCCACGCTGTTCTGAGCGCCCGTGCACGGCGCTGCACGCGCCCCTGCGGGCCGAACGCCCACCGGCCAGGCCCTCTACGGCGGCCCCGCCTTCAGCGGCCGCCACGGACGTCTCCGGACATTCTGGTAAGCGGTGGCTTACCGGATTATCGTGACGCCATGACGACCCTGACGTTCGACTCACTCAACCCGGCGACCGGCGCGGTCGTCGGGAGCCACCCGAAGGCCACTCCCGAGGCCGTGCACGAGGCCGTGGGCCGGGCGGAGACGGCCGCCGCGTGGTGGGCCGCGCTGGGCCACGCCGAGCGCAGGCGCCGGCTGCTCGACTACAAGGCGGTGCTCACCCAGCACATCAGGGAGCTGGCCGCGCTGGTGCACGAGGAGAACGGCAAGCCCGTCGGCGACGCCACGCTGGAGCTGGTCCTGGCCGTCACCCACCTCGACTGGGCGGCCCGCAACGCCGCCAAGGTGCTCGGCCGCCGCCGGGTCAACACCGGCATGATCGGCCTCAACCTGGCCGCCACCCTCGAATACCTGCCGCTCGGCGTCGTCGGCGTCATCGGCCCGTGGAACTACCCGGTCTTCACCCCCATGGGCTCCATCGCGTACGCGCTCGCGGCCGGCAACGCCGTCGTGTTCAAGCCCAGCGAGCTGACCCCCGGCATCGGGGTGCGCCTGGCCGAGCTGTTCAGGGAGTCGGTGCCGGAGCACGACGTCTTCCAGACCGTCACGGGCCTCGGCGAGACCGGCGCGGCGCTGGCCGGCGACCCCCGGGTGAAGAAGGTGGCCTTCACCGGCTCCACCGCGACGGCCAAGCGGGTGATGGCGGCCTGCGCCGAGAACCTCACCCCGATCGTCGCCGAGTGCGGCGGCAAGGACGCCTTCATCGTGGACGCCGACGCCGACCTCGCCGCCGCCGCCGACGCCTGCCTGTGGGGCGCCATGTCGAACGCCGGCCAGACCTGCGTGGGCGTCGAGCGGGTCTACGTGGTGGACGCGGTCTACGACGGCTTCATGCGCGAGCTGACCGGCCGGGCGGCCCGGCTGAAGGCGGGCGAGGACTACGGCCCGATCACCATGCCGGGCCAGGTGGACGTCATCAAGCGGCACATCGACGACGCGGTCAAGGCGGGCAGGACGGTCACCGGCGGCTCCGGCGCGGTCAGGGCGCCGTACGTGGATCCGGTGATCGTCGAGGACGTGCCCGAGGACTCCCCCGCCGTCCGCGAGGAGACCTTCGGCCCGACCATCACCGTCCGCCGCACCCGCGACGCGCAGGAGGCGCTGGAGCTGGCCAACGCCTCGGCGTACGGGCTGGGCGGCACCATCTTCAGCCGCAACGCCCGCCGCGCCACCGAGCTGGCCCGCCTGATGCGCAGCGGCATGACGGCCATCAACTCGGTCATCTCGTTCGCGGGAGTGCCCTCGCTGCCGTTCGGCGGAGTCGGCGACTCGGGGTTCGGCCGCATCCACGGCGCCGACGGATTGCGGGAATTCGCCAGGCCCAAGGCCATCTCGCGGCAGCGCTTCGCGATGCCGGGGATGAACATCACCTCGTTCAACAGGGGCCCCGCCGAACTTGAGCGACTGGTCAGGCTTGTCACGTTCTTGCATGGAAGACGTAAAAGGTAATCTTCTTACCCTTTCCCAGATCCGATCATCCGTCCATAATTGTGTGCTCTGGGGGCCACGATCATGTTGGACGGGTGGAATGTGAACCGGTCTTACCGGGGAATGTCGGCTGAGCAAAGGCTGGCAGACAGACGAGAGCGGCTGATGACGGCCGCGTACACGCTATACGCGAAGCCGGGTTTCGCGGCGACGACCATCGAAAGGCTCTGCTCGGAGGCGCGGATCTCCAACAGGGCCTTCTACGAATGTTTCGGCGGCCGCGAAGAGTTGCTGCAGGCGTTGCACGAGCGCTGCGTGGACGAAAGCCTGGCCGTCGTCGCGAAGGCCGTTCAGGACGCGCCTGCCACGCTCGACGGCCGGGTGACGGCCGGCATTCGCGCGTATATCGAGTTCGCCACCGCCGACTGGCGGCGAGCGCGCATCATGCACGTCGAAGTACGCCGATCAGGCGACGTCCTGGCCCTGTCCCGCCAGCGTGCGATCGGCTCCTTCGCCAAGCTCGTCGAGGAGGCGTCCGCCGATTTCCCGCTCGCCGGCGGCCTCAATCGGCGGCTGGTCGCGCTGGGCGCCATAGGGGCCTTACAAGAGCTGCTCATCGAATGGCTGCTGGCCGACGATCAACCGGAGATCGACGAACTCGTCGAGGTCGCGGTGCACATCTTCAACCGCGCACTGGGCCCCACCTGATCGTCCGTTCAATACCATTGCACATTTGCAGCCGGAGTGACCCGGCCGAAATCGCCATTTAGTCAATGCAGAAAAAGAGCGGGCGACGGCTGATCGTCGCCCGCTCCGATATGTCACATCAGGCCACCGCGGCCTCGGGAACCTCCACGTTCAGCACCCGATTCAGCCGGGTCACCGCGAGGATCCGCATGATCCGCGGTGGCACCCCCCGAAGGACGAGGCGGCGTCGCACGCTGATCGCGCGCCGATGAGCGCCCACGAGCACACCGAGCCCGGTCGCGTCGATCATCTCCAGCTTGGAGAGATCGAGGATCAGGTCTCCTTCGCCGGAGTCGAGCGCCTCGTGCAGCCGCTCGCGCACCCCCGCCGACGTGCCGGCGTCGAGCCGGGCACCGATCCTCACCACCTGGGCCCGCGGATTGCCCCGGACGCGCATGCCACCTCCTCAGTCACGCACACGGCGTGGTCACAGCGCTGCGTACAGCGCATGACGAGGTAAAACCTCACCATCTCCCTACCCAGCCATCGGGAGTGACACGACCGCTCGTAGCAGGAATTGTCCGTCTCCTGTCGGCTGGGCGGTCATCGCGCCTCCCACGGCCGCCAGCCGCTCGCTCAGCCCCGCCAGGCCACTGCCCAGGTCGGCCGCCTTCCTGCGGGCCACACCGTCGTTGCGCACGGTCAGCTCGGCCTCGTCCGCAGTGAACCGGAAGGAGATGTCGCAGAAGGTCGCCGTGCTGTGCTTCAGCACGTTCGTCACCGCCTCGCGCACCGCGAACGCGAACACCGGCGCCACTCCGTCCGGTGACTCGCGGTGGGGCAGCGCCACCTCGCAGCGGACCCCCGCCGCTTCGAGCACACTTTTCACGCTATTCAGCTCAGCGGTCAAGTCAAGCTCGCGGTAGCCGCGCACGGCCTGCCGCAGCTCCTTGAGCGCCTTCCTGGTCAGCGCGTTCACCTCGGCCATCTCGGCCTTGGCCGCGCCGGCGTCCACGTCCGACAGGCGTACCGCCAGCTCGGTCTTGACCGCGATGGCGGAGAGCTGATGTCCGACGAGGTCGTGCAGGTCGCGGGAGAAGCGCAGCCGCTCCTCGGCCAGCGCCAGCCTGGTGTGCGCCTCCTTGCCCCGGTGCGCCTCGACGGCCAGCCTCCAGATCCACATCCACACCCGGTTGGAGGGCGGGATGATCACACACAGCAGGCCGTACGCCATCGCGTCGAGCAACAACCGCTGGATCAGGGTCATGCCGGAGAACATCTCCGACAGCATCGTCCCGCCGCTGAGCGCCGACAGGCCCACCCCGGTCACCCACGTGCCGGCCGCCACCACGTACGACCAGCGCTTGGGGATCTCCAGCACGGCGATCGACAACCAGCACAGGAGCAGGAAACCCCACCCGACCGGCTGGGCCCCGCCCAGGGCTGCCGCGAGCACGGCGAGGACCGCCGCCATCCCCACCTTCCTGGTGGGGTAGCGGCGGTCCAGGAGCTCGTCCACCACCTGCCAGGCGACCCAGGTGAAGCCGGCCGCGGCGACCGCGCCCAGCGCCACCCGCCACCCGACGAACTGACCGTCGGCGAGTGCGCTCAAGACGGCCAGGCCGATCAGGATCCAGGAGGCGAGGAAGGCGAACCCGAGCACCCTCTTGGTGATCGCACGCGCCTGTTCGATCGTGTCCATCTACCGCGTACGGAGGACTTCGGTGAGCTTGAGCCGCGCCCCCGTCCGCAGCACGGCCCGGCGGTACACCGTCGCCCCGAAGGCCAGCACGCCCGCCACGCCCAGCATCATGAGCCCCATGGACGCGGCCACCTGCCACACCGGCACCTCGGTCGCGGCCATCCGCACCGGCATGATCATCGAGGAGAAGGGCGGGATGAACGACCCGACCGTGGCCAGCGTGCTCGTGGGCTCGTTGCCGGCGTAGAAGGCCACGAAGTACGTGCCCATGATGACCATGGTGAGCGGCGTCATCACGGTGTTGACCTCCTCCTGCCGCGAGACCAGCGAGCCGGAGGCCGCCGCCAGCGTGGCGAAGAAGGCGTAACCGAGCACGAACCAGAGCACGACCGCCACCACGAGCCCGGTCATGCCGGGCGGGAAGTCCGCGGCGAGGCCCGAGGCCGAGGCCGCGACCAGGCCGACGACCAGGATCGTCACCAGATTGATCAGACCGACCACGCCCAGGCCGAGGATCTTGCCGCCGAGCAGCTGCCACGGCCGCACCGAGGCCAGCAGGATCTCGACGATGCGGCTGCCCTTCTCCTCGACCACGCCCATGGCCACCATCACGACCTGACCGATGATCATGAAGAAGAGCACGAAGACGAGGACCGTCGCGATGCCCGTCCTGGCCGCCTCGTAACGCGTGTCCGCACCCACCGACTGGACCTGCAGCGGCGGGATGTTCACCCCCGCGGCGCCGAGCTTGACCTCCCGGTTCACGCTCTGCATGAGCACGCCGAGCTCCTGGTCGATCTCGCCGTCCGTGAGCACCCTGGTGCCGTCGACCAGCACCGCGTCCACGTCGCCCGCCAGCACGGCGGTCTTGGCCGCCGCCTCGTCGGCGAACTGGCGCCACTCGAACGTGATGTCCGGCGCCGCCCGGTCCAGCGGCAACTGCTCGGAGTTGACGGTGCCCACCGTGTAGGAGTCACCGCCGTCGAACAGCTTGGGCGCGTACGACAGCAGCCCCACCAGCACCGCCGTGATGATCAGGCCGATCACGAACCCCTTGGTCCTGACCTGCGTGGTGATCTCACGCCCGGCGACCAGCATCAGTCCGTTCACGCCACGGCCTCCTTGAAGATCTCGGTGAGCGACGGGTGCTCGGCGCCGAAGCGCTCGACCGCGCCCGCCTTCATGGCGCGGCGCAGCAGCTCCTGGCCGTCACCCGTGTTCGTGCGAAGGATGTGCAGATCGCCGTCGACCGTGACCGTGCCGGGCAGGCCGTCGGCCCAGCCGGGCGCCGGGTCCCGGACGGCCACCACCGTCGTGCCGCCCTCGGCCGCGCGCAGCTCCTCCACCGTGCCGGTGGCCACCATGCGGCCGGACGAGACGATGCCCACGGAGTCGCACAGCCGCTCCACCAGCTCCAGCTGGTGGCTGGAGAAGATCACCGGCACGCCGCTCCTGCAGCGCTCCTGCAGCGCCGCGGCGAGCGCGTCCACCGCGATCGGGTCGAGCCCGGAGAACGGCTCGTCGAGGATCAGCACCTCGGGATCGTGCACCAGCGCCACCGCGAGCTGGACCCTTTGCTGGTTGCCCAGTGACAGCGCCTGCACGGCGTCGTTCCTGCGCTCGATCAGTCCCAGGCGCTGCAGCAGGTCGTCGGTGGCCTTCTTGGCGGCCGTGGCGCTCAGGCCGTGCAGCCGGCCGAAGTACTCGATCTGCTGGCCCACCCGCATCTTCTGGTACAGCCCGCGCTCTTCCGGCATGTAGCCGAAGCGCTGGCGGGCGTCGTAGCCGAGCGGCCTGCCCTGCCAGCTCACCGAGCCGGAGTCGGCCTGGAGCACGCCCATCACGATGCGCATCGTCGTGGTCTTGCCGGCGCCGTTCGCGCCGACGAAGCCGTACATCTCGCCCGGCCGTACGCTGAAGCTGACGCCGTCGAGGGCGAGCTTGCCGCCCGGGGCGCCGGGACCACCCGCGAAAGTCTTGCGCAGCTCGCTGATCTCGAGCATCAGGTCATCTCCTTCGTCATGCGTCCATGGTGGCGTTTGCCCCATTGGCCCGGCCAGTCGGAGAAATCACCGGCCCGAGGTGCATCCCGCGTCCGATCCCGATGACATTTGTCATTACGCTGTGCCCATGACGCGCGCCGACAAGGACAAACCGGTCGTACTCTCCCGCATCTACACCCGTACCGGTGACGACGGCACCACGTCGCTGGTCGATGGCAGCCGCACCCACAAGACCGACCCCCGGCTCGTCGCCTACGCCGACGTCGAGGAGGCCAACGCCCACCTGGGCGTCGCGCTGTCACACGGCACGCTGCCCGCCGAGCTGGCGGAGGTGCTGGTCAGGGTGCAGAACGAACTGTTCGACGTGGGGGCGGACCTCGCCACGCCGGTCGTGGCCGAGCCCGAGTTCCCGCCGCTGCGGGTCGAGGCGTCGTACATCGAGTGGCTGGAGGAGCAGTGCGATCGCTTCAACGCCGGCCTCAAGCCGCTGCGGAGCTTCATCCTGCCCGGCGGCGACCCCGCCACGGCCGCCCTGCACGTCGCCCGCGTCACCGTACGCCGTGCCGAGCGCTCGGCGTGGGCGGCCATGCGGGCGCACGACGACACCAACCCGCTGACCGCGAAATACCTCAACCGCCTGTCGGACCTGCTGTTCATCGCCTGCCGCGTCGCCCACGACGGCAGGGAGATCCTCTGGAAGCCAGGCGGCACCCGCTAGGCGACGTCCAGATAAGCGCTCGGCGGCGCCGACTCCAGCCAGGCCAGGAACCCGGTCATGGCGTCGGCGCTCATCGCCAGCGAGATGCCCCGGGTGCTGCCCGAGCAGTCGACCGCGAACAGGCCGCCGTCGACCTCCCTGCGGGCGGATACGACAAGGCCGCGCCTCGCGATAGCGTGACGCGGCCTGAGTCGGACGCCCAGCAGCGGGATCCAGTGGAGCTCCCCGTCGGCGTAGCGGGCCACCCCGCTCTGCCATCCGCGCTCCCCCACGCGCAGCCGACACGGTACGCTCCCACGCGCGCGGGACAGCATGGCCCCCCGCACGACGATGAGGGCGGCAAGTAGCACTACGAGAATCACAACCGTCGCCACCATGCCGCCCCCTGAGCCCGCTTGATAGGTGCTATTAAACCTCTTCGCCCGCCGCACGCAGGCGGGCCCTGGCACGCTTGGCCTCGACGGCCGCGTCGGCGTCCTCCTGGTTGGCCTCGATCGAGGCCTGGGCCCGGTCGAGAGCGTCACGAGCCGCCGCCACGTCGACCTCGGAGCCGAGCTCGGCCACCTCGGCCAGCACGGAGACCTCGTCGTCGGCGACGGAGATGAAGCCCCCGTGCACCGCCGCCACCAGCTCCGGCTCGCCTTCCCGCTTCACGCGCAGCACCCCGCCCTCGACGAGGACGCCGAGCACAGGTGCGTGTTGCGGCATAATACCGATCTCGCCGTCCACGGTCTTGGCAATCACCATGTCGGCCTCGCCCGACCAGATCTCACGCTCGGGTGAGACAACCCCTACGCGTAGCTTCGCCACTTGTGTAGGTTCCTTTCCGATCAGGTGGTGGCACGGCGCTCCTGCCGTACCACCACCGTGGGGCGATTAGCGACGCTCGAGTTCCTTGGCCTTGGCGATGGCCTGCTCGATGCCACCGACCATGAAGAACGCCTGCTCGGGCAGGTGGTCGTACTCGCCGGCGCACAGGCCCTTGAACGAGGCGATGGTCTCGTCCAGCGGCACGGTCTCGCCCGGCTGGCCGGTGAAGGCCTCGGCCGCGTACATCGGGTGCGACAGGAAGCGCTCGATGCGGCGGGCCCGCTGGACGGTGACCTTGTCCTCTTCGGACAGCTCGTCGATACCGAGGATCGCGATGATGTCCTGGAGCTCGCGGTACTTCTGCAGGATCCGCTTGGTCTCCTGGGCCACCGCGTAGTGCTCCTCGCCCACGATCTGCGGGTCGAGGATGCGGGAGGAGGAGTCGAGCGGGTCCACCGCGGGGTAGATGCCCTTCTCGGAGATGGGCCGCGAGAGCACGGTCTGCGCGTCGAGGTGCGCGAACGCGTTGTGCGGCGCCGGGTCGGTGATGTCGTCCGCGGGGACGTAGATCGCCTGCATGGAGGTGATCGAGTGACCACGCGTCGAGGTGATGCGCTCCTGGAGCACACCCATCTCGTCGGCCAGCGTGGGCTGGTAACCCACGGCGGACGGCATACGGCCGAGCAGCGTCGAGACCTCGGAACCGGCCTGCGTGAAGCGGAAGATGTTGTCGATGAACAGCAGCACGTCCTGCTTCTGCACATCGCGGAAGTACTCCGCCATCGTCAGCGCCGACAGGGCGACCCGCAGACGGGTGCCCGGCGGCTCGTCCATCTGGCCGAAGACGAGCGCGGTGTCCTTGAGGACGTCCGCCTCCTCCATCTCCAGCCAGAGGTCGTTGCCCTCACGGGTGCGCTCGCCGACACCGGCGAAGCACGACGTACCGCCGAAGTTACGGGCGACACGGCGGATCATCTCCTGGATGAGCACCGTCTTGCCCACGCCGGCGCCGCCGAACAGGCCGATCTTCCCACCCTGCACGTAGGGGGTGAGCAGGTCGATGACCTTGATGCCGGTGACCAGCAGCTCGGTGCGGGACTCGAGCTGGTCGAAGGGGGGCGACGGCCGGTGGATCGGCCAGCGCTCCTCGACCTTCAGCGAGGAGGTCGGCACGTCGAGCGTCTCGCCCAGCGCGTTCCACACGTGGCCCTTGACGACGTCGCCGACCGGCACCGAGATCGGGGCGCCGGAGTCGCTCACCGCCTGGCCGCGGACCAGGCCGTCGGTGGGCTGCATGGAGATGGCGCGCACGAGGTTGTCGCCCAGGTGCTGGGCGACCTCGAGCGTCAGGGTCTTGGTCTCGCCACCGAGGGTCACCTCGACGTTGAGCGCGTTGTAGATGTCGGGCATCGCATCGACGGGGAACTCCACGTCGACGACGGCGCCGGTGACACGTGCCACGCGGCCAGTGCCGGCCGCGGGGGCTTCCACAGTTTCTACAGCCTCTGCAGTCATTTCACTCTTTCCCCGCTGCGGCGTCAGCGAGCGCGTTGGCGCCACCGACGATCTCGCTGATTTCCTGGGTGATCTCGGCCTGGCGAGCCTGGTTCATCTGCTGGGTGAGCACCCGCATCAGCTCGTTGGCGTTGTCGGTCGCCGACTTCATCGCGCGCCGCCGCGCGGCCTCCTCGGAGGCCGCGGACTGCAGCAGCGCCGTGAAGATGCGCGACTCCACGTAGCGCGGCAGCAGCGTCTCCAGCACGTCGCCCGCGGTCGGCTCGAACTCGAAGTACGGCGGGATCACGGTGGACTCCGTCGCCTCGGTCTCCTCGACCTCCAGCGGAAGGACGCGCTTGACCGCGACGTTCTGCGTCAGCATCGAGACGAACTCGGTCGAGACGATGTGGATCTCGTCGATGCCGTTGTCGTCCTTGAACGACTCGATCAGCGTGTTCGCGATCTCCTTGGCGTCGGCGTAGGCCGGCCGGCGGGTGAAGCCGGTCCAGCTGCCGCCCATCTCCCTGTTACGGAAGGTGTGCCAGGTGACGCCCTTGGTGCCGGTCACGAACGGCACGACGTCGAGGCCGCGGCCCTCCAGCAGGCCGCGCAGGGCCTCGGCCTCGCGCAGCACGTTGGCGTTGAAGCCGCCACAGAACCCACTGTCGCTGGTGACGATGAGCACGCCCGCCTTGGCGGGGTTCTCCTTCGCCACGGTCAGCGGATGGTCGACGCTGGCCGCGTTGCTGACGACGCCGGTGACGGCGCGAGTGATCTCACGCTCGTACGGCAGCGCCGCCTGCATCCGCTGCTGCGCCTTCACGATCCGTGAAGAGGCGATGAGCTCCTGCGCGCGCGTGATCTTCGCGGTGGACTTCACCGAGGTGATCCGCCGGCGCAGCTGCCTTAGCTGGGCACCCATCTGCTACTTCTTCTCCGCCGGACGGACGACCTTCTTGATCTTCTCCTGGCCGACCTCGTCGGCACCCAGCGGAGCGACCGGCTCGTCCTTGACCAGCAGCTCACCCGAGGAGGTGGTGAAGCCCTTCTTGAACTCCGTGATGGCGTCCTTGAGAGCGGTCACCGTGTCGTCGGACATCTCGCGGGTCTCGCGGATGGTGTCGAGGATGCCCTTGTGCGAGGACTGCAGGTAGTCGAGGAACTCGCCCTCGAACCGGCGGATGTCCTCGACCGGCACCTCGTCCAGCTCGCCGCTCGTGCCGGACCACACCGACACGACCTGACGCTCGACGGGGAACGGCGCGTACTGGGGCTGCTTGAGCAGCTCGACCAGCCGCTGACCGCGCTCCAGCTGAGCGAGCGAGGCGGCGTCGAGGTCGGACGCGAACGCGGCGAACGCCTCGAGGTCGCGGTACTGCGACAGCGACAGCTTCAGCGTGCCGGAGACCTTGCGCATGGCCTTGACCTGCGCGGAGCCACCGACTCGGGACACCGAGATACCGACGTTGATCGCCGGGCGGACACCGGCGTTGAACAGGTCGGTCTCCAGGAAGCACTGACCGTCGGTGATGGAGATGACGTTGGTCGGGATGAACGCCGACACGTCGTTGCCCTTGGTCTCGATGACCGGCAGGCCCGTCATCGAGCCACCGCCCATGTCGGCGGAGAGCTTCGCGCAGCGCTCCAGCAGCCGGGAGTGGAGGTAGAAGACGTCGCCGGGGAATGCCTCACGGCCCGGCGGGCGACGCAGCAGCAGGGACACGGCGCGGTAGGCGTCGGCCTGCTTGGTCAGGTCGTCGAAGACGATCAGAACGTGCTTGCCCTGGTACATCCAGTGCTGGCCGATGGCCGAGCCGGTGTAGGGGGCAAGGTACTTGTAACCGGCCGGGTCGGAGGCCGGGGCGGCGACGATGGTGGTGTACTCCATCGCGCCCGCCTCCTCCAGGCGGGCCTTGACCTGCGCGATCGTCGAGCCCTTCTGGCCGACGGCGACGTAGACGCAGCGGACCTGCTGCTCGGGGTCGCCCGACAGCCAGCCCTCACGCTGGTTGAGGATGGTGTCCACGGCGATCGCGGTCTTGCCGGTGCCACGGTCGCCGATGATCAGCTGGCGCTGGCCGCGGCCGATCGGCGTCATGGCGTCGATCGCCTTGATGCCGGTCTGCAGCGGCTGCTTCACCGGCTGCCTCTGAACGACCGAGGGGGCCTGCAGCTCAAGGGCACGGATGCCCTCGGCCTCGATGGCTCCCTTGCCGTCGAGCGGGTTGCCCAGGGGGTCGACCACGCGGCCGAGGAAGTTGTCGCCGACGGGCACGGACAGGACCTCGCCCGTCCTGCGGACCGTCTGGCCCTCCTCGATGCCGGCGAACTCGCCGAGGACCACGGCACCGATCTCACGGGTGTCGAGGTTGAGTGCCAGGCCGCGCGTACCGTTCTCGAACTCGAGCAGCTCGTTCGCCATCGCCGAGGGAAGGCCGGAGACATGGGCAATGCCGTCGCCGGCGTCGACGACGGTCCCGATCTCCTCGCGCGCGGCGCCTTCCGGTTCGTACGCCTGGACGAAGCGCTCAAGCGCGTCCCGGATCTCGTCCGGCCGGATCGTAAGCTCCGCCATCTCTACTCTGTCTCCCTATTCGCCTAGCCGGCCAACCGGCGGCGGACTTCTTCGATTCGTCCCACAATGGTGGTGTCGATGATCTCGTCGCCGATGCGGACCGAGAACCCACCGAGCACTCGCTTGTCCACCTCGACGTTCAGGTGCACATCACGCCCGTACGAGGAGCGCAGCCACGTGGCCAGGCGCTCCTTCTGCGCATCCGACAGCTCGACCGCGCTGCGCACCACCGCCACGAGGCGCTGGCGCTGCTGGGCCACGAGCTGGCCGACTTCTTCGAGACCGGCTTCCAGACTACGTCCTCGCGGATGCACGACGAGCTGCGTGACCAGGCGCAGGCTGGTCGGCGCGACCTTGCCGTCGAGCAGGTCGTGCAGCAGCGCGCGCTTGCCCTCCTCGGAGGCGCCCGCGTCGGTGAGCGCCCTGCGCAGGTCGGGGTTGGCGGCGACGATGCGGCCGAAGCGGAAGAGCTCGTCCTCCACCTCGTCGAGCCTGGACTGGCCCTCCGCCTCAGCCGCCGCGGCCACGACACCGAGCCGCTCCAGCACGTCGGCCAGGTCGCCCGTGCGCGACCAGCGGGCCGCGACCGCGGCCTCGGCCGTGGCCAGGGCGGCCTCGCCGACCTTGCCCTGCAGCAGCGAGCGCAGCACGCCCGACTTCTGCCCGGCCGGCCTCGCCGGATCGGACAGGGCGCGGCGCAGGCCGTGCTCGCGGTCGAGCAGATCCGCGACCGCGAACAGCTCGTCGGAGAGCGCGCCGAGCTCGGCGCTGCCCGCGACCGCGTTGAACCGCTCTTCGACCTCGGCCAGCGAGGCCCTGCTCAAACCCCTCATCGCGCGCTCACCCGCTCCTCGTTCGCCGCGCGGACGCGCACGCTCGCGTGTCCGCTCCGCTCACCGCGGGGGGTTCGCTCCAGCATCAGCGCACCGCCTGCGCGTTGCTGTTCTCCAGCTCGTCGAGGAACCGGTCCACGATGCGGCTCTGGCGCGCCTCGTCCTCCAGCGACTCGCCGACGATGCGGCCGGCCAGCTCGGTCGACAGGCGGCCGATCTCGGTGCGGAGCTGGGCGAACGCCGCCTGGCGGTCGGCCTCGATCTGGGCGTGCGCGGCCTCGACGAGACGGCGGGCCTCGGCCTGCGCCTCCTCGCGAAGCTCGGCCTTGATCTGCGCGGCCTGCTCACGGGCCTCCTCGCGCAGCCTGGCGGCGTCGCGACGGGCCTCTTCGAGCTGCTCGGAGAAGCGCTTCTGCAGGGCCTGCGCCTCGGCCTGCGCCTCCTCTGCCCGCTTGATGCCACCCTCGATGGCGTCGGTGCGCTCGGCCAGCGTCTTCTGGATGCGCGGGACGAGGATCTTGCCGACGACGAGGAAGACGACGAGGAACGCGAAGATACCGACGACGAGCTCGTACGTGTGCGGAATGAGCGGACTCGATTCCGCCGCAAGGAGCGTAGCTGCCTTGATGATCATATTGCAGCCTTCCGTCAGCTAGGGGCGATCAGATGCCCTGGAAGATGAACGGCGCCACCAGGCCGATCAGGGCGAGGGCCTCGGTGAGGACGAAGCCGAGGAGCATGTTCTGGCGGATCAGGCCGTACGCCTCCGGCTGGCGCGCGATGGCCTGCACGCCCTGACCGAAGATGATGCCGACGCCGATGCCGGGGCCGATGGCGGCGAGACCGTAACCGATGGCGGTGACGTTGCCGGAGACCTCAGCGAGAACGCTCATTGTTCGTATTCCTTTACTTAACGGCCGGTGGACTGGGTATCACCGGTCATGGACATTCCGTGAGTCGTGCGGTGGTTCTCAGTGCTCCGCGTGGAGCGAGTTGCCGATGTACATCGCCGCCAGCATCGCGAACAGGAAGGCCTGCAGGAACTGGATGAACATCTCGAAGCCGGTCAGGATGATCGTCATCACCACGCCGATCACGCCGACGGGCGCGCCCAGCGGGGTCAGCTTCTCGAACAGGAACCAGAAGCCGACCATGCTGAAGAAGGCCAGCAGCATGTGGCCCGCGAACATGTTCGCGAAGAGTCGTACCGCGTGCGTGAAGGGGGCGATGATCAGGTTCGACAGGAACTCGATCGGGGCCAGCAGGACGTAGATGAACTTGGGCAGGCCCGGGGGGAACATCATGTTCTTGAAGTAGCCGACCGCGCCCTGGTGCTTCATGCCGAGATAGATCTTCAGGATGTAGATGATCAGGGCGAGCACGGCGGGGAAGGCGATGTGGGAGGCCACCGGGAACTGCAGCACGGGGATGACGCCCATGAAGTTCCACAGCAGGACCACGAAGAAGATCGAGACGAGCAGACCCATCCACTGGTCGGCGTCCTTGCCCAGGAAGGGCCGGGCGACCTGGTCGCGGACGAACATGTAGCCGTACTCGACGACGTTCTGCAGGCCCCTGGGCACGATCTTCGGGTTACCGAAGGCGCCCCAGCACAGACCGATCACCACGAGCGAGGTGAGGATCGCGAGCAGGACCGGCTTGGTGAACCAGTCGACCCCCGCGATGATGGGGGGCAGATCGAACAGCTCTTCTGGCGTAGGCGCCCCGAACTGATCGCCAGGAGGAGCGAGGACCGTCAGCGCACTCACGCGGCGTTCCCTTCAACGTCGTAGTGGATCACAAGAGTTACCTCGGCGAAGTGATCGCTGCGCCGGGTTAGCGACTGAACTTCCGGTAGGCCAGGTAGCCGGCGAGCACAACCCCCAGAACCACGCCTATGGGGAAGAACGCGGACATGTCCAGCCACCGGTCCAGCAACCACCCGAGACCGCCGTAGATGGCCATCCCCGCGAGAAGATAGCTGGGGACTGACCACATGGCGTCGGCGAAGTCGCGACCGTCTTCTTCCGGTCGGCGTTCCTGTGCGCTCATCGCGGCCCCGACGATAGCAGGCGGACAGAGGGCTAGTCATATCGGGCCCCACCCGGCCACCGGCATCATGAGTCGCCTCTGCCGGGGACCCGGGCCTCGGGGTCGACGTACAGCATCTTGGTCTTCATGAAGGCGCGGACCTCGAAACCGGTCCACACGATGGTGCCGATCACCACCGACCAAGCGAAAGCAAGCGTGTTCCACGCCGTGGTGTCGCGGAACGCGTTGAGCACGAGCATGATGACGACGACCTTGACGAGGTAGCTCAGCATCGCCGCGATGGCCATCACCTGAGGGGAGACCCGGGCGGCGTAGGACACCGCCACCACGCTGATGCTGAAGAAGACCCCGACGAGCAAGGTGCCGAGTGCGGCTCCGAGCGCTCCCTTGCCACCCGCCAGCAGGAGGGACACGAGCACGGCGACCAGCCCGACCGCGAGGGTCGGAATCGCGGCGCTCTTGAGTACGCGCACGTCGTTGGCCTGCATCAATGCTCCATCGGCAAGTTATCAAGCGAGCGTTTGCTACCTCCAGAACCGGTACATCTGGAGGCCCCTGCTCGTGAAAGATATCACAAGCTCACGGAAGGCCGCTTTTACCTGCCGTTTCTAGTTCGCTGTCACGGACGGTGCGGAAATGCGGTGATGACCGGATTGCCCTCTGTGCTCGCGCGTTCGTGCGCGGCGCCGCCCGGCGGCGGCATCTGCCGCCTGACCTGCGGGTCCGGCAGGATCGGCGGCATCGGGCCGGTCGGCGGGCCGTCGTCGTCGGGCTCGTCACGCCGCGACGCCGGGCGCGAGCCGCCCCTGCCGCGCCAGCGCGGAGCCGCCATCAGCACCAGCACGGCCAGCGCCAGCACGATGAAGACCGGGAACAGCAGCACCGGCACACCCTGGCGGGACATCAGCACCACGACGAAGGCGAAAAGGAACGCCCACGCGTACATGATCAGGACCGAGCGGCGCTGCGAGTGGCCGATGTCGAGCAGCCGGTGGTGCAGGTGGCCGCGGTCGGGGGCGAACGGCGACAGGCCCTGCGACGTGCGCCGCACCACCGCGGTGATCAGGTCGACCAGCGGCAGCACCAGCACGGCGGCCGGCAGCATCAGCGGCAGCAGCACCCCGAACTTGTTCATGTCCTCGATGGCCGCCGGGTCGAGCGGCGTCACGGTGACGATCGAGGAGGCCAGCACCAGGCCGATCAGCATGGCGCCGGTGTCGCCCATGAAGATCTTCGCCGGATGGAAATTGTGCGGCAGGAAGCCCACGCACGTGCCGATGAGCACGGCCGCGATGGCGGCGGTCGTCGTGATGTTGCCGACGCTCATGCTCTGGGCGAGGAAGATCGAGTAGGCCCAGGTGGCCATGGCCGCGATGCCGACGATGCCGGCCGCGAGCCCGTCGAGGCCGTCGACGAAGTTGACCGCGTTGATGGTGACGACCACGACCATGATGGTGATGATCGTGCTGAGGGTGTAGTCGAGGCTGGTCGAGCCGCCCCAGTCCTTCGGCAGCGGGATGTAGAGCAGCCGCAGGTCGTAGGCGACCAGCACGCCCGCCGCCGCGATCTGCCCGCCGAGCTTGATGAAGGCGTCCATGCCCCACCAGTCGTCGAGGAAGCCCGTCACCGTGATGAGGCCGCCGGCCACGATGAGCGCCGTGACCGCGTTGGCGTCGGACTCCGACAGCGCCGCGCCGCTGTGGGGCAATCGGCTCGCGCACAGCAGGCCCACCACCAGGCCGCCGTACATCGCCAGGCCGCCGAGCCTCGGCGTCGGCGTGGTGTGCACGTCGCGCTCGCGAACCTCGGGCATGGCGCCGATGCGGATGGCGAAGCGGCGCACCAACGGCACCAGCAGGTAGGTCACCGCCGCTGAGATGAGCGCCATGAACAGGTATTCGCGCACGACCCTAGTTTCCCGGATACACCGGCCAGCTGTGACCGGAAAACGACACAGACCAGCTTAATATCTGCTGAGATATGGGCGATGGATGGCCAGAAGGGCCGCAACTCTTTCCCTGACCTCGGCCGATGCCTCCGGCCCGCGCACCGCCCTGGCCACCAACTTTCCCACTTCCGCCAGGTCCTCCTCGCCCATCCCCTGGGTCGTCACGCACGGCGTGCCCACCCTGATGCCCGACGTCACCGCCGGAGGTTCCGGATCGTACGGGACCGCGTTGCGGTTCAGCGTGATGCCCGCCGCCGCGCACCTGCGCTCCGCCTCGGCGCCCGACACCCCCACCTCGCGCAGGTCGATGAGCGCCAGATGCGTGTCCGTGCCGCCCGACACGGGCCGCATCCCCTCCGCCGCCAGCGCCGCCGCCAGCGACCGCGCGTTCGCCACCACCCGGCGCGCGTAACCGGCGAACTCCGGCCGCATCGCCTCCCCGAACGCCACCGCCTTCGCCGCCACCACGTGCATCAGCGGGCCGCCCTGCACGAACGGGAACACCGCGCGGTCGATCCGCTTCGCCAACTCCGACGTGCACAGGATGGCGCCGCCGCGCGGTCCCCTCAGCGCCTTGTGCGTGGTGAACGTCACGACGTCCGCGTACGGCACCGCCGACGGGATCGCGCCGCCCGCCATCAGCCCGATCGGATGCGCCACGTCCGCCATCAGCCACGCACCCACCTCGTCCGCGATGCCGCGGAAGACCCCGTAGTCGATCAGCCTCGGGTACGCCGTCGCCCCGCACACGATCAGCTTCGGCCGCCGGCGCAGGGCCAGGTCGCGCACCTCGTCGTAGTCGATCAGTTCGGTGTCGCGGCGCACCCCGTACGAGACCACGTCGAACCACCGGCCGGAGAAGTTGACCTTCGAGCCGTGCGTCAGGTGACCGCCGTGCGGCAACGCCATCGCCAGCATCGTGTCGCCCGGCTGGAGCAGGGCGGCATAGGCGGCCAGGTTCGCCGACGCGCCGGAATGCGGCTGCACGTTGGCGTGATCCGCCCCGAACAACCTCCTTGCCCGCTCCACCGCCAGCCGCTCCGCCCGGTCCACGACCTCGCAGCCGCCGTAGTAGCGCCGGCCCGGGTAGCCCTCGGCGTACTTGTTGGTCAGGGTGGAGCCCAGGGCGGCCATGACGGCGGGCGAGGTGAAGTTCTCGCTGGCGATGAGCTGGATGCCGCCGCGTACCCGGTCCAGCTCGTCGAGCAGCACCTGCGCGATCTCGGGGTCACGCTCACGCAGCTGCCCGAAGTCAGGGCCGTAATAGGGCTCCGCACCCATTTCCCCACTGTACGACCGGATGTCCGTTTTTCCCATACACGATGGCTGCCCCGAAATCCGGCCTCATGACCTCACGACGGGTAGGCGTGCGGAGCGTTCGCCGTCGTCTGGACCCAGCGCGGGGTGTCGGCGGCCTCATCGCTGATCGACGTCAGGACGGCCTGCCGGTAAAGGGCCAGCCTGTTGCGCCACTCCCTGATGTCCTCCACGTACCGCTCGCCCACCGGGGCGTCCCACGTCTGCGGGCTCTTCGCCAGCGCGAACGCCTTGTCCAGCACCACCCTCAGGTCGTCGAGCTGCGGCTTGACCGTCTCCCATGCCGTGACCAGGCGTTCGTAGTCGGGATTGAAGCGCCAGGCGCGCTGCGGGTCCTCCAGCGGGCCCGTGGAGGTGATCGGGGGCGCCTCGTAACGGCCCTTCGCCCTGGGGGCCGGCGGGTCGACGTACATCACGCTCTCCTCTCCGGGGCCACCTCACCGGGCGGGCCGTCCGGCCTGATGTCCTCGGGCGCCCACTCCCCCTTGCCGTACTCGCCCGGCGGCACCTGCACGGACGGCATCTCCTGCGGACGGATGTCGCGGTGGTGCTCGATCACGGTCCCCATGGCCTCCAGGCTCGGCGGCCGCACCCCGGCCGACACGACGTCGTCACCGTCATTCGCCCACCTCCCGCTGTCGGAGCCGGGCGTCACCTCGTAGCCCGGCTCGACGTCGTACGCGATCAACACCTCGTACGCACCGGCCGCACTGACCTGCCGCTCCCCCGCCACCGCCCCAGGCGCATTACCGCCCGAGCCGTCGTGCCGCTCCCCCGCCACCGTCCCAGGCGCATTACCGCCCGAGCCGTCGTGCCGCTCCCCGGTTACCGTCCCGGGCGTGTTACCGCCCGAACCCTCGCGCCGCTCCCCGGCGATCGCCCCAGGTCCGCCACCGCCCGAGCCCTCGTGGCGCTCCCCGGCCACCGTGCCGGACCCACCGGCTCCGGGCTGGGCTTCACGGCCGGAGCTCCCGCCGTCGCCCCCGTCGCCCGGAGCGCCGTACGCCGCCTCCGCTCCGTAACTGACCTCCTGCCCTGCGCCGAACGCGTAACCGGCCTCCTGAGCCACCACGGCGCCATATCCGGCCCCTGGCGGGTTACCGCCCCCCGAGCCCTGTGACGCCCCGGCAGGACCGGCACCTTGAGCTCCACCACCGGCGCCCCGGTCAGGCGCTGTGGTCGGAGGGTCGGTGGCGGCGCCGTTGGGGGGATCGACGGACGGACTGGTCGGCGGAATCGTGACGGGCCTGCCCCGGCCATCCGCACTCTGGCCGTCGCTCCCGCCACCGGCACCTTGACCACCCGTACCGCCTTGTCCCCCGCCCCCACCGGCACCCTGACCCCCGCCACCACCCGCACCCCGATCCCCATTCCCACCGCCAACGCCACGCTCCCCGGCGCCGCCACCACCGGCCCCCTGCCCCCCTGACCCAGCACCACCCGTGCCCTGACCCCCATCGGACCGATCCCCGGCTCCCGAGCCGGCGTCGCAATCGCCACCTCCGGCGCCCTGACCCCCGGCCCCAGCACCACCGGAACCCTGGCCGCCCGCACCCCGCTCCCCAGCACCGCTTCCTTCGGAGCCCTGACCGCCGGCCCCAGCACCTCCTGCGCCCTGACCACCCACGCCGCGATCCCCGGCACCACCACTACCGGAGCCCTGGTCCCCGGCCCCAGCACCACTGGAGCCCTGGCCACCCGCGCCCCGCTCCCCTGAACCGCTCCCGCCGGCACCTTGATCCCCGGCCCCGCTACCACCTGCACCACGCTCTCCCATGTCCTGGGGTGCGTCCTTGGAGGGTGGGCAGGGTCCGTCGGGTTGGTTGCCGGCACCTGGGTCTGACGGTGTGGCGCCTGTGCCGGGTGCGTCCGGGGTGTAGCCTCCCGCGATCGTGCCTGCGCTGCCCGCTGCGGCGCCGCTCGTCGATGTGACCTGGCCGTCTGTCGTCAGGCCGCCTGAGGTCGCGTCGATCGGTGGGAGGGTCTGGGTGATGCCGGTGATCGGGGCGCCGGGGGCGATCGAGCCGGTGGGGCCGTCGGGGCGGATGTCGCGTTCGGCCCACTGGCCCTGGCCGTATTCGCCGCGCGGGACCTCCACGCCCTGCATCTCCTGGGGGGCTACGTCCCGGTGGTTCTCGATGACCGTCTTGAGGGCGTCCAGGTCCGGTGGGCGGGCCTCGGCCGAGACGACGTCGCTGCCGTCGTTCGCGTAGCCGTTGACGTTCGCGTAGCCGTTGACGTTCGCGGTGCCGGTCGCGTTGGACGAGCCAGTGCCGTTCGGTGAGCCGGTGCCGTTCGGTGAGCCGGTGCCGTTCGGTGAGCCGGTGTCGTTGGTGTTCGGCGGGAGCGTGGCGTGGTCGGCGGGGAGTTTCGGCATGTCGGCCGGTTGGACCTTGTCGGGGTTCCGCAGCATCTCCTCGATGGCTGCGGCGGACGGCGGGTCCAGAGGGACCTGCAGCACCTTCACGCCATCGACCACCACGACCTGGGGCTTGGACGCGTCCTGACCGTCGCCCACAGGCGTTCCGGCCGTCCCGTTGTCCGAGGCTCCGGTGTCCGAGGCCCCGTTGTCCGTAGCGCCGGTGTCCGTGCCTCTGGTGTCGGCGTCGTTGCCGCGGTCGCGGCGGCTGTCCAGGTCGTCGTCCTTGGGCTGGCTCACAGGCTGGTCGCCGGCTCGATCACCGGTCCTGCCGTCGCCCCCGGTCCCGTTGTCCCGACCGGTCTCGTTCCCCTGGCCGGTCCCATTGTCCCGACCGGTTCCATTGTCCCGACCGGTCCCGTTGTCCCGACCCGTCTCGTTCCCCTGGCCGGTGCCCCGGTCGCGGTTGTTCCCGTTGTCCTGGTCGGGGCGGGGGTTCTTGTCGTCGCAGTTCTGGTCGCCCACATCCGGCTTGTCGCCGGTGCCGGTCTTTCCGGATGAGTCGGGTCGCTCGTTCGCGTCAGGCCGCCCGCCGCCGGGCTTGTCACCCACGTCGGGCTTGCCGTCGGAGCCGGGGTTCCCGCCGGTGCCGGTCTTTCCGCCGGTCTCGGCGCGCCCGTTCGACCCGGCCCTGTCGTCGGAACCAGAAGGGGAGCCGGGGCTGCGGGGGTTCTCGTACCGGTCCCGATCCCCACGGGACTCCTTCGGGGTGGAGTTCGCGTCCTCGCCGGCCGAACCCGAGCCCGCCTTCGGCGGCGGATCCACCCGCTTCTCCAGGGTGGCGAGCCGCTTGTCGACGTCGCGCACCATGACGTCCACCGCGTCGGCGACCTGCACGGGACGGTGGGTGCTCTGCAGGGGCAGCCCGGCCTGCTGCATGGCGAGGCGGACGCGCTCCTCCGTCGTACGCATCTGCGCAGCCGCCCGCTTGACCTCGGCCAGCAGGTCACGGACCAGCTTGGGGTCCATGCCGTCGTACTTGCCCATGCGCCACTCCCCGACGTCTAGCCGCTCCGCGCCCACGTAACCACGACGGGAGCGGCTTGGCAGCCGGAATAAGCAGCGGGTATACGACTAGTCGTCAGTCAGTCGTCGGTCAATCGTCGGTGGCGACGTAACCGATGATGCCGCGCAGCTTCTCCACGGGGATCGCGCCGCGCCGCAGCAGCCGCGGCACGGCGGTGGTGAGGTCGAGGATGGTGGACGGGGTGTTGTCGGTGGTCTTGCCCCCGTCGAGATAGACCTCGATGGCGTCGCCGAGCTGCTCTTCGGCCTCGTCCACGGTGGTGGCGGCGGGCGCGCCGGACCGGTTGGCGCTGGAGACGGCCATGGGCCCGGTCTCCTTGAGCAGGTCGAGCGCGACGGGGTGGAGCGGCATGCGTACGGCGACCGTCCCCTTCGTGTCGCCCAGGTCCCACGACAGCGCCCTGTTGGCCTTGCAGACGAGTGTCAGCGGCCCGGGCCAGAAGGCGTCGATGAGGTCCTGCCCGTACGGCCCCAAGTCGTCCACCAGCGCGCTCGCCGCGCGTACGGTGCCCACCAGCACGGGCGGCGGCATCTCACGCCCGCGCCCCTTGGCTTCGAGCAGTTTGGTGACGGCTTCTGGTGTGAAGGCGTCGGCGCCGATGCCGTAGACCGTGTCGGTCGGCAGCACCAGGAGATCGCCACGGCGAGCGGCGGCCGCGGCCTCCATCAGCCCGATGGTCCGCTGGTCGGGGTCGGAGCAGTCGAAACGTCGTCCCACGATAGGTTGCCTCGCTCCGCTCAGCGGGTGAACGGCGCTGTCGAGGCCTCCTCCTTCCTCCAAGTACGGTCGCCACGGCCCCCGGCGGTCAGGAGCAGGTAGCGCCGCTTCGCGTGCATCCTAATCCTGGCCCAGCCTGGCCGTGACGAAGCGGTCTCGTCTGGTGAGGTCTTGGCGCAGGCGTACGTCGCGCCAGCCGTTGTCCTCGGGGAACGTGAGGTAGACGGCCCTGCCCTGCTCGTCGGCGTGCTCGACGGCCACCCACCCGCCGGGCCGCAGCAGCCGGCGCGCGGTGCGCTCGACGGCCCGCACCTCGCCGAGCCCGTCGTCGCCCGAGCCGTAAAGAGCCCGGGTGGGGTCGTAGTCGCGCACCTCGGGGTCGCGCGGGATGGCGCCGGGCGGGATGTAGGGCGGGTTGGAGATGACGAGGTCGACCTTGCCGTTGAGCTCGGGCAGCGCCTCGGCGAGGTCTTCCGGGTGCAGGTGGGTGCGCCCCTGGCCGAGCTCGGAGATGTTGCGCTTGGCCCACGTGTACGCCGCGGGGTCGACCTCGACGGCGTGCACCTCGGCCAGCGCCACCTCCTGGGCGATGGACAGCGCGATGGCGCCGGAGCCGGTGCCGAGGTCGACGACGAGCGGCGCGGTGACGTCCATCTCGCGCAGGGTCTCGATGGCCCAGCCGGCCATCACCTCGGTCTCGGGCCGCGGCACGAACACGCCGGGCCCGACGGCCAGCTCGAGGTAGCGGAAGTAGGCGTGGCCGGTGATGTGCTGCAGCGGCTCGCGGGCCTCACGCCTGGCCACGCCCTCCCAGAAGAGCGCGTCGAAGTCGGAGTCCTTGACGGTGTGCAGCTCGCTTCTGCGCACGCCGTGGACGAAGGCCGCGATCTCCTCGGCGTCGGTGCGCGGCGAAGGAACGCCTGCCTCGGCCAGCCGGGCAGTGGCGAGCGCGATCTCGTCCAGCAGAAATGTCATGAGTGTTGTGCGAGCTTCTCCGCCATCTCGGCGTCGATGAGGGCCTGGGTGACGGCGTTGAGCTCGCCGTCGAGCACCTGGTCGAGGTTATACGCCTTGAAGCCGACGCGGTGGTCGGAGATGCGGTTTTCCGGGAAGTTGTAGGTGCGGACGCGCTCGGAGCGGTCGACGGTGCGGACCTGCGACTTGCGCTCCGCCTGGGCGGCGGCCTCGGCCTCCTCCTGCGCTATGGCCAGCAGCCGGGCGCGCAGGATGCGCAGGGCCGACTCCTTGTTCTGGAGCTGGCTCTTCTCGTTCTGGCAGGAGACGACGACGCCGGTGGGCAGGTGGGTGATGCGCACCGCGGAGTCGGTGGTGTTGACGCTCTGGCCGCCGGGGCCGCTGGAGCGGTAGACGTCGATGCGCAGGTCGTTGGGGTCGATCTGGACGTCGACCTCCTCCGCCTCCGGGTAGACGAGCACGCCCGCGGCGCTGGTGTGGATGCGGCCCTGCGACTCGGTGACGGGCACCCGCTGCACGCGGTGGACGCCGCCCTCGAACTTCAGCCGCGACCACACGCCCTCGTCGCCCTTGGCCCTGATGCCGACCGTGACGTCTTTGTAGCCGCCGAGGTCGGAGGGCTGGCTGTCGATGATCTCGGTCTTCCAGCCGAGCCGCTCGGCGTAGCGGAGGTACATCCGCAGCAGGTCGCCCGCGAACAGCGCGGACTCCTCGCCGCCCTCGCCCGCCTTGATCTCCATGATGATGTCCTTGTCATCGTTGGGATCGCGCGGGATGAGCAGGTGGCGCAGCCGCTCTTCGAGCTGCGGGATGCGGGCCTCCAGCTCGGCGGCCTCGGCCGCGAACGTCTCGTCCTCGCCGGCCAGCTCCTTGGCGGCCGTGAGGTCCTCGCGGACCGACTCGAGCTCGCGGTAGGTGCCGATGACGGGCGTGAGCTGGGAGTAGCGCTTGCCGAGCGTGCGGGCCCTGTTCTGGTTTGCGTGCACGGCGGGGTCGGCGAGCTGCGACTCCAGCTCGGAATACTCCTTGAGCAACTCGTCGAGATTCACCGTGGATCCTTTGTATCGAGAAGTACGGGCCGTTCACCAACAACGCCGACCCGGCGCACGCGTGTGCGTCCGGGCCGGCGTACGTGGAGCTACTTGCCCGAGGCCTTCTTGCCGAAGCGCTTCTCGAAGCGGGCCACCCGGCCGCCGGTGTCGAGGATCTTCTGCTTGCCCGTGTAGAACGGGTGGCAGGCCGAGCACACGTCGGCGTGGATCACGCCGTTCTTCGCGGTGCTGCGGGTGGTGAACGTGTTGCCGCAGGAGCAGGTCACCTGCGTCACGTGGTAGTCAGGGTGGATGTCGCGCTTCATCGCTGTCCTTTCGGGGTGCGGCCGCCGGGTCGCCTTCACGCATGGCGTGAACCGGAACCGCAAAATGGTCAGCTACCAGTGTGCCAGATCGTGAAACCATCCCAGGCCATCGCTCATTCCTCATGAGCCCGGCACGGGAACGCGTGAGGGGTGGCGGACGACACCGCCACCCCTCACGACGCAGCCGCTAGCCGCGGTCGTTGCTCACCGTGGTCGTCTGGACCTGCATGAGGAACTCCGCGTTGGACTTGGTCTCCTTCATCTTCTCCAGGAGCAGCTCCAGCGCCTGCTGCATGTCGAGTGCGTGCAGCACCCTGCGCAGCTTCCAGACGATCTGCAGCTCCTCCTTGGCCATGAGGATCTCTTCCTTACGCGTGCTGGACGCGTCGACGTCGACCGCCGGGAAGATCCGCTTGTCGGCCAGGGACCGGTTGAGCTTGAGCTCCATGTTGCCGGTGCCCTTGAACTCTTCGAAGATGACCTCGTCCATCTTCGACCCGGTCTCGACCAGGGCCGTGGCGAGGATCGTCAGCGAGCCGCCGTTCTCGATGTTGCGGGCGGCGCCGAAGAAGCGCTTGGGCGGGTAGAGCGCCGTGGAGTCGACACCACCCGACAGGATGCGCCCGGACGCGGGGGCCGCGAGGTTGTACGCGCGGCCGAGCCGGGTGATCGAGTCGAGCAGGACGACGACGTCGTGACCCAGCTCCACCAGGCGCTTGGCCCGCTCGATGGCGAGCTCGGCGACCGTGGTGTGGTCTTCGGCGGGACGGTCGAAGGTCGAGTGGATGACCTCGCCCTTGACCGACCGCTGCATGTCGGTGACCTCTTCAGGCCGCTCGTCCACGAGCACGACCATGAGGTGGCACTCGGGGTTGTTGCGGGTGAGCGCGTTGGCGATGGCCTGCAGCACCATCGTCTTACCCGCCTTCGGCGGCGAGACGATGAGACCGCGCTGGCCCTTGCCGATCGGCGAGACGAGGTCGATGATCCGCGTGGTGAGGATGTTGGGCTCGGTCTCGAGGCGCAGGCGCTCCTGCGGGTAGAGCGGCGTCAGCTTGTTGAAGTCGGGCCTGTTGCGGGCCTGCTCCGGGTCCATGCCGTTGACGGTGTCGAGGCGGACCAGCGCGTTGAACTTCTCGCGCCGCTCACCCTCGCGCGGCTGCCGCACGGCGCCGGTGATGACGTCGCCCTTGCGCAGGCCGTTGCGGCGGATCTGGGCGAGCGAGACGTAGACGTCGTTGCTGCCGGGCAGGTAGCCGCTGGTCCTGACGAACGCGTAGTTGTCGAGGATGTCGAGGATGCCGGCGATCGGGATGAGCACGTCGTCGTCGCCGATGACGGGCTCGCCGCTGTCGAAGCGGTCGCGGCCACGGCCACGGTTGCGCTCCCTGAAGCGGCCCCTGCGGCTGCGTCCGCCGCGCTCGTCGTCGTCGCCGCCGCGCTGGTCGTTGCGCGGGTCGTTGCGCTGGTCGCCGCGCTGGTCGGAACGGCCGCCCGCGTCGGCTGCGACGCGCTCGCGCTGGTCGCCGCGACCCCCATCGCGACCGCCGTCACGACCACTGTCACGGCCGCCGTCGCGGCCGCTGTCACGACCGCCGTCACTGATGCGGTCGCCACGGTCACCGCGGTCACCACGGTCACCACGGTCACCGCGGTCGCTGTTACGGTCGCTGCCCCGCTCGCCGCGCTCGCGGCGCTCGCCACGGCTGCGGCGCTCGCGCCTGCTCTCGCCGCGCTCGGAGCGCGACTCGCCCTGTCCGGCGTCCGCGGGCTGCGACTGCTGCTCCACGACCGGCTCCGCCACGGCGGCGGCGACCGGCTCAGGCGCGGCGGCCACGGGCTCGGGCGCGGCGGCGGCGGGCTGCTGCGCGGGCTCTTCCACGGTCTTGGCGCGGGAACGTTCCCTGCGTGTACGGGTGGGTCGCTCCGCCGCGGGCGCCGCCTCTGCGGGGGCGGCCGCGGGGGCCTCGGCCACCGGCGCGGCCGTCGCTGCGCCGTCTCCGGAACCGCCACCCTGCTTCTCCTGGATGGCCGCGATGAGCTGGCTCTTCCGCATGCGCCCGGTCCCGCTGATGCCCAGCTCCGCTGCCATCTTCTGCAGCTCGGGCAGCACCTTGGCGGACAGGCCGGTGCCGGAGCGACGCGCACGCGGCTTGGCCGCTGCGCGGGTGGGGGTGTCGCCGGACGCCGGCTCAGCGCCTGATGCGTCGGAGAGGAGTTCGGTGGTGTCGCTCAACTAAAAGGTCCTTCCCAGGGGTCGGGCGCCGGATTTGTTCTTCCGGGCGTCCCGGAGGTGCTTGCGATCCGGCGGGACAGACCGGGTCGGGGTGCACTTTGCGATCTTCGGCTGTCGCTTGAGACGGCCGCCACTCTTGGGGAGGGGTTCGTCCACGCCGCCGATGGCCCTTGGCGCGTGGCTGACACCCCCCAGATTGCTGTCGCCAACCAGATGTCGAGATGATTCGAACGCGCAGATCCCCGTCGTCGCCACCTCGCGTTGCGCCAACCGGGTGTGGGCCAACCGGAGGCAACGGATTCCGGGGAGACAGCCGCGCTGCTCACGCCTCGCGACGTGAAGCATGATGCAGCGATGTATGGCTGACAAGCACGCACCCACCAAGGGGGCATCTGGTGCGGCTATCAGCCTAACATCACCAGCGCACACGGCTATTCCCTGAAGGTCTAAAGAGGCATCAGCGTGTCTCGGGGAACTGAACGTTCGCACCAACCGGGTCGACGTCCATTTGCTGGATGTGCCAGTCATTACCCACTTCTGGCGCGATCAAATCCTGCGAATCCGATGTCGAAAACGCAAGAACCGTGGGACCCGCTCCCGAAACGACCGCGGGCACGCCCACTGCACGGAGACGTTCTACCAGATCCGCACTCTGCCGCATGGCAGGCGCGCGGTATTGCTGGTGGAGCCGATCTTCTGTGGCGGCGAGCAGGAGCCCCGGCTCTGGCCGCTGGGTCAGCGCCGCGATCAGCAGCGCGGCCCGGCCGGCGTTGAAGGAGGCGTCCTCGTGGGGCACGTCCTTCGGCAGCAGCCCCCGGGCGGCCTCCGTCGACAACCGCGTCGAAGGGACGCAGACGACCGGACGGATGCGCTGGTCGGGAACTAGTTTCAGCCTATGCGGCAGCCCGGTGTGGTCGGACCACGAGACCGTCAGCCCACCGGAAAGACAGGGCGCGACGTTGTCAGGATGGCCCTCCATCTCGGTGGCCAGCGCGTAGACGTCGTCGTCGCTCAGCGCGTTCTCCCCCGAGTCCGCGAGTGCGCGCGCGGCCAGAATGCCCGCGCACACCGCGGCCGACGACGACCCGAGCCCCCGTGCGTGCGGGATGCGGTTGCGGCAGTGCAGGTGTATGCCCTCCGGCTGGGGCACGCCCATGCGGTCGTACGCCACCCGCATGGCTTTGACGACCAGATGCCCCTCGCCGGGATCGACCTCCCCCGCCCCCTCGCCCTCCACGACGACGTGGACGCCTCGCTCCCCGGTGAGCGTGGCCGTGACCTCGTCGTGGAGGCTCAGCGCGAGCCCGAGCGCGTCGTAACCCGGCCCCAGGTTGGCCGACGTCGCGGGCACGCGAATGTCAACGGTCCTCATTCGTTCACTTTTCCCTCGTCACTCCCCGTCAGGCGAGGTTGAGCGCCGCCGCGGCGGCGTGGACGTCGATGGGGATGACCACCGGCGCGGGCGCCCCCGAGATCGCCCAGTCAGGGTCCTTCAGCCCGTTGCCCGTCACCGTGCACACGATGCGCTGCCCCGGATCAACCATGCCCTGCGCGTGGGCCTGCAGCAACCCCGCTACGCTGGCGGCGGAAGCGAGCTCGACGAACACGCCCTCCTCCTGCGCCAGCAACTTGTACGCCGCCGCGATCTGCCGGTCGGTCACCGCCTGGATCACGCCGCCCGACTCGTCGCGGGCCGCGGTGGCCAGCGACCACGACGCCGGGTTGCCGATGCGGATGGCCGTGGCGATCGTGTGCGGGTGGGTGACGGGCGCGCCCTGCACGATGGGCGCCGCGCCGCTGGCCTGGAAGCCGAACATGCGCGGCCGCTTCGTCGCCACCCCGTCGGCGGCGTATTCGCCGTAGCCCATCCAGTAGGCCGAGATGTTGCCGGCGTTGCCGACGGGGATGCAGTGGATGTCGGGGGCGTCGCCGAGCGCGTCGACGATCTCGAACGCGGCGGTCTTCTGGCCCTGCAACCTGTACGGGTTGACGGAGTTGACCAGCGCGATCGGATAGTTGGACGACAGCTTGCGCGTCATCTCCAGGCAGTCGTCGAACGACCCCTCGACCTGCAGCAGCGTGGCACCGTGCACGAGCGCCTGGGCCAGCTTGCCCATCGCGATCTTCCCCCGTGGCACCAGCACGGCGCAGGTCAGCCCGGCGCGTACGGCGTAGGCGGCGGCCGAGGCGGAGGTGTTGCCCGTGGAGGCGCAGATGACCGCCTTGGCGCCCTCTTCGACGGCCTTGCTGATGGCCATCGTCATGCCGCGGTCCTTGAAGCTGCCCGTCGGGTTGGCCCCCTCGACCTTCAGGTAGACCTCGCACCCCGTGAGCGCCGAGACGCGGTGCGCGGGCACCAGCGGCGTGCCGCCTTCGAGCAGCGTGATGACGGGCGTCTTCGCGGTGACCGGAAGACGCTCGCGGTACTCCTCGATGAGGCCACGCCACGACCTGCTCATGATGACTCCCTACCTGCGCTGTTGGGCACAGAGTGTACGGGGTGCCGGGGACCGTCGCGGAGCGGCGTCCACGGGTCGGACACCCGCCGAACTCCTGCATTGGACAGGAGCACTATTCAGGAAATTCTCAGCATCTCCCGATAAGGTCTCGGCCAGGGGGTCACGACCATGAACGCGCGTCCTGCTCTGAGGCAGAACGACTATTCACCGGTGACGGCACCGCTGCTCGGCGCCTGGTCACCCGCCCTTTCCGTCAGCGTGGTGATACCCGCGCGCGGCGGGCAGGACAAGCTCGACCTGACGCTCGCGGCGCTGGCCGCGCAGACGTACCCGGAGCACCTCATGGAGGTCCTGGTCGTCGACGACGGCAGCGACCCGCCCATCCGCCTGCCCGAGATCCGGCCGTTCAACACCCGTCTCGTACGCGTGCGCGACGGCGGGGGCATCTCCAACGCGGTCAACACCGGGGCGAAGGCCGCCGACGGCGAGATCATCCAGCGGCTCGACTCCGACATGGTGGCCTGCAGGGAGCACATCGAGGCCCTGGCGCGCTGGCACCACCAGACCGACTACCTGGTCACGATCGGCATGAAGAAGTTCGTCGACGCGCCGCCCGTCACCCCCGAGCAGGTCTTCCTGGCGGGACACCTGGGAGAGCTGTTCGACCTGGAGACGGCGGTGGCCAGCTCGACGGAGGCGACGATCGCCAAGACCGACGGGCTGCGCAAGAGCCGCAATCCGTACCACGTGTGCACGGGGCCGACCTTCGCCCTTCCCAGGGAGGTCTTCCACGCCGTGGGCGGGCTCGACCCTACGGTCGCGCGTGGCGAGGACACCGAGTTCTCCTATCGGCTGGCCATGCACGGCGTGGTCTTCGTGCCCGACATGGACGCCCAGGCCGTCCACTTGGGGCTGCCCTCGCAGCATCGCGACAGGGAGCGGGCGGTGCGTGCCGTGGAGCCTTTCCTGGCCCATCGCATCCCGCTCCGCCGTGACCTGCGCAAGGACCGGGGGCGGCGGTGGCTGGTGCCGTACGTGGAGGTCGTCCTCGACGTCTCCGGCGCCTCCGAGACCGCCGTGCGGCAGGCGGTGGCGGCGGCGCTGGACGGCAAGGTGCAGGACGTCGTGGTGACGCTGGTCGGGCCGTGGTCGCGGCTGGCCGACGGGCGCCGCTACTCGCTGTCCGACCCGGACTTCGAGCTGCGGCTGCTGCGTGACCTGTTCGCGCACGACGAACGCGTCCGCCTCATCGACGAGCCCGCGTCCACGCCGGCCCCGATCCCGTTCCGCTACCGGGGGCCCGTGGATGTGCCGCTGCACCGGGCGACGCTGGAGCGGATGATCGAATCGGTGCAGAAGGACCTGACGGGCGTGCTGGTGGTGAACCTCCCGGACGGGCGGACGGCCCGCCTCGAACGCACCTCCGCGCTGGGCCGGGCCGTGCTGCTCACCGGCGCGGGCGATGACGTGGACGAGGTCATCGCGGCCACGCACGGCGTACGTCACGAGCCGCCCGACCGCTTCTGGCCCGCGCCCGCGCAGCCGGACCCGGTCACGATCCCGGCCCCGCAGGCGACCGTGCAGGTCTCATCGGACCCGCCGGACAAAACCCTCCTACGCCGCCTCAAATCAGCCCTCCGCCCCAACTAACCCACCACACCAGCTGGGGGTCCTTTGGGAAAGGAACCCCACGCCGGCTGAGGTCTTTCGGGGAGAAGGGGGAACCCACGCCGGCTGAGGTCCTTCTGAGGAGGGGGAACCCACGGCGGCTGAGGCGCCTTTAGGGAGGAGGGAAACCAGCTACGCCCGCCCCCACCCCACACGGTGATGCCAGCGGCTACGGCGGAGAAGGTGGGTCGGCGGATCCGCCAGCGAAGAGCGCATCCGCTGCGCGCTGAAGGGCCGACTGAGTGTCCGGCCGCTGCCGCCTCGCACCCCGTGGGGTGAGTCACCGTTGAAGGGCTCGCTTGTGGCCCCGCCCCCGCCCCCCTCACACGGCGAGGCCGGCGGCTGCGGAGGAGGTGGGTCGGCGGTTCCGGCCGCGAAGAGCGCGTCCGCTGCGCGCTGGAGGGTCGGCTGAGCGTTCGGCCGCTGTCGCCCTACCCGTGGGCCTGGCCGTGCTCCCACCCGTGGGCCTGGCCGTGCTCCCACCCGAGGGCCTAGCTGTGCCCCCAGCCTGTGGGCCCGGCTGTACCCCCACCCCGTGGTGGCCGGCTGTACCCCCACCCCGTGGTGGCCGGCTGTACCCCCATCCCGCCCCGAGCGGGGTCAGCGGGTGCGGCGGAAGGCGCGTTTTACTGTTGTCGACACCAGCGAGCGGAGGTCTTGTTGGGGGCGGTTGGCGGCGGCTATGCGGCGGCGGAGGGTGCCTACCTCGCGGCGGAGTTCCACGGCCGACTTGCGCCAGGTGCCTGCTTCCTCGCGCCACTTGGCCACCTGGGCGCGCAGGCGTTCGGCCTCCTTGGCCAGCCGGGCCGCCTCCGCCTGCGCGGCCAGTTTCTCCTTGTACGCGCTGCGCCGCCCCTGCGGCGGCTCGGCCTCGGTGGTGAAGCCGTAGGTGGCGCCGTCGGCCCACAGCACGCCGGCGACCTCGTCCACCACGTCGTCCAGGTTCTCGCCAGCGGCGGCCACGATGCGGGCCCTGGCGAAGGCGGAGGCGCGTTCGAGCCTGGCCGCCACGACGCCGCCTGAGCTCTCGTCCAGGAGCAGGTTCACCAGGCCGAGGCCCTCGTCGCGGGCCAGGTCGAGCAGGCGGGCGAGCGTGTCGTGGCCGGGGATCCAGCCGGCGGGCAGGTGCAGCGTGTACGGCACCGCCGGGTCGACCGAGGCCGAGGCTGAGGCCGAGGTCACCAGGTGTACCCGGCCCTCGTGCCGGTAGTGTCCCTCGATCAGCACCAGGTCGAGCGACGGGTCCTTCAGGGGCGCACGGCGGTCGTGGTCGAGGGTGTCCCAGGGGCCGACGAGCAGCACGGACACGTCGGGCACGGTGCCGGCCAGCAGCGCGTCGACGGTGGCCCGCACTTCGTCGTAGCCGGTGGTCGTCGCGGAGACGACGGCGGTGACGTACGGGACCTTCCACTGCCGCCCGGGATGCCCGCGCAGCCACCGGTAGGCCGGGATGCGGTCGGCGACGAACGCGTGGCTGACCCGGTCGATGGGCGCCTTGTCGCGCATGCGCATGGTCGGCCCGAGGTGGTAGCCGCGCGCGGCGGGCTCGGGGACGAAGACCGCGCCCGCCTGCCACAGCCGGTAGCCGAGCTCGGTGTCCTGCCCGAGCACCAGGTCGTCGTCCATGGGCCCGGCGGCTTTGATCAGGGCGGCGTTGACGGAGGTGGCGCCGCCCACGTGCAGGCTGAAGGGCCGCTGGGCGTTGTCGGTGAGCCCGTCGGTGCGCTCGACGAGGTCGACGAGCCAGGCGTGCGGCTCGGCGGGCTCGAAGGCGGCCTCCAGGTCGGACGGCAGCTCGGCGGGCACGGGCGCCTCGGTGAAGCGCAGGTAGCCGGTGACGACGAGGTAGGGGGCGGCGTGGTGCCAGCGCATGTGCGCCTCGATCGCGCCGGGGGTGAGCAGCACGTCGGAATCGAGCCAGTGGATCACTTCGCCGGTGGCGGCTCCCAGTCCGGCGTTGCGGGCGGCGGCGCGTCCTGGGCGCTCGCAGCGCACCAGCCGGGTCAGTTCGGGCCGTTCGGCGGGCAGGCGCAGCGGTGGCTCGCTGCCGTTGTCGACGACGATGACCTCGATGAGCTCGGCCGGGTACGTCTGCCTGGCCAGCGCGGCGAGCACCAGGTCCAGCTTGTCCTGGCCGCCGTACGCGGGCACGACGACGCTGACCGTGAGCCGGGGTTCGAAGGGCTCGCCGGAGGCGAGGACGCGGTAGTCGTTGCCGCGTACGCGGGCGGTCACGCGGCTTCCATCAGCAGGCTCGGGCGGAAGCCCCGCCACTGGTTGGCGGCCACCTTGAGGAAGTGGGCGAGCGGGAGCTGCCAGGTGTGCTCGCCGCTGAGCCCGCGGCGCAGGACGTAGCCGAGGCCGTGGGTGCGGTAGATGCGGGCGTCCGCGCTCTTGGCCGCCTTGAGGAACTCGAGATCGACGGCCCGTGGCAGCGCGGGATATCCGCCTATGTCGTGGAATTTCGACCGGGACACCATGATCGTGCCGCCCGCCACGTGATCGGCGTGGACCTCGCTCGGATAGCTCGCCCCGCTGGCGAACGTCGTGCGCCTGATCGTCGCCTCCAGCGGCTCCAGGTAGAAGAACTCGGCCGTGGTGCCCACCACGTCGGCCCCCGCGTACGTCAGCGCCATGAACAGGTCGGCCAGGTGGCGGGGGCCGTACCAGTCGTCGTCGTCCCACTTCGCCAGATAGTCGCACTCCGCCAGGGCTGCGGCCTGGTTGAGCACCTCGCCGAACGGCACCGAGGCGTCGGCCTCCACGTGGCGCACGGGCAGCGCGCAGGAGCCGACGGCCTCGCGTACCTCGTCGAAGGCCACCCCGTGCAGGCCGAGCAGCACCTCGGCGACGACGTCGCGCTGCCGCTCCATCTGCGCCAGCGCGGCGGGCACCATGGCGGGCCGTTTGGTGGCCATGACGATGCTGACGTGCGGGATGGCCGTGGGGTGGGCCAGGCGGCGCAGGCGTACGCTGTGCTCCTCGCGCCGCAGGTCGGCCAGCGAGCGCGCGGTGCCGTCGGCCGGGTGGGCGAGCCAGTCGCGGTCGGTGAGCAGCGCGGCGAGGCCGGCGGGCACCCACGCGGGCGCGTCGGCGGCGGTCAGCGGCACGCCGGCCGCGGCCAGCCGCATGAGCCCGTCGAGCGGCACCTCGCGCTCGGGCCACTCGACCTCCAGGCCGCGCAGCGGGCGCAGCTCCGGCACCTCGGGCGGCCCGCCCTCGACCGCCCATGCGCCGGTGTTCCAGTGGAGGCGGGCCAGCCCCTTCTCCGGCGTACGCGCGAAGCCACAGGGGGTCTCGGACATCGCAGGCTGCTCCTCGGGCGCAGGGACGGAATCGGCGGCGCCTACCTTACGCCCGTTTCGGGAGCGATCTGGCGATTACCGCCCCTTCAGCCGACCTCGTCGCCCTCCACGCGCATCACGCTGGCCACCGCGCGGACGATGTCGAGCTCGCGCAGCCCCTCCATGGTGGCCGAGAGCGCGGCGTCGGTGGCGCGGTGGGTGACGATGACGAGCTGGGCGTCGTCGCCCCTGCCCTCCTGCCGGACGGTCTGGATGGACACGTCGTGCTTGGAGAACAGCTCGGCCACCCGGGCCAGCACGCCCGGCTTGTCGGCGACGTCGAGCGCCACGTGGCAGCGCGTGACGGTCTCGCCCATGGGGTGGACGGTCAGCTCGGCGTAGGTGGACTCCTCGGGGCCGCGGGTGCCGGCCAGGCGGTTGCGCCCGACGGCCACCAGGTCGCCGAGCACGGCGGACGCGGTGGGCGCGCCGCCCGCGCCCTTGCCGTAGAACATGAGCTGCCCCGCCGACTCGGCCTCCACGAAGACCGCGTTGTACGCCTCGCGCACCCCGGCCAGCGGGTGGCTGCGCGGGATCATCGCCGGGTGCACCCGCACGCCGAAGGAGCGGCCGTCGTCGGAGCGCGCGCAGATGGCCAGCAGCTTGATGACGTAGCCCATGGCCTTGGCGGAGGCGACGTCGGTGGCGGTGATCTCGGTGATGCCCTCGCGGTGCACCTCTTCGGCCCGCACCCGGCTGTGGAAGGCGAGCCCGGCGAGGATGGCGGCCTTGGCGGCGGCGTCGAAGCCCTCGACGTCGGCGGTCGGGTCGGCCTCGGCGTAGCCGAGCGTCTGGGCCTCCTCGAGCGCGTCGGTGAAGGAGGCGCCGGTGGAGTCCATCTTGTCGAGGATGTAGTTGGTGGTGCCGTTGACGATGCCGAGCACCCGCTTGACGTGGTCGCCGGCCAGCGACTCGCGCAGGGGGCGCAGCAGCGGGATGGCGCCGGCGACGCTGGCCTCGAAGTAGAGGTCGCCGTTGCCGGCCCTGGCCGCCTCGTGGAGGGTGGCGCCGTCTTCGGCCAGCAGCGCCTTGTTGGCGGTGACCACGGACTTGCCCCTCGACAGGGCGGCCGTGATCAGCGAGCGGGCCGGCTCGATGCCGCCGATGACCTCGATGACGATGTCGATGTCGTCGCGGGTGACGAGCGACTCGGCGTCGGTGGTGAGCAGCGCGGGATCGACCTCGACGTCGCGCTTGCGGCCGAGCCTGCGCACGGCGACGCCGGCCAGCTCGAGCGGCGCGCCGACGCGGGCGGCGAGGTCGGGGGCCTGCTCGTGCATGAGCCTGATGACCTGGGAGCCGACCACGCCGCAGCCCAGCAGCGCCACTTTCAGCGGTTTCACAGCTGCCCCCTCAACAGGTCGTCCTCGGTCTCGCCCTGCACGATCACGCGGGAGGCGCCGCCCGAGACGGCGACCACGGCGGGTCTCGGCAGGTAGTTGTAGTTGCTGGCCAGCGAGCGGCAGTAGGCGCCGGTGGCGGCGACGGCGATGAGGTCGCCTGGCGCGAGGTCGCTCGGCAGGTGGAAGTCGCGCACGATGATGTCGCCGCTCTCGCAGTGCTTGCCGACCAGGCGGCTGAGCATGGGCTCCGCCTGGCTCGCGCGGCTGGCCAGGGCGGCGGAGTATTCGGCGCCGTAGAGGGCGGTGCGGACGTTGTCGCTCATGCCGCCGTCGACGCTGACGTAGGTGCGCAGGCCCTCGACGTCCTTGATGGTGCCGACCTCGTAGAGGGTGATGCCGCCGGGGCCGACGATGGTGCGTCCAGGCTCGATGGTGAGGCGGGGCACCGGCAGGCCGGCGTCGGTGCAGACCTTGGTGACGATCTCGCGCAGCCCGTCGGCCAGCTCCTTGATGTCGGGGGCGTCGTCGCCCTCGACGTAGGCGATGCCGTAGCCGCCGCCGAGGTCGAGCTCGGGCAGCACGACGCCGTGCTCCTCCTTGATCTCGACGAGCAGCCCGGCCAGGCGCCGCGCGGCGACCTCGAACCCGGCCGTGTCGACGATCTGGGAGCCGATGTGGGAGTGCAGCCCGACGAGCTGGAGCTGGGGCAGGGCCAGGATGCGGCGTACGGCCTCGGCCGCCGCACCCGAGTTGAGCGACAGCCCGAACTTCTGGTCGTCGTGGGCCGTGGCGATGAACTCGTGGGTGTGGGCCTCGACGCCGGTGGTCACCCGGATCATCACCTTGGGCCGCTTGCCGTGCTCCTGGGCGAGGTGGCCGAGCCGGGCGATCTCGTCGAAGGAGTCGACCACGATGTGGCCGACGCCGGCCTCCAGCGCCCTGCGCAGCTCGGCGGTGGACTTGTTGTTGCCGTGCATGGTGATGCGCTCGGCGGGGAAGCCGACGCTGAGCGCGACGGCCAGCTCGCCGCCGCTGGCGACGTCGAGGCCGAGGCCCTCGTCGAGCAGCCAGCGCACGATCTCCTTGCACAGGAACGCCTTGCCGGCGTAGTGGACCTCGGAGCCGGCGAAGGCCGTGGCGTAGTCGCGCATGCGCGAGCGCACGTCGTCCTCGTCGATGACGTAGAGCGGGGTGCCGTGCTCGCGGGCCAGGTCGCGTACGTCCACCCCGCCCACGGTCAGCGCCCCGTCGGCCCGGCTCGACGTTCGAGGCCAGATCGCGGGGTTGATCCGGTTGAGGTCGGCGGGCGCCTGCGGCGGGCGCTCGTGGGGCAGCATCTCGGCGTGCCGGTCCCCGGCGGGATGGGCGAATCGACTCACCCGATCGAGGCTATCGGAAGCGCAAGTAAGCCATGACCCTGTGACCACGTATCGAGACGCGATCAAGGTCTGGCAGGGTAATTTTTACTCTTTTTCGCCGTTTCACCGGATATTTTCTGCTCACAGCCGGTCTGGGCCGGGAAGCACCGTACGTACCACATCGGCCACCCGCACGCGGGCCGCGTGCGCCGGCGACGGCTCCTCGTCGCCCGCCGGAACGGCGGGCGCCCGCTCGTGCGCGTCGTGGTAGGCCAGCGCCAGCCGCACCAGGTACGCCTCCCACCCGGGGTCCCTGCTCGACCGGCGTCCCGGGAGCTCGGCCAGGACCCTGAGCACGTGCCGGTGCGCCGCGTCGTCGGGCAGGCCCGCCGGGCCGGGCACCCCGAGGTCCGCCGCCCACCTCAGCACGGCGCAGGCGCGCGCGTGCGCGTAGCGCACGACGAAGCCGGGGTTGTCCCAGGTGCGCGGGAAGTCGGGCCAGGACGGCTCGTACGGCACCGGCGCCGCCTCGATGAGCAGGAAGGGGTCGTCCACGACGATCCGCAGGAACCCGGCCCCCGCCACCTCGGCGCGGACCACGCCCCCGAGCGCGCGCACCCGCTCGGCCAGCTCACCGGGCGGGATCCGGCGCCGCAGGGCCGCCGCGGAGACGTAGCGGATCTCGTGCTCCCACGTGCCGTCGGGCACGGGCGGCTCCCCCAGCACGGCGACCAGCTCATCGGACGTCACTCCGAAGACCTTATGCGCATGGCACCCGGCTCGTTCCTCCCCGACGAGCGGACGGGGGCGGCTCAGATGAGCGCGTGGGGCTCGGCGGAGCCGTACTCGACGAGCTGGGCCGCGCCGAGCAGCCAGCGGTCCTCGTCGCGCACCCGTACGTAGCCGAACCGGTCGGCGGAGAAGACCTTGACGCCGTCGGTACGGCACTGCCGCATGAGCACCTCGTCCCAGCCCTCGGTGAGGTCGGCGAAGCCCAGCTCGCGCAGCGCGTTGCGGCGGGCGAGCAGGGTGCCGCCGGCGATCTCGGGCAGGTAGCCGTACTCGGCCTCCGGCTGCTTGAGCAGCGTGGCCTGCGGCTTGCGCAGGTGGGCGTAGAAGGCGGCCTTGCCGACGATGTCGGCGGTGCTGAACAGGAACGCCCTGCGCAGGTCGGACAGGTAGTGGGGGCCGTAGACGTCGCGCGGGTCCATGACCGCGACCAGGTCGGCCTCGCACAGGTCGATGCCGGCGTTGAGCATCGCGCCGACGGTCATGGACGGCGCCGGCCGCCGGTGGATGACCTCGACGTCGGGCAGCACGTCGCGGGCCCGCAGCTCGGCCTCCGGCGGCCCGATGACGATGACCTGGTCGACGCCCGATTGCCGGGCGACCTGCGCCAGCGCGTGCTCCATCGTGTAGGGGTCGACGATGGGCAGCAGCACGGAGGTGTTGAGCGTGGGCCGCGCGCTGGGCAGGCCGATCGCGTCGAGCATCTCGTCGATGCGCTCGCTCATCGTGCCCATCGCGTACGCCCGCCGCAGCGCCACGTGCGCCCGCCGCGAGTCGGCCTCGGTGCCGATGGGCGTGCCGCAGGCGGCGATCTCGGCGAGACGCCACTGCGGGGTGCCCGGCGGGCAGTCGGCGGCGGCCGGCCAGCGGTAGGAGGTCAGCACGTCGGGGTAGGTCAGGTGCTCGGGCAGGAGCTGGTCGAGCGTGAGCACGCGGTCGATGCGGCCACCGGACAGCGGCAGCGGGTTGTGCACCCGGGGCTGCACCCCGAACTGCAGGCGCGGCCACGCCACGGTCAGGTCGGCGGTGAAGCGGTGCTCGAACAGGTCGGCGGCCTGCGCGTACGCGGAGACGTCGCCCTTGGTGTGCCAGAAGACCGTGCGGATGCCGCGCTCGGCGCACCACGCGAGCAGCGACTTCAGCCCGTCGCCCGGCTCGCCGATGATCTCCTCGGCCCACGGGCCCTGCGTGACGGACTCCACGACCAGCAGGTGGGGCACCTCCAGCGGGAGCACCCTGGCGAAGTCGCGGGGCGTGAAGCCGGTGGTCTGCCGCCACTCGTAGCGCAGCAGCGCCTCGGCGTGCGGGTCGGCGATGACGGCGGCGGTCAGGTGCGGCCTGGTGTTGGGGCCGGTGGGCACCCGGAAGGGCTTGAGCTTGAACTGAGCGCCGCCCAGCGTCCTGGTGCTGGTGGTGGCCTGGAAGGCGGCGCCAGGGCGCTCGTCCTGGGGCTTGTTCCCGGTGGCGACGGGCTTGCGCTTGGGCGCCGTGGGGCGCTTGACCGGCTTGGCGGCGCCCTTGAGGCCCCTGGCCAGGCGTACCGGGTTGCTCTTGCCGCTCTTGATGGCGTCGCCCAGCCGGTTCCAGCGGGCGACCTTGATCGACGAGAGCTTCCAGTTGGCCACCTCGGCCTGGAAGCGCTGCTCGGCCAGCTCCTTGCGCAGCTTGTCCGCGGCGGCCTGCTCGGCGGCCAGCCGTTCCTCGGTCTCGCTGAGCTGCTCCGCGAGCGCCTTCGCCTCCTCGGCGCGCTGCTCGGCCTCGGCCAGCCTGGCCTGGGCGGCGTCCAGCAGCCTGGCCAGCTCGGCGGCACGCTCGGCCTGCGCGACGGCGTCACGCAGCGCTCTCCGCGTACTCTCTAGCTCAGTCGACAAACCGGACCTCCACTCTCTCAGCCCGGCAAAGGATACTCTTTTGCGGAAGCGTCTCGAAGGGATGAGATCCGGTGCAGTTCAACGTAAGGCCCTACGTCTGCGGCGCTCTCGGCCGGATCGATACCGCACTGCTCGGCAAGCTCACCGCCGCGGGACCGAAGGTCTGGCCCGCGCTGCAGTCGGCCGACGCGGCGCTGTTCAGCTCCACGCCGCTGCCGCCCTACCACCGCTCCGGTGACGCGTACGCGTTCGCCTGGGGCGAGCGCCGGCCCAAGGCGGCCGAGGACGAGTGGATCACGGTCGCGGAGACGTACGAGACCCCCGGGCTGATCGGCGACGGCGGGCGGGTGGCGCTGCACACGGGCGCGCTCGGCCTGGTGGACGTCTACTACGTGCGGGTGGACGACGCGGTCTACTTCTCGTCGCTGATCCAGCCGCTGCTCACCCTGGTGCCCGTCGCGATCGACTGGTCGGCGTGGGCCTCGATCCTGCAGGTGACGTTCCCGCTGGGCGAGGCGACGCCGTACACGGAGGTGAAACGGCTGCCGGGGGCGAGCGCGCTGGTGTGGGAGCACGGCAGGCTCACCACCGAGCGCCGGTTGCCGCGCTGGCTGCGCACGGAGCCGTACGAGGCGTGGATCAGCCCTCAGGAGATCGTCGAGCTGCTCGACCACGTCTACGCCGACTACGAAGGCCGCCCGCTGCTCGTGCCGGTCAGCGGCGGCTACGACTCCCGGCTGCTGGCCGGCGTGGCCAAGGCCAGGGGCGCGGACGTCGAGTCGTGGACGACCAGCCCCGACGACGGCACCGACACCGACATCGCGTTCGCCAGGGCGATCACCAGGGAGCTGGGCATCCCGCACCGGGTGGTCCCGCAGGACGCCGCCTCCTACCCGGCCGACGCCATGGAGGTGGCGCGCAGGCTGGAGTACCTGACGCCGCACCACGCCTGGTACGCCCCCTTCGCCAAGGAGGTGCACGGCGCGGGCCGGATCCTGGTGGACGGCCTGGCGGGCGGGCCGCTGCTGAAGAACTTCATGGTCAGCGGGGCCGCGCTGGAGGCCAGGACGCAGGCCGAGCGCTCGGCGGCGGTGCTGGGCTCGCTGTCACTGGGGCAGCCGTCGCAGCCGTTCCTGTCGAAGGCGGCCGCGCAGTGGATGGAGGAGACCGTACGCGAGCAGTTCCTCGCGGCCACCTCCATGTTCCACGGCCACCGGGCCGAGCTGCCGCTGTCGGTGCTGCACACCAGGACCGTGCGGGGCATCGCGCGCTCGGCGGTGAACCTGGTGGGCCCCGAGGCGTCGTTCCTGGCGCCGTTCATCCATCCGGAGTTCTTCGACGCGGCGCTGTCGGTCGGGGTGGCCCGCAAGCACCAGGGCCGCTTCTACCGCGAGGTGCTGCACGCGGCCAATCCGAGGGTGGCCGCTCTGCCCTCGACGAACGTGGTCAAGCAGCCGCTCATGAGGGTCCCGCTGCGCTCGACCGCGGCTCCTGCCCGAAATTATGCGCACCGGATGCTGGAGGTCGTGGTGAGCCGGGTGCCGGGGCTGCTGTCGGATGAGCTGCACGAGGTGGTGGCCGGCGGCCCCGATGCTCTGACCAGGTTCAACGGCTGGAACGACCGCTTCTGGGTGCGCGGTCTCGTGCTGTTCGGGCTGTGGCTGAACGACTTCGAGAACGACCTCTCGGACGTCGCTCCACCTTTTTAGTGAACTCTGGGTAACAGGGCGATTACATACGGATCTCTCGGGTATTAACCGTCGCACAGCAGAAGCGGGTTCCGGAAAGCCAACGGGCTGGTAGTGTTCGGCCCGTAAGCGCCGCACAAACGGGCACCAGATCACAAATCCGGTCTCGTTCGAGGGCAGTGGAGTTCGCAGGGATGACGACTCCACGCGGCGCGGTCACCAGATAGTAACGCCGGGGCAACCGGTGACTTCGTCCTGCCCACATCTCTTCCTGTGAGCGACATCATGATCAACGCATCCCCAACGCCGGAGCCGATCTCCGAGGCCTTCGTCTCGGAAGACCCAGCCTGGTACAAGCGGGCGGTGTTTTACGAGGTTCTCGTCCGGGGGTTCAAGGACTCCAACGGCGACGGCACCGGCGACCTACGTGGTCTCATCGAGAAGCTCGGCTACCTCGAGTGGCTCGGTGTCGACTGCCTGTGGTTGCTGCCGTTGTACGAGTCGCCGCTGCGCGACGGCGGGTATGACATCTCGGACTATATGAAGATCCTTCCCGACTTCGGGGACTTGGGGGACTTCGTCCAGCTGATCGAGGCCGCCCACGAACGCGGCCTGCGGATCATCACCGACCTCGTGATGAACCACACCAGCGATCGGCACCCCTGGTTCCAGGCGTCCCGGCACGACCCCGAGGGGCCGTACGGCGACTTCTACGTGTGGTCAGACCATCCCGGCGGCTACCCCGACGCACCGATCATCTTCATCGGCGCCGAGGAGTCCAACTGGACGTACGACCCGGTGCGCAAGCAGTACTACTGGCACCGTTTCTTCCACCACCAGCCGGACCTGAACTATGACAACCCGGCGGTGCAGGAGGCCATGCTGGAGGTGCTGCGGTTCTGGCTGGACCTCGGCATCGACGGTTTCCGTCTTGACGCGGTGCCCTACCTGTTCGAGCGCGAGGGCACGGCCTGCGCCGGGCTGCCCGAGACGCACTCGTACCTGAAGAAGATCAGGGCCGAGGTCGACCGCCTCTACCCCGACCGCGTGCTGCTCGCCGAGGCCAACGGCTGGCCCGAGGACGTCGTCGAATACTTCGGCGACCCCACCACGGGCGGCGACGAGTGCCACATGGCCTTCCACTTCCCGCTGATGCCGCGCATCTACATGGCGGTGAAGAAGGAGACCCGCGAGCCGATCTCCGAGATCATGTCACTCACGCCCAAGCTGCCTGAGCACGCGCAGTGGGGCATCTTCCTGCGGAACCACGACGAGCTGACGCTCGAGACGGTCACCGAGGAAGAGCGCGACTACATGCACAAGGAGTACGCCAAGGACCCGCGCATGCGGGCCTACCTCGGCATCAGGCGGCGCCTGGCCCCGCTGCTCGACAACGACCGTGACCGCATCGAGCTGTTCACGGCGCTGCTGCTGTCGCTGCCCGGCTCGCCGATCATCTACTACGGCGACGAGATCGGCATGGGCGACAACATCTGGCTGGAGGACCGCGACTCGGTCCGCACGCCGATGCAGTGGAGCCCCGACCGCAACGCCGGCTTCTCCTCGGCCGACCCCGGCCGCCTCTACCTGCCCGCCGTCATGGACCCGATCTACGGCTACCAGGCGGTCAACGTGGAGGCCCAGCAGCGCCACGAGGGGTCGCTGCTGCACTTCACCCGCAAGATGCTGGAGATCAGGCGCAAGCACCCGGTGTTCGGCGTCGGGGCGTACACCGAAATGTGGTCGTCCAACCCGTCCGTGCTGACGTACGTGCGCGAGGACGGCGACGACGTGATGCTGTGCGTCAACAACCTGTCGAAGTTCCCGCAGCCGGTGGAGCTCGACCTGCGCCGCTTCGAGGGCATGATCCCGGTCGAGGCGCGCGGCGGCGTGCAGTTCCCGCCCATCGGGGAGCTGCCCTACCTGCTGACGCTGCCCGGCCACGGCTTCTACTGGTTCGCCCTGAAGAAGGACGAGCAGAGCGAGCGCAAGGCGATCAGCGAGACGTGACCGGCACCTGGGCACGGGCCGCGCGGCGCGCTGGGATCAGCGCGACCGCGAGGGCCGTGCCCACGGCTATGAGCACGGTCACCGTCAGGGTCACCGGCGACGGCGCGCGGCCGATGCCCGCGCCGACGCCGCTGGTGTGACCCTGCAGGTCGATCAGGCCGGTGACCACGCTGACCCCCGCCACGGCGCCCACGCCCACACCGAGCACGACCAGCAGGCCCGTGCCGGTCACCAGCGTGGCCATGACCTGACGCGGGGTCAGCCCCATGGCCTTGAGCACGGCCAGGTCGAAGGCGTGGTCGCGCAGGCCGAGCGCGCTGGCGGTGAGCAGGTTGGCCAGGCCGATGAGGGCCAGCACGGCGATCATCGCCACGATCACCACTCTGATGATCGACAGCCGGTCGGCCGGGTTCACCGCGGCCTGCACGTCGAGGCTCTCGCCCGACTCCGCGAGCAGCCTGCCCCGCACCTCGCCGGGGTCCGCGCCCGGCTTGAGCGCCACCGCGTAATACTCCGGCGGCACGGAGTCCTTCGCCGCCAGGCTGTCGATGCCGACCGAGAGCACCTCGCCGTCCTGCTCCGGCTCGACGGTCCTGCCGACGATCCGGACGATCAGCGGGGTGCCGCCCACCGTGAGCCGCACCCGGTCGCCGATCTTCACCCCCAGCAGGTCGAGCAGGCCCTGCCCGGCCACGGCCTCGCCCTGGCGGGTGTACATGCGGCCCTCGACCACCGGGAACGGGTAGGGGTCCGTCGAGCTGCCGATCGCCCGCACCCTCACCGAGCGGGCCTCGCCCGGAGCCAGCGCGTTGACGTCGGTGCCCGCGTAGACGGCTTTGACGTCGCGGTCTCGGCCGGCCAGCTTCTCGGCGGCGGCCGCTTCCAGTTTGCCGGGACGTACGTAGAGGGCGGCGTGCTGGCCGACCTGCTCCGGGTGGGCCAGGAAGTTGTCCAGCGTGGCCCAGACACCGAGCCCGATGGTGATCATCATCATCGGCACGGCCAGGCCGAACGCCGTCAGGAACGCGGGCACCCTGCGGGTGAAGGCGTCGCGGGTGCCGAGCACGAGGGCGGGCGGCAGGCGTACGAGGAGGGCCAGGCGGGCCAGCCTGGACAGGCGGCCACTCGGCGGCGCCGCGGGCGCGGCCGGGATCGGCGGCGTGCGCCCGCCTCGCCAGGCCGGCACCCCGACGGCGGCCAGCACCAGCAGGGCCGTGCCCGCCACGATGGCCAGCACCGGGATGGGCGCCACGGACGTCGGGCCGAGCACGGCCGCCATCACGCCCCAGCCCGCCACCGTACCGATGGCCACGCCCAGCAGGCCGAGCGCGCCGTGCTCGACGAGGAGCAGCAGCGCGAGCTGGCCCCTGGTGAAGCCCATCGACTTGAGGGTGGCGAGGTCGCGCAGCTGCCCCAGCACCCGGCCGCCGGCCGCGTTGGCCAGCGCGAGCGCGGCGGCCACGATGCCGACCACGCCGAACAGCGCGAGCAGCGTGCCCAGCAGCCGGTTGTCCAGCTCCATGGCCGCCCTGACCTCGCGCCAGGTGTAGACGCGCTGCAGGCGGTCCTCCAGCATGACCACGACGCGCTGGGAGACCACCTGGGAGGCCTCGGCGTCGGTCAGGCGCAGCCCGGTCACCCACTCGCTGCGGCCCAGCATGGGCTCGATGCGGTCGAGCATGAGGGGCAGCACGTACGCCAGGCCGGGCGTCCACTCGGGGTAGAAGCCCTGCTCGGCGGAGTCGGCGATGCCGCGTACGTAGAGGGTGTGGCGCTGGCCGCTGAGCGCGATGATCGAGAAGGGCGCGCCGATGCGCAGCCCCAAGGAGTCGGCGAACGACCGCTCGACCACCACCCCGTCGGGCTGGGACGGGTCGAGCCACCTGCCCTCGGCCACCACGGGGTGTGCCACGGCCGGCGGCGTGGCCGGCATGGCGCGCAGCGCGGCCGGCTCCTTCTTGCCGTTCTGAGCCACGGTGACGGGCGCCGAGCGGTAGGGGCCGGCGGTCTGGGTGACGCCCTCGATGCCGCCTAAGGCGACCTGAGGGCTGTCCTTGGTGTAGAGCCAGACGTGGGCGCCGTCGGTCTGGGCGAACAGGCTGCGCCACGGGTTGGTGCCGTCCTCCAGCAGGGTCGCCGCGGTGATCAGCGCGGCGACGATGCCGGCCACGGCCAGCACGGTCAGCGCGGCCTGGCCCCTCCTGGCGCGGAGGTCGGCCCTGATCCACCGGCTGCCGGCCAGAGACGTGCTCATCGGAGGTCGATCACCTCGCCCGCCGTGCGGGTGCGGCGGCGGGCGATGCGGCCGTCGTCGACGATCTCGCCGTCGAACAGCGACACCAGCCGGTCGGCCAGGCTCGCCACGCGGGCGTCGTGGGTGACCATGACGATGGTCTGTCCCTCCTTGTGCACCTTGCTGAGCAGGTTGAGCACGTCGCGGGTGTTGCGGCTGTCGAGGTTGCCGGTGGGCTCGTCGGCCAGCAGCAGGCTGGGCTGGTTGGCCAGCGCCCTGGCCAGCGCGACCCGCTGCTGCTCGCCGCCGGAGAGCTGGGCGGGGGCCGCCTCTGCCCGGTCGGTGAGGTTGAGCGCCTCCAGCAGGCTCTCGCGGCGCTCGCGGGCCACCTTGGGCGAGGCGCCGCTCAGCAGCGCGGGCAGCTCGACGTTGTCGCCGACGGTCATGTTGGCGACCAGGTTGAAGAACTGGAAGACGAAGCCGATCTTCTTGCGCCGCAGCAGCGCCCAGGCGCTCTCCGACAGGGTGTCGACGCGCTTGCCGTCGAGCCAGATCTCCCCGCTCGTCCGCGCGTCGAGCCCGCCCAGCATGTGGACGAGCGTGGACTTCCCCGAGCCGGAAGGACCCATGATCGCGACGAACTCGCCCGGCTCGACCTGGAGATCCACCCCGCGCACGGCGGGCACCGGCACCGCGCCATCCTGGTAGATTTTGACCAGATTGACCGTTTTCACAACCGAGCTCATGCCAGATCCTCCTGGCAGCGCTCGAGCCAGTCAAGATCAGCCTGGAGATGCAGCATGGCTCCTTCGATGAGCAGCATCGCCACGCGGTCCGTCGGCGGGGTGGCGGCCAGGAGTTCGTTGAGATCGCTCATGAGTGACAAGTAGTGGCGGCGCTGACGGCTGATCAGCACCATGCGGTCGGCGATGCCGGTCAGCGGGGCGAGCACGAGCTTCATGAAGAACTCGTCGCGCACCCGGGGACCCTCGGTCGGCTCGTCGACCCAGTCCTCCAGCACCTCCCGGCCCTTGGCGGTCAGATAGTAGACCTTTTTGTTGGGCCGGTTGGACTGCTCGACGTCGACCACCCGGATGAGGCCGTCCTTCTCCAGCCTGCCGAGCGTGACGTAGACCTGCCCGATGTTGGGCGATGGATAGGCACTGCCGAAGGTCTGCTCCAGTGCCTGTTTCAGCTCGTAGCCGTGAGCCGGCTCTTTGGCCAGGAGCGCCAGCAGGTGAAGCCGCACCGCCACCTCCCCGCGTCCTGTTACGTATGCGTTACAGAGCAATCCGTTGACCTACAGATTACAGGTGTGCATAACATGAATGCATCTACCTAACACGTATGTAAAACACTCTGAACACGGAGGAAACAGGGTGCTTCGCTCGCTGCCGCTGCTCCTGGCCGTGACTCTCGCGGCCGGTTGTGCGGCGACGGGCAACGAGGGCGGAGGCGAGACGGGAACGGGCGGAACAGGCCCGATCACGTTCGCCACCGGACGCGACACCACGGCGTACCTGCAACCCCTGCTGGATCGCTGGAACGAGGCCCACCCGGCCGAGAAGGTGACGCTGCTGGAACTGCCCGAGGCCGCCGACGAGCAACGTGCTCAGATGGCGGCCAACCTCCAGGCCCAGAGCAGCCGGTACGACGTGCTCGGGCTTGACGTCTTCTGGACTGCCGAATTCGCGGAGAACGGCTGGATCATCCCCCTGGAGCGCGGGTTGTTCCCGCTCGACAGGTTCCTGCCGCCCGTCGTGGAGACGGCCGTCTACAAGGACAAGCTCTGGGCCGTCCCGTACACCAGTAATGCGGGGCTGCTCTACTACCGGGCCGACCTGGTCAAGAAGCCGCCCAGGACGTGGGCCGAGCTTCGCGCCGAGTCACGCCGAATCACGAAAAAGCACAACATAGGAGGCTATGCCGGGCAGTTCCTGGCCTACGAGGGGCTCACGGTCAACTTCTCAGAAGCCGTGCACTCGGCCGGCGGCGAGATCGTCAGCCGCGACGGCACCGAGGTGACCCTCGACCCGGCCAAGGGCGCGACCGCGATCGAATTCATGCTCCAGGGACTTCGCGAGGGCTGGATCCCGCACGAGTCGCTGAGCTACAAGGAGGAGGAGTCCCGCCTGGCCTTCCAGGAGGGACGGCTGGCCTTCGCCCGCAACTGGCCGCACGCGTACGGACCGGCCAAGGCCAAGCTGGGCAAGAAGCTGGGCGTGACCCGGCTGCCCGGCCTGGACGGCCCCGGCTCCAGCACGCTGGGCGGCGCGAACCTGGCGATCAGCGCCTACTCCAAGCACCAGCAGACCGCGCAGGAGTTCATCCGCTACTTCACGAGCCTGGAGAACGAGCGCCGGGTCCTCACCGAAGGCTCGTTCCCGCCCGTGTGGACCGAGCTCTACGACGATCCCGAGCTGATCAAACGCTTCCCCTACCTGCCCGTGCTCAAAGAGAGCATTCTGGCCGCCCACCCTCGGCCGGTGAGCGCCAACTACACCCAGCTGAGCCTGGTGATCGCGAGTTCGGTCGCCAAGGCGCTCAGCAACCCCTCCCCCGGGGCCGCGCAGGACGTGGCGGCCTCCATGAAGTCCGAACTCCAAGAGATCATCAGAACCCAGTGAGGCAGCCATGCGAAAAGGCAGAGCAGCAGCGATCCTGGCCGGGCTCGCGGTAGCCGTCGCCGCCTGCGGTAACGCGCCGACGACCACCGAGCCCACGGCGTCGGAGTCGGCTCCCGCGTCCGACGGCGCCAAGACGCTCCAGGGCGTGAAGCTCGAAGTCGCCGCCAAGTGGACCGGGGCGGAGCAGAAGAACTTCGAGCAGGTGCTCAAGGCTTTCTCCGACAAGACCGGCGCCGAGGTCACCTACGCCTCCACCGGTGAGGACACCGGCGCCTACCTCGGCCCGCGCATCCAGGGCGGCAGCCCGCCCGACGTGGCCATCCTGCCGCAGCCGGGTCTGGTGCAGCAGTACGCCGAGCAGAACGCGCTCAAGCCGCTGAACGACGACGTGGTCAAGGAGATCGACGCCAACTACACGCCGTACTGGAAGGAGCTCGGCTCCGTCGACGGCAAGGTGTACGGCGTGCTGGTCAAGGCCGCCCACAAGTCGCTGGTCTGGTACCGCTCGCAGGCGTTCGAGGACGCCGGCGTGCAGCCGCCCACCAACTGGGACGAGATGGTCAAGGCCGCTCAGACCATCGCCGACTCCGGCACCCCGCCGTTCTCCTTCTGCGGCGCCTCGGGCTGGACGCTGACCGACCTGTTCGAGAACGTCTACCTGTCCACCGCCGGCCCGGAGAACTACGACAAGCTCTCCAAGCACGAGATCCCGTGGACCGACGACACCGTCAAGGCGGCGCTGGAGAAGATCCAGCAGATCGTCTCCAAGAGCGAGTTCCTGGTCGACGGCACCTCCGGCACCATGCAGACGGACTTCCCGACCTGCGTGAGCAAGGTCTACGGCACCGACAAGGCGGCCATGGTCATCGAGGCCGACTTCGTGGCCGTCGAGGCCGACCAGTCGGGCGCCAAGCTGGGCGAGGAGGCCAAGTACTTCCCGTTCCCCTCGGCCGGTGACACCGCCCCCGTCGTGCTCGGCGGCGACGTCGCCGTGGCGATGAAGGACAACCCCGGCGCGATGGCGCTCGTGCAGTTCCTCGCCTCCAAGGAGGGCGGCGAGGTCTGGGCCAAGCTCCCCGGCTACCTGTCGCCCAACAAGAACGTCTCCCCCGACAACTACCCCGACCCGCTGACGAAGCAGCTCGGCCAGACGATCGTCTCCGCCGGTGACGCGGTCCGCTACGACATGTCCGACCTGGCCCCCAGCGCGTTCGGCGGCACGGACGGCAAGGGCGAGTGGAAGGTCCTGCAGGACTTCCTGCGCGACCCCAGCGATGTCAAGGGCACCCAGGAGGCGCTCGAAGCCGAGGCCAAGAAGGCCTGGAAGTAAAGAGGTAAGGCCGTGACCGAACGGTTGGACGGCCGGCAGGACTCGCCCGCGGCCACCGCGGGCGAGCCCCCCACCGGACCGGCTGAAACCCCCCGTACGAGAAAACGCCTCGGCCCCTCGCCGGCGGTCGCCATCGCCTTCCTCCTCCCAGCCGCGTTGCTGCTGGGCATCTGGGTGGTCTATCCGATCGTCTACTCGATTTTCCGGAGCCTGTTCGACGCGGCGGGCACCGGATTCGTGGGCCTGGGCAACTACGCCACGATCTTCAGTGATCAGGGCATGCTCACCACCATCCGCAACAACCTCATCTGGGTCGTCGTCGCACCGATCATCGTCACCACCCTGGGACTGATCTTCGCGGTGCTGACCGAGCGCATCAGGTGGGCGACCGCGTTCAAGCTGATCGTGTTCATGCCGATGGCCGTCTCCCTGATGGCGGCGGGCGTCATCTTCCGCCTCGTCTACGAGGAGAACCCCGACAAGGGCCTGGCCAACGCCGTCCTCACGACCGTGAGCGACACGTTCTCCTCCTCGCAGGGCTACCCCGAGGCCAGGCCGCGCGAGGGCGACCAGTCGCCCGTGGCCGACGAGGCCGGCTCGGTCGTCACCAAGCAGCCCGTGCAGAGCGGGCAGCCGGTGCTGATCCCGATCGTCGGCGTCAAGCCGGACGTGCTGCCCTCCGGCGCCCAGCCCGCCAAGGCCGCCACCGGTCCTGGACTGTCGGGCACGGTGTGGTTCGACTTCACGCCGGGCGGCGGCGGCCAGAGCGGCGCCGTGGACGGCACGGAGAAGGGCCTGCCCGGCATGACCGTCGAGGCCGTGCAGCAGAACGGCGAGGTCGCGGCCACCACCACGACCGCCGCCGACGGCACGTTCCGCTTCGACGGGCTGGCCGACGGCACCTACACCGTACGGCTGCCGAAGGACAACTTCGAGGCCTCCTACAACGGCCTGACCTGGCTCGGCCCGACCCTCATCACCCCGGCGATCATCGGAGCGTTCGTCTGGGTGTGGGCAGGTTTCGCCATGGTGCTGATCGCGGCGGGCCTCGCGGCCATCCCGCGTGACTCGCTGGAGGCCGCCCGCATCGACGGCGCCACGGAGTGGCAGGTGTTCCGCAGGATCACCGTGCCGCTGCTGTCGCCGGTCCTGCTCGTCGTCTTCGTGACGATGATCATCAATACCTTGAAGGTGTTCGACCTGGTGTTCATCATCGCCCCCGCCTCGGTGCAACCCCAGGCGAACGTGGTCGCGCTGGAGATGTGGCGCGTCTCCTTCGGCGGCGGGAACAACCAGGGGCTGGGCAGTGCGCTGGCCATCTTCCTGCTGATCCTGGTCCTTCCCTTCATGATCATGAACATCCGACGGTTCCGGAGGGGAGACTCATGACCACCGCGACCGCCACCGCATCCTCCGGCGCCTCGTCGGGGCTGGAGTCGGGCACGCCGCGCAGGAGCGTGGTCGGCAAGATCGTCGATCGCGTGGGCGGCGGCGCCGTCCAGGTCGTCATGGTGGTGCTGGGCCTGTTCTGGCTGGTACCTACCCTGGGCCTGCTGGTCGTCTCCATGCGTACGACGCAGGTCAACAACGCCGAGGGCTGGTGGACCGTCTTCACCAAGCCGGCCGAGCTGACCCTGCAGAACTACGCCAACCTGCTCGGCAGCGGGTTCACCGCCTCGTTCTGGAACACCGTGGCCATCACGGTACCCACCACGGTCCTGGTGATCGGCATCGCGGCCATGGCGGCGTACGCGTTCGCCTGGATGGACTTCCCCGGCCGTGACGTCAGCTTCCTCGTCGTGGTCGGCCTGCTCATCGTGCCGATCCAGATCGCGCTGATCCCCATCGCGTCCTTCTACGGGTCCACCGGCATCTTCGGCTCGATCCCCGGCGTGGTGCTGTTCCACGTGGCGTTCGGCCTGCCGTTCGCGATCTTCCTGCTGCGGAACTTCTTCGTGGGCATCCCCGCCTCGCTGCTGGAGGCCGCCCGCATGGACGGCGCATCGGAGTGGAAGATCTTCATGTCGGTGGTCTTCCCGCTGGGCAAGCCCGCCATCGCGTCGCTGGGCATCTTCCAGTTCCTGTGGGTGTGGAACGACATGCTCATCGCGCTGGTCTTCGCCAACACCGGCAACCAGCCGATGACCAAGTACCTGCAGTCGCAGATGCGGCAGTTCGGGTCGAACGTCGACATCCTGTCGTCGGGCGCGTTCATGTCGCTGATCATCCCGCTGGTCCTGTTCTTCGCCTTCCAGCGGTACTTCGTCCAGGGCATGATGGCCGGCTCCGTGAAGTGACCGGCCTGATCTGACGGGCGCCCGTTCACCCGAGGGGGTGGGCGGGCGCTCGCCCGCGTAACGGCGGCCGCCGCCGTCCCGATGTGCGTCCATGAAGCGTCTCCTCGCTCTCACCGCAGCGGCCTTCATCACGCTCCCCCTCACCCCGGCGGCCGCCTCCCCCGTGCACGGCGCCCGTCCCGGCGCGCCGGGCGCCGGCGACCCGTACTTCCCCGAGCAGGGCAACGGCGGCTACGACGCCGCCCACTACGACCTCACGCTCGACTACGACCCCGCCACGGGACGCCTGCAGGGCCTCGCCCGCATCACCGCCCGTGCCACGCAGGCGCTCAGCCGCTTCAACCTCGACCTCGTCGACACGCTCACCGTCCGGTCCGTGACCGTGGACGGCCGGGCCGCCGCCCACGCGCAGAGCGGCTCCGAACTCGTCGTCACGCCCGCACGTGCACTCCCCCGCGGCCGCGCCTTCACCACCGCCATCCGGTACGACGGCGAGCCCGTCCACGTCGTGGACCCCGACGGCTCCATGGACGGCTGGATCAAGACCTCCGACGGCGTCTACAACGCCAACGAACCCCAAGGCGCCAAGAGCTGGTTCCCCGGCAACCACCACATGACCGACAAGGCCACCCACCGGTTCACCGTGACCGTGCCGAGCACCCGGGTCGCCGTCGCCAACGGCGACCTCGTACGGCGGACGTCGAGAGCCGGGCGCACCACCTACGTGTGGAACTCCCGCGAGCCCATGGCCAACTACCTCGCCACCGTGACCATCGGCGCGTTCTCCCTCACCGACACCAGGATCGGCCGCTACCGGGTCACCACGGCCGTCGACCCCCAGCAGTCCGCGCCGGGCTTCGCCGAGCGGCACCCGCCGGTGCTCGACTACTTCAGCGGACTGTTCGGGCCGTACCCGTACTCCTCCACCGGCGGCATCGTCGACCACGCGCCCGAGGTCGGCTACGCGCTGGAGACCCAGACCAGGCCCGTCTACCCCGGCGCGCCCGGCGAGTCGCTGCTCGCGCACGAGCTGGCGCACCAGTGGTTCGGCAACTCGGTGACGCCGACCTCATGGCGCGACATCTGGCTCAACGAGGGCTTCGCCACGTACGCCGAATGGCTGTGGTCCGACAAGCTCGGCACCAGGACCGTGCAGGAGTCGTTCGAGGAGGCGTACGCGCGGCCCGCCGACGACGACTTCTGGCAAACCCCGACCGCCGACCCCGGCGGCCCCCAGAACCTCTTCCACGCCCCCGTCTACGACCGCGGCGCCATGACCCTGCACGCGCTGCGCGGCACGGTCGGCGACCGCACGTTCTTCGCCATCCTGCGGGCCTGGGCCCGCGAGCACCGCTACGGCAACGCCGACACCGCCGCCTTCGTCTCCCTCGCGGAACGCGTCGCCGGCCGGCGACTCGGCGCTCTCTTCGACGCCTGGCTCCACCAGCCCGGCAAGCCGTCCCTGTGATCATTCTGGTACGGCTCGTCCCCGACGTTTCGGCGGCAAGCCGTACCAGACCTGACTAAGCTCAACACCCATGGCCGGTCGTCCCCTGAACGAAGTCGTCGAAGCCGGATGGGCACGCGCGCTCGAGCCCGTCACCGAGCAGATCTCCCACATGGGCGAGTTCCTGCGCAAGGAGATCGCCGAAGGCAGGCAATACCTGCCCGCGGGCGCGAACGTCCTGCGCGCCTTCAACCAGCCCTTTGACGACGTCAAGGTGCTGATCGTGGGCCAGGACCCCTATCCCACCCCCGGCCACCCGGTCGGGCTGTCGTTCTCCGTCGCCCCCGACGTGCGGCCGCTGCCCGGCAGCCTGGTCAACATCTACAAGGAGATGGAGACCGATCTCGGCCTGCCCCGCCCCTCCAACGGCGACCTCACCCCGTGGGCCGAGCAGGGCGTCCTGCTGCTCAACAGGGTGCTCACCGTCATGCCGGGCAAGCCCGCCTCCCACCGGGGCAAGGGCTGGGAACAGGTCACCGAGCAGGCCATCCGCGCCCTCGTCGCGCGCCAGAAGCCCATGGTCGCCATCCTGTGGGGCCGCGACGCCCGCAACCTCGCCCCCATGCTCGGCGACATCCCGCGCATCGAGTCCGCCCACCCCTCCCCCCTCTCCGCACGCAGCGGTTTCTTCGGCTCGCGGCCCTTCAGCCGCGCCAATGAGCTGCTCGTCCAGCAAGGCGCCGCGCCTGTCGAGTGGAAGCTGCCCTAGCATCGTCGCCATGACTGATGAAGAACCGAAGTTCCTGCGTCTCACGGTCGAGCTGACCGTCGAGGTGCTCGACATGGACGCCCTACAGGCGGCGGCGCTGCGTGAGATCAGGCACCCCGACGCCGACCTGACCGACGAGGAGCGCACGGAGCAGGCCGAACTGGTCGCCTCCGACGACAGCGGCGCCTCCGCCCTGCAGTGGCTGATCGAACCCGACCACGTGCTGCAGCTCGTCGACCACATCGACGAGATCGAACCCCGGGAGGCCGTCCTCGGCGTCGAGCCGTCCGAGGGGCCCAGCGAGGAAGAGGACGAGGAAGAGCACGACCACGCGTGACCCGTACGGCGTCAGCCACGACGTCACCGAACGTCGTGGCTCTCCGCCCTCACCCAACCCCCCATCCCCCCACACCCGCATCTAGGGTCTCTCCACCGCCGACTTCCCAAAGAGGGAACCTCATGATCGTCGCATTCTCCATCACCCCGCTGGGCGTCGGCGAAGGAGTCGCCGAACCCGTCGCCCGCGCCGTCAAGGTCGTCCGCGAAAGCGGCCTCCCGAACCGCACGGACGCGATGTTCACCACCATCGAGGGCGAGTGGGACGAGGTCATGGACGTGGTGAAGCGCGCTGTGGACGCGGTGGCGGAGGTCGCCCCCAGAGTCAGCCTCGTCCTGAAGGCCGACATCAGGGAAGGCGTAACAGACGGCATGACCTCAAAACTCGAATCCCTGGAAAGCCACCTCACCTGACCCTGGGACGTCGCGGCCAGACCACCCAAGCGACGGCCCGCTCAGCCCACTTCCCTGGGCCAGCAACCTCAGCGCCCGGTCGCCAAACCGCTAACAGAAGTGCTCAGCCCTGCGCTCAAGTGGACTGCTCAGACCGGAGACCGCACCCTGGGACCAAGGTCGATGGCCGACACCGAACGTCCACATCAACTGGCTGGACCGCCTTCTCAGACCGCCTCGTCAACCCCTTGCTCAGGGCCGGGGTCGGTGAGCTCGTAGCCTGCCTCCTCGACGGCGGCCCGCACCCGCGCAAGATCCAGCTCCCGATCGCTGGTCACCGTGACCCGATCCGCCTCGACGTCCACCCGCACGGCAGTGACGCCGGGGACACGTTCGAGCTCTTCGGTGACGGCGTCCGCACAGTGCCCACACGCCATACCGCTCACCACGTACGTACTGGTGCTCACGCCGGCACCTCCCCACCGGCGCCTCCACCGAAGCGCTCCCCAGAACGATCCTCAGAACGATCGCCGTAGGGCCCATCCGAGCGCTCACCTGAATCCCCGCCAGGACGCTCGCCGAGCTTTTCGCCGGCCACCCGTGTCACCGAACCGCCCTTCCTCTCCTCGTCAGGGACCGTGCGTGTGAGCATGTGCGCCTCGCGCATCCGCCCATCGCTCGCGAACCGCCCGAAGAAGTACACCTCCATGGCGAACTCCTTCTTCCGCTGCTCCACGTGCATCGTGTAGCGGGCGGCGAGCCGATCTCCATCGGCCACCGCCTCGTGCACCTCCATGCGGCTGACGGGCCGGTTCTTGCGCACAGGGCGGGTGTGCGCGATCAGCTTCTCCCGATCCATCCGGTGACCGTCGGCTGTCTCGACGATGTCCGCCGTGTGGTAGCGATCCACGATCACCGCCGGATCCTCGTCGTCCCGCAGGAGATCCTCTGTGAAGGAGGCGAAGAACTCGGTGATGAACTCTTTGGGGTCGCTGTCGCTGAGTGGACGCATGCTCACTCCGGTCCGCTGTAGTAACTTTGACAGTACGTCAAAGATACATACGTACTCAACTTTGGCAAGGTGTAAGAATTGAGCTCCCCACCGGCCCGCGCTCGTCGCGCCGACGCCCGACGCAGCCGTGCGGCCATCCTCGACGCCGCGATCAAGCTGCTCGACGCCCGGCCGGACGCCAGCGTCGACGCCATCGCCACCGCGGCAGGCGTGACCCGCCAGACCGTCTACGCCCACTTCCCCTCACGCCAACGGTTGCTGACGGCAGTGCTCGACCGACTCACGGAAGAGGCAGTGGCGGAGATGGACGCCGCCGACCTCGACACCGGCCCAGCCGCCGACGCCCTGCTGCGCCTGATCGACGCCGGCGCCAGAGCCGCCGGCCGCCACACCAAGCTGATGCAACACCTCAGCACTCTGCCCGTCCCCCCGGACGAGGATCAGACCCGCCACACCCCGGTAGCCGACCGGCTGAGACGCGTCATCGAACGCGGCCGACAAGCAGGCGAGTTCGACAACCACCTCCCGGTGGACTGGCTGATCGCAGCCGTCATCACACTGAGCCACACCGCCGGCGAAGAACGCATGGCCGGGCGCCTCCCCGCCGCCGAGGCGGACGAAGCCCTCCGAATCAGCCTCCTCCGCCTCCTCCACCCGTCCTGACCACCCTCCCGCACCAGCGACCGCTTGACCACGCTCCTCCACCAGCGACGATCACCACACCCCGCCGGGGCAACACCCCGTCCCGCCTCTGTTGTCGTCGCCGAGAGGCCGGCGTGCGGGCCCATAAGGGTGGTGCTGGGGGCGGTGTGTCCTGAGGGTGGATTTCGAGATATATCTTGACCCGTCCTCGGACGCGACATATCTTGTTGCGTTGTAGACGCGATAGTACGCGACTTGGGAGGTGGGGGCAATGGAGCAGGAGCGGGTGCCGGTTCTTGTTGTTGGTGGGGGGTATGCGGGGCTCAGTGCGGCGGCGCTGCTGGCTTGGCGGGAGGTGCCGGTCATGCTGGTTGAGCGGCATGCCAGTACGTCCGTGCAGCCCAAGGCGTTCGGGGTCGGGCCCCAAGCTCTGGAGATGCTGCGGTCCGTGCCCGGCGTCGAGGAGGAGCTGACTGCCATCTGGGCGGGCATCGGGGAGAACATGCGGATCGCGATCGCCGGTAGCCTGGCCGATCCTCAGCCGCGCATGATCGTGCACGATGAGCAGGAGGAGTTCGCCTTCATGGCTGAGCTCACGCCTGTGCCTGCGGTGGGAGCGCCGCAGGCGGAGATCGAGCGGATTCTGCGTACCAAAGCCGAGGATCTGGGCGCTGATCTGCGCTTCTCCACTGAGCTGGTCTCTCTGGAGCAGGACGCCGCCGGGGTCAGTGCGGTGATCAGGGACAAAGATGGTGAGCGGCTCGTACGGGCCGAGTACGTGATCGCCGCCGATGGGTATCGCAGCCCGCTGCGGGCGGCGCTGGACGTTCCTACCTCCGGTAAGGGGTCGCTGGGGGAGCTGTGCTCGATCATGTTCGACGCCGATCTGTCGGGGCTGGTCAGGGAGCGGGAGGTCACTCTCTGGTATCTGCAGAACGACGTCTTCACCGGCGTGATCGTCACCGGCACCGGGACCGGGAGTCACGTGCTCGGCGTCAATCTCAAAGAGGGCGAGAGCGAGGCCGACTTCACCGAGGAGCGCTGTGTCGAACTCGTACGGCTGGCCACTGGGCGGCCTGAGCTCGACGTACGGGTGCTCGACCGGCCTCTGGTCGGGATCTCCCATGTGCTGGCCGACACCTACCGTGCTGGACGGGTGTTCTTCGCCGGGGACGCCGCTCACACCATGCCGCCTACCGGTGGGCAGGGCGGGAGCACCGCGCTCGAGGATGGGTGTGACCTGGCGTGGCGGTTGTGGCTCGTGCTCAGCGGGCAGGCAGGGCCGGCCTTCCTCGACACCTACGATGCCGAGCGCCGGCCCATCGGCAGGCTGATGGCCGACTCGCAGCTTGCCAACCTCGGTGTACGCATGCCGCCCGCCGCCCGTGTCGGGTATCCCGAGCCTCTTGAGGATCCGATCGGTGTGCTGCTCGGGCGCCGGTATCACTCCTCCGCCATCATCGATGAGCCCGGCGATGACGGGTCGATCCTGGAAGACCCGCGTGTCCCTACTGGGCGGCCCGGCAGTCGGGCCCCGCACGTCGTTCTCGACTGGGACGGGCAGCTCATCTCCACCATCGACCTGTTCGGGACCGGGTTCGTCCTGCTGGCCGCCAAGCCCGGTGGTCAGGTGTGGATGGACGCCGGGCGGCTGGTCAAGGATCGGCTCGGGATCCGGCTCACTCGGCTGCTGGTGGGTGACGAGCTTGTCGATGTGGAGGGACGCTTCATGGAGCGGTACGGCGTGCGCGAGGGCGGCGCCGTTCTGGTGCGGCCCGACGGGTACGTCGCCTGGCGGTCCCCCGACGCCGACCCGGACCCGCTGGGGACGCTCGAACGTGTCCTCCGCCGGATCCTCAGCCGCTGACGGCCTACGGGGGCCGGCGGCTGAGCCAAGGTGAGGGCAGGCGGTGATCTGCGGGGTGATGGTCATGCGGCCATCCGGGTGGTTTCAAGGGCTCCAAGGGCCCGGGCTCCGAGGCCCGGGGTGGTGTGGCGGGGGGCTTGGGTGGCGCAGAGCCAGCTGTTGAGGGAGCCGGTGAAGCCTGAGGGCGGGCCCACCTTGAGGCAGGTGACCACTCCTGCGCCTGGGGTGGGGCCGATTTTGAGTCGCCGGATGCTGCCCGTGCGGCCCAGCTCGCCGGCGTCCGCGTCGTACGGGGTCAGCTGGACGGCGAACGGGAGGCCGCCGTCGGGCTGGTCGGAGGGGTGGATGCGGAGGAAGTCGTCGATCTTGCGGGTGGCGGCTCCCGGGTGGGCGTTGAGGTAGGACAGGTGGTCGGTCACCAGGCGGTTGGCGACCGTGCGGAGGAGGTTGGTCGCGCAGAGGTTGTGGGCACAGGCGGCGCCGTCGAGGGTGATCTCGGGGAGGGCGAAGCGGCGCAGGCCCCTCGACGTGACGCGCAGGCAGTCGCAGGCGCCCATGTCGGCAGGGTCCCAAGGTGGGCAGGTGGCGGCGTCGTGGACCTGGACGTCCCAGGACAGCCAGTCGTCGGTGAGGCGGAAGTGGGTGGGCTCGCCCGAGCAGCGGCCGCAGGTGAGGATGGTGGAGGCGGTCAGCGGGTCGATCAGCAGACCGTCGCACTCCTTGGCCATGGCTCTGGCGGCGGCCCTCGCCACTTGGGCGGCGGTGGGCAGCCGGTGCGGGGGTGCCGCCGAGGTGACCACCAGGTGCTGTCTGGTGCGGCGCAGGCGGCGTCTCTCGTCGTCGGTGAGGCCGGCGCCCGCGGGTCTCCACTGGGTGGTGTGGTGGGTGACCGCCAGCATGCCGGCGGCCGCTGCGCTGATCGCCGCCCGCCTGTAGGGGGAGCCGATGCGCCAGGGAATGAAGGACGTGGGGTCGAACGGCAGGTGTTCCATGGCGACGATGAAGCGGGAGGTCGTGGTGGCCGGCAGGGGGAGGGTGATCTTCATGGGTCGGGGCCTTCGCGGAACTGGGGGTGGATGTTGGCTGCGGCGATCCGGTGAAGCGATGGATCAGGCGGCAACCAGGATGAGCGAAGGCGGGTGGGGTTCGGAGATTGGAATGCGGTTCTGTGGATGGGGGGATCCACGGCGTGCCGGTCTGTGGATAACCTCGCGTGACCGGAGCACAGAGGGCTGAAAGGGCCGGGGGCCGAGAGGCCAAGGGAAGGCCAGGGGCCGCGGTCTGAAGGCCCAAAGGGCGGCGGGCCGAGGGTGAGGGCTGGAGCCGGGGGCCAGGAACCGAAGGCTGGAAGGTGGGAACTGGGGGCGCCGGAAGCTCGGCGCCCCCATGAGAGGTCAGGCGGGGCGGGTGATGACCATGGATTGGGCCGGTAGGCGGAGGCCGTCCGTGTCGGTCGATATGGGCTCGTCCGACGCCAGCAGCACCGTTCCCTTGCCCACCGGCACCGTCACCGTCTCCTGCGCGAAGTTCACCGCCACGGCCAGCTCCCCCCTCCACATCACCAGCCACCGCGCCAGCGGATCGACCTCCACCCGCACCCGGTCGAGTCGCGGGTCGGACAGTTCGGGCAGGGCTTTGCGGAGGGCGATCAGGTCGCGGTACCAGCACAGCAGCGACCAGTGCGCCTCCTCCTTGACCTCGCTCCAGTCCAGCTTCGACCGCAGGAACGTCTCCTCATCGGACGGGTCGGGCGCGTCCCAGCGGTAGCCGTACCCGACGAACTCGCGGGCGCGCCGCGTCCCCTCGCTCCCCCGCAGTTCCTGGTCGACGTGGTCGGAGAAGAACAGGAACGGCGAGCGCGACCCCCACTCCTCCCCCATGAACAGCATCGGCGTGAACGGCGAGGTGAGCAGCAGCCCGGCGCCGAGCTTGAGTGCGGGCAGCGGGAGGCGGTCGCCGAGCGGGCGGTTGCCGATCTGGTCGTGGTTCTGCAGGCAGGCGACGAGCCGGTGTCCCGGCACGCCGGCGAAGGAGTGGCCGTGGGAGCGGGCGCGGAAGCTGGAGTACGTCCCGTCGTGCACGACCCCGTGCGTGAGCACCTTGGCCAGCGCGGAGAGGTCGGCGAAGTCCTGGTAGTAGCCGTGGCTCTCGCCGCTGACCGCGCAGTGCAGGGCGTGGTGGACGTCGTCGTTCCACTGCGCGGTCATGCCGAGGCCGCCCGCGTCGAGCGAGCGGACCATGCGCGGGTCGTTCAGGTCGGACTCGGCGATCAGCGACAGGGGACGCCCGACGGCGCAGGCGAGCACGTCCACCTCGGCGGCGAGCTCGGCCAGCAGGTGGGTGGCGCGCCGGTCGTGCAGCGCGTGGACGGCGTCGAGGCGCAGGCCGTCGATGTGGTAGTCGCGCAACCACTGCAGGGCGTTGCCGATGAAGTAGCGGCGTACCTCGTCGGAGTCGGGCCCGTCGAGGTTGACCGCCTCGCCCCAGTAGCTGCCCTCGAAGCCGGCGAAGTACGGGCCGAAGGGCCGCAGGAAGTTCCCCGACGGCCCGAGGTGGTTGTAGACGACGTCGAGGATGACACCGATCCCGGCCCGGTGGCAGGCGTCCACGAACGACTTGAGCCCGTCGGGCCCTCCGTACGTCTCGTTCACGGCGTACAGATCGACGCCGTCGTACCCCCAGTTGCGCATGCCGGGAACGGGCGCGACCGGCATGATCTCGACGAAGTCCACGCACAGCTCGATGAGGTGCGGCAGCTTCTCGATGGCGGCCGAGAACGTCCCCTCCTGGGTGAAGGTGCCGATGTGCAGCTCGTAGACGACGCCGCCGCGCAGGTCACGGCCCTTCCAGTCGTGGTCTGCCCAGGTGAAGCGGTCGTGCTCGTAGACGGCGCTCGGCCCGAAGATGCCCTCGGGCTGCCGCCTGGAGCGCGGGTCGGGGTAGGGGCCCTCGCCGTCCACCGTGAAGGCGTACCGCGTGCCGTGGCCGGCCTCCGCGACCTCCTGCGACCACCACCCTCCGTCGCCGCGTGTCATCGCCCGGCGGGAGCCCATGGTGTCGACCTCGACCGCCGTCGCCTTCGGTGCCCAGACCTCAAAGATCATGTCTCTCCAGGAGTGCGACCGGGTACTGACCGAGCAGGTGTGCGAGGGGGATGCGGCCGCTGTGGCGGCCGCCGGTGAGCAGGTCACGCCAGTTGCCGGGGGGCAGCGTGAGCGTGGTGGCGCCCCAGCCGGTGGCGGCCAGGCGTACGGGCAGCCGGGTCGCGACGGCCACGGCCTGCGGCCGGTCGCCGCGGGCGAAGGCGATCACGTGGCCGGCGCGCTCGCCCTCGGCACGCAGCGGCAGGTACGCCGCGTCGCCGTCGAGCCGCCGCCGCAGCCGCAGCGCCTGGGTGGTGACGAGCAGCTTGGCGGAGTCCCAAGCGGTCTCCGGTTTGCGTGGGTACGTCACCGGCCGCCGGTTGTCGGGATCGACCAGCGAGAAGTCGGTGGTCTCGTTGCCCTGGTAGACGTCGGGCACCCCGGGCATCATGAGCTGCACCAGCTTGGCGCCGAGCGAGTTCGCCATCGCGTACGGGTCGATGCGCTCGGTGAACCCGCCCACCGGCAGCCGCACGGCGGCCTCGGCGAAGGCCCGCAGCCGCCGCTCGTAGGCGGGGTCGGGGTTGACCCAGGAGATCGCGGTCTTGGCCTCGCGCGCCGCCTTCAGCAGGTAGTCGGTGAACCGCTCGGCGGAGATGGGCCAGGCCGCCATGAGGTTCTGCCAGGCCAGGTAGTCGAGGTGCGGGTCGAAGCTGACCTGCGCCGACCACTCGGCCACGGCCGCCGCCCACTCCCCCGGCATCTCCGCCAGCACCGACAGCCGCGCCCGGACGTCCTCGGAGCGTTTGGTGTCGTGGGTGGACAGCGTGGTCATCGTGTACGGCCACATCCGCCCGCAGAAGTCGTGGAACTCCTCCACCGGGGTCCCGAACACGTCCGGCTCGCCGCCCACCTCGTTGAGGCAGGCCAGGGGGAACCACCGGTAGAGCGCCGTGTCCTCGACGCCCTTGGCCATGACGGGGCCGCACGCCTGCTGGAAACGCACGATCGACTCGGCGGAGCCGTACAGGACCTCCTGCACGAGCGGCCGGACGGCGGGAGAGCAGGTCGCGGCGGCCCGCTCGACGATCTCGACCGACTCGGGCGGCGGCGGCTCGCCCGGCACCACGTACGCGCGATAGACCGGCATCGCGGCGAGCAGCTCGCGCACGGCGTCAGGCGCGCACGAGGTGATCCTGGCCAGCCGGTCCACCTCGGCGCCGAAGAACAGGTCGAGCACCTCCCGCTTGGCCCGCGCCATCACCGGCCGGTAGTCGGCGGGCTGCCCGGTCAGCCGGGTGAACAGCTCGACCAGCGGCTCCTTGCCTTGGGGGTCGACGAACAGGCCGTTGACCCGGTTGAGCACGTCGTAGCCGGTCGTGCCGTCGCAGGCCCAGTCGGCGGGCAGCCGCTCGGGCCCGATGAGGATCTTCTCGACCACCGTCCAGGCGCCGCCCGTGCGCTCGCGCAGCCGTTCGAGGTAGCCGCGCGGGTCGGCCAGGCCGTCGGGGTGATCGACGCGCAGCCCGTCGACCAGCCCTTCGTCCAGCAGCCAGAAGATCACCTCGTGGGTGGCGAACATCACCGCCTCGTCCTCGACGCGCAGCCCGATCAGCGACGAGACATCGAAGAAGCGCCGGTAGCCGGGCCCCTCGCGCCAGTCGACCAGGCGGTAGCGGCCGGGGTGGGGGTAGGCGTGCTCGTGGTAGCGCAGCACGTCGCCGTCCACGACGGGCCGCACGTCGTCGCCGATCACGGGCAGCGCGACCGTGCCGTCGGTCCAGTCGATGTCGAACCAGCTCGCGTACCGCGACTCCGGCCCGTCCTTCAGCACCGACCAGAACGCGGCGTTCACGGTGTTCATGTGGTTGGGCACGATGTCGAGCACGATGCCGAGGTCGTGCGCCGCGAGCTGCTGCGCCATCTCCCTGAACCCGGTCGCGCCGCCGAACTCCTCCCTGATCCTGGAGTGGTCGGTGACGTCGTAGCCGTGCCGCGACTCGGGCGTGGCCTGCAGGACCGGCGACAGGTAGACGTGGCTGACGCCGAGGTCGCGGAGCTGGCCCGCGATCTCGGCCACCTCCGCGAAACCGAAGTCGGGGGTGAGCTGCACCCGGTAGGTCGAGGTGGGCCTAGACACGGCGCAGCACCCGTACGCTGCGGCCCGGCACCTCGATGGCGTCCCCTGCCTTCACCATGCGCGCGTCGAGCCTGATCGGCATGGCCGTGTCGATCTCGGTGTGCCACATCTCGCCGTAGTCCTTGGGGATCGTGAAGGTGATCGTGTCGTGGTGGGCGTTGAACAGCAACAGGAACGAGTCGTCCCTGATCGGCCGACCGCGCCGGTCGGGCTCGGTGATGGCGTCGCCGTTGAGGAAGACGGCCAGCGACTTGGCGTAGCCGACGTGCCAGTCGCCGTCCGTCATCTCCTCCCCTGACGGGGTGAGCCAGGCGATGTCGTTCAGGCCGCGTACCGGCTTGCCGTAGAAGAAGCGGCGCCGCCGGAAGACCGGATGTTTCTTGCGCAGCTCCGCCAGCGTCTGGGTGAACTCGAGCAGCAGCCAGTTCTCCCTGACGTCCGACCAGTCCACCCAGGTGATCTCGTTGTCCTGGCAGTAGCCGTTGTTGTTGCCGCGCTGCGTGCGGCCCAGCTCGTCGCCGTGGGAGAGCATCGGCACGCCCTGCGACAGGAACAGCGTGGTGAGGAAGTTGCGCTTCTGCTGCTCGCGCAGCGACTCGACGGCGATGCCCGCGGGTCCCTCCTCGCCGCAGTTCCAGGACCGGTTGTCGTCGGTGCCGTCGCGGTTGCCCTCTTTGTTCGCCTCGTTGTGCTTGTTGTTGTACGACACCAGATCCTGCAGCGTGAACCCGTCGTGACAGGTCACGAAGTTGATCGAGGCGGCTGGGCGGCGGCTGTCGTCCTTGTAGAGGTCGCTCGATCCGGTGAAGCGGGAGCCGAACTCCGGCAGCGTGGCCGCCTGCCCCCGCCACAGGTCGCGGATGGTGTCGCGGTAGCGGCCGTTCCACTCCGTCCAGCGCGAGGGGAAGTTGCCGACCTGGTAGCCGCCGGGCCCGACGTCCCACGGCTCGGCGATGAGCTTGACCTGCGACAGCACGGGGTCCTGCTGCACCAGGTCGAAGAACGCGCTCAGCCGGTCGACCTCGTGCAGCTCCCTGGCCAGCGTCGAGGCCAGGTCGAACCTGAACCCGTCCACGTGCATCTCGATGACCCAGTAGCGGAGCGAGTCCATGATCATCTGCAGGACGTGCGGCGAGCGCATGAGCAGGCTGTTGCCGGTGCCCGTGGTGTCGACGTAGTAGCGCTTGTCGTTCTCGACCAGCCGGTAGTAGTTGACGTTGTCGATGCCCCTGAAGCCCAGCGTGGGCCCCAGGTGGTTGCCCTCGGCCGTGTGGTTGTAGACGACGTCGAGGATCACCTCGATGCCCGCCTCGTGCAGCGAGCGCACCATCGCCTTGAACTCCAGCACCTGCCCGCCGCGCTGCCCCTGGCTGGAGTAGCGGTTGTGCGGGGCGAAGAAGCCGATCGAGTTGTAGCCCCAGTAGTTGGCCAGGCCGCGCTGCTCAAGGATGTGGTCGGTGACGAACTGGTGCACCGGCATCAGCTCCAGCGCCGTCACGCCGAGCTTGGTGAGGTGGTCGAGGATCTCCGGGTGGCCGAGGGCCGCGTACGTGCCGCGCAGGTGCTTCGGGATCTTGGGATGGCCGATCGTCAGGCCCCGCACGTGGGCCTCGTAGATCACCGTGTCGTGGTACGGCGTCGCCGGCGGCCGGTCGTGGCCCCACCCGAAGAACGGGTTGATCACGATCGAGCGCGGCACGTAAGGGGCCGAGTCGGCGTCGTTCCTGCTGTCGGGCTGGCCGAAGCGGTAGCCGTAGACCGCCTCGTTCCAGTCGACCCCGCCCTCGATGGCCATCGCGTACGGGTCGAGCAGCAGCTTGGCCGGGTTGCAGCGCAGCCCGCTCGCCGGGTCGTTGGGCCCGTGCACCCGGTAGCCGTAGCGCTGGCCTGGCCCGATGCCCGGCAGGTAGCCGTGCCAGATGAACCCGTCGACCTCCGTCAGCGGCACCCGGGACTCGACGTTGTCGTCGTCGAACAGGCACAGCTCGACCTTGTCCGCGACCTCGGTGTAGAGCGAGAAGTTCGTGCCGGCCCCGTCGTACGTCGCCCCGAGCGGGTAGGGGTCTCCCGGCCAGATCTCGATCATCGAGGCTCCCTTGCGGTCTTTCCCCATGTTCCGTTCCCCCGCTCCACGCGACAACCCCGCCCCCTGACCACCCTGTTCCTTCCCACGCCACGCCCGTAGTTACTCCGGCCGAGGTCAAAGGGGTGGGCCGTCCCCGACGGCGCGGTATCGGAGACGGCCCACGTCTCCAGCATCGTTTGCCACCGCCTGTTCGGGCTACATGCTGATGTCATGGGCGGTTTCAGACAGTTCTTACTGCGCGGCAACATCGTCGAACTGGCGGTCGCGGTCATCATCGGCGCCACGTTCAGCGGCCTCGTCGAGGCCCTCGTCACCGACCTCGTCACGCCGCTGATCGGCGCCGTGACCGGCGGCCGGCAACCCGACTTCGCCGACTACTCCTTCACGATCAACGGCAGTCGTTTCCTGTACGGCGACTTCCTCAACCACCTGGTCACCTTCCTGATCATCGCGGCCGTCGTCTACTGGCTGATCGTGGCTCCGATGACCCGGCTCGTGAAGCTGTTCGAGCGGGACAAGGCGGCCACCACCAAGCAGTGCCCCGAGTGCCTGTCGGAAATCCCCGCCGAGGCGCGCCGGTGCGCCCACTGCACCGCCCACCTGGTGCCGGATTCGGAAAAACCCAGGTAGTGACGCACGGCACGGGTGCGGGTCCGTCAAGATGGACCGATGAGCGTTGAGTTGATGGTCTGGGACGAACCGGTGCCGATCAGCAGGGACCAGGCGCGCGCGACGTACCTGGCGGTCAAGCGGACCGAGCCCGGCGACGGCCCCACACCCGACGTCGCCAAGGAGCTGCCGGGAGAGGTCACGCTCTATCCCGGCCACGTGCTGGTGACGATGGACCTCGACACCATGGACGAGGTCTCCGCGCAGGTGTTCACGGTGGCCCGCGCGCACGGCATGGTCTGCTACGACCCGCAGCGCGACCTGGTGCACAACGTGGCGCCGCTCGGGGTCTACGAGGGCATGCAGCTCCACACCGGAGACGGCATGACCGTCAACGACCCCGACCTGGGCCTCGTGCACGACGTCCTGGCCACGATGTCCCCCCAGAACCCGTTCGTCGCCCTGGTCAACTTCGGCCGGCACTTCCTCCAGGTGTCGCCGGGGTACGAGCTGGAGTACAAGGAGGGCACGCTGATCCGCACGATGGTCGAGGACCTGTCAGAGGTCCAGCAGTCCTTCCACGACTACGCGACCGGCGACCGCGCCTTCCTCAGCCGGCACACCTGGTCTCAGTAGACGACGACTCGCCGGGAGGAATGCGGCAGGATCAGGTCGCATGAGAACTCTGTACCCGCCCATCGACCCGTACGACTCCGGCCTGCTCGACGTGGGCGACGGCAACCAGATCTACTACGAGGTCTGCGGCAACCCCGAGGGCAAGCCCGCGGTCATGCTGCACGGCGGGCCGGGCGGCGGGTGCAACGCCGGGCACCGCCGCCAGTGGGACCCGGAGCGGTACCGGATCGTGCTGTTCGACCAGCGCAACTGCGGCCGCAGCCGCCCGCACGCCTCGGACCCGGCGACCGACCTGAGCACGAACACGACCTGGCACCTGGTCGCCGACATGGAGCGGCTGCGCGAGCACCTGGGCGTCGAGCGGTGGCAGGTGTTCGGCGGGTCGTGGGGCAGCTCGCTGGCCCTCGCGTACGCCCAGACGCACCCGGACAGGACGTCCGAGCTGATCCTGCGCGGCATCTTCACGCTGCGCCCGCAGGAGCTGCGCTGGTTCTACCAGGAGGGCACCTCGTTCCTCTTCCCCGACCTGTGGGAGACGTTCGTGGCGCCGATCCCCGAGGACGAGCGGGACGACCTCATCGGCGCCTTCAGGAAGCGGCTTGAGGGCGACGACGACGCGGCCCGGCTGGCGGCGGCCCGCGCGTGGGCGCAGTGGGAGGGCGGCACGGTCACGCTGATGCCGGACCCCGAGCTGGTCGAGCACTTCGGCGAGGCGGAGACGGCGGTCGCGTTCGCCAGGATCGAGAACCACTACTTCACCCACGGCGGCTGGTTCGAGCCCGACCAGCTCATCAGGAACGCGGACCGGATCCGGCACATCCCGGGCGTGATCGTCCAGGGCCGCCATGACCTCTGTACGCCCATGGCCACGGCCTGGGACCTGCACAAGGCGTGGCCCGAGGCGGAGTTCCACGTCATCCCGGGGGCCGGGCACGCCTACTCGGAGCCGGGCATCCTCGACCGGTTGATCGCCGCCACGGACGGGTTCGCGGACTCGGGGAAGTAGCGCGGCAGGCGGGCGCGCAGCAGCCGTACGGCGGGGGTGATCGCCCCCACCAGGAGCAGCGCGAACAGCGGCGCCAGGGCGAGGCCGAACAGGAAGCCGCCGGCCACGTCGTGCGGGTAGTGCACGCCCACGAACACCCGCGAGAACGCCATGAGCGCGGCCAGCGGGAACACCGCCCAGGCCAGGGCGCGCCAGCACAGCACGAGGGTGGCCGCCGCGCCGGCCGCGATCACGGAGTGGTTGCTGGGGAAGGACCAGTCGTCGAGGGGCGGGCACGCGGCGATCGTCGCGATCCCGCCCCGGCACGGCCGGTCCTCCTTCACGAGCACCTTGACGACCTCGCTCAGCACGTACGCGAGCACGATCCCGGCCGGCCCGGCGACGACGAGCGCCAGGTCGCGCGCGGGACCGCGCCAGGCCCGCACCGCCGCCACCACGAAGAGCAGCGCGAACAGGAAGAGCCCCGCGTCCGTGCCGACCTCGGCGACGGTGTGCAGCCATGCGGGTGTGCTGAGAGCGAAGTCGACGATGTCGTGGTACACGCCTGTCCAATCGATGAATGTCCGATGGACAGAACCTTACGAACAGGAAGCCTCTGGCGCCTCCACCATAAGGCGGAAAGTCATCAGGTCAGGAGCTGACGCGCCAATGCGGCCTGTTTCGACTCCAGCTCGGCGCGGGTGATCAGCCCGCGGTCGAACGCCTCGGTGGTGGCGTCGCGCTCGGCGACGTAGTAGGCGGCCATGATCTCGCTGCGCAGCGGGGTGAAGCCGCGCTCGACGCAGTCGGCGAAGACGGTCACCTTCTGCTCCAGGGCGTCGGCGGCGACCGTACAGGCGAGATCCCGTGCCCTGAGCTGCTGAACCGCTTCACGAAGGGTCACGGGGCCGAGAGACCCGTGGAAACGGGTATCAAGAGTGATCTTCACGTTCTTTACGCCTCCGCACGTTGACAACGTTCGGATCAAAGCGGCGTATTCCCTGGTGAGAGTGGGTAAGAGGGCCGTCGTGATCGGAGCGCACGTGATCGTCGGATATGCGAACGACCCAGGCGGGCGGGACGCGCTCGCCCTCGCCGCCGTGATCACCCGTGTCACCGGCGGCGAGCTGACGGTCGCCACGATCTACCCTCCGGGCAGCCCAGGGCTGGCGGTCGAGGCGCAGGCCAACCTCGCGCACGCGGCCGAGGAGCTGGGACCGGTGCCGGCCGAGTACCTCACGTTCGAGAGCAGGGGAACGGGACGCGGGCTGTCGGTGCTGGCCAGCCGGATCAAGGCCGACCTGATCGTGGTCGGCTCGGGCGGTGGCGGGCAGCACGGCCGCATCTCCATCGGCGCCACCGCCGACCACCTGCTGCACATGTCACCCGAGGCGGTCATGCTGGCGCCGACCGACTACGTCCCGCCCGACGAGCTGACCAGGCTCACGCTGGCCTACGTGCACCGGCCCCAGTGCGACGCCGCGGTCGAGCAGGTGGCGCAGGCCGCGCTGCGCTTCGGCGTGCCGCTGCGGCTGCTCACGTTCGACCTGCGCACCGAGGACCAGGGCAGGCTCCGCGACGACCTCGCGCTCGCCGTGCGCCTGGCCTGGGAGAGCACCGGCATCGAGGCGGAGGCCGAGGTCGCCGAGGGCCACGACGTCGCCGCCGCGCTCGGCGACGTCGAGTGGCTGGACGGCGAGCTGCTGGTCTGCGCGGCCAGCGAGGACGCGCAGCCGCACCGGGTGTTCCTCGGCGAGCTGGCCATGAAGGTGCTGCGCGCGTCCCCGCGTCCCGTCACCGTGCTGCCGCGCGGCTTCGGCTAACGCCGCCTGATCACCTGCTCGTACAGCTCCAGGTAGCGGTCGGCCATCACCGACGGCGAGAAGCGGCGGCGGGCCTCGCGGCGGCACTCCTCGGGGTCGATCTCGTCGGCCCGCAGCACCCACTCGGCCAGCTCCTCCTCGCTGTCGGCGAGGAAGCCGGTACGTCCGTGGTCGATGATCTCCGGCAGGCAGCCCCTGCGCAGCCCGATCGGGGGCACCCCGAGCGCCAGGGCCTCGACGACGGCGGTGCCGCCCGGCTCGTCCCACTGGATGGGGAACAGGGCGGCGCGGGCGGAGCCGTACAGGTCGTCGCGCTCCTGGCCGCCGACCGCCCCGACCCACTTCACGACCTCGCCGTCGAGGTAGGGGGCCACGTGGTCGAGGTGGTAGCGGACGTCGGGATGGCTGTGCAGCGGGTGGTAGGGGTTCTGGGCGACGATGTCCAGCTCGGCCTGCGAGTCGCGGGCGCTCACCGGACCGGCCAGCACCAGCGGCAGGCCCAGCTTCTGGCAGATCCTGGCGGCCACGTGCTGGCCCTTGAGCCCGCAGATGCGGCCCATCACCACCAGGTGCTCGCCGCGCGGCACCCGCACGTCGCGGGCGGCCAGCGGGGTCGCCAGGTGGATCGCGCCCAGGGAGGCGGCGCGCAGCGCCCCGGGGGCGCGGGCGAGCTGCGACTCCGACACGCCGTTGACCGCGATCTCGCCGGGGAAGGCGCCGTAGAAGGCCGGATGCTTGCGCAGGTCCCAGTGCAGGGTGTGCAGGACGGGCGGGCCGCCGTACGCCGAGAGCACCGCGGGGCCGACCACCTCCACGTGGTCGTGCACGAGGTCGATGTCGTCGCGCCGCCGCAGCTCGGCCACGACCCGGGCGAGATGGGCGTGGGTGATGCCCATGACCTGGTTGTACGGCTTCTGCAGCTCGCTGAAGCAGCCCTCGTCGTACGCGGAGACCAGCTCGTCCACCTCCAGCGTGCTGGAGCCGACGGAGGCCAGCACCACGCTCACCCCGCGCTCGCGCAGCGCGGGCACCAGCGTGGCCACCACGTTCTCGATCCCGCCGTAGCCCGCCGGCGGCACCTCCAGCCACGGCCCCGCGTTCATCAGGACTCTCATGCCAGATCCTCCTCCAGGACGAGGGAGGCCAGTGGGGGACGCTCCGCCACGGCCACGTCCACCAGGCCCGCCTCTCCTTCGAGCCCGAACTGCAGCAGCGTGTGCCCCGGAGGCTCCGGGGCGAGCACGCGGCCCTGACGCTCCAGCCGCGACCAGGCGGTCTGCATGATCTGCCCGGCCATCCTGCCGAGCGCGGCCATCGACTGGTGGGTGTGGGTGCGGTGTCCCAGGTCCACCTGAGCCATCGCGTCAAGACCGACGAGGTGCAGCAGGTCGACGAGCAGGCCGAACTCGACGCCGTACTCGGTGACGTAAGGGACCTGCTCCAGCACCTCGCGCCGGGCGGCGTACTCGCCGCCGAGCGGCTGGGAGAAGCCGGCCAGCTCGGGCCAGAACATGTTGAGCAGCGGCCGCGCGACCAGCTCGGTGACCCGCCCGCCGCCGCCGCGCTGGACGACCCCGTCGGCCCCGGTGTAGGGCCGCTCGTACGTCGCCTTGACGAAGTGCGTGTGGGCGTCGACCAGCAGCGGGCCGACTAAGCCCGACACGTAGTGGGGGCCGAAGCTGCGCAGGTCCGCGTCGATGTAGACGACGATGTCGCCCTTCGAGGCGGCGAGCCCCTTCCACAGGGCCTCGCCCTTGCCGGTGAGCGGTTCGAGGTGGGGCAGCACCTCGTTCTGTGCGACGACGCGGGCGCCCGCCTCGCGTGCGCGCTGGGCGGTCGCGTCGGTGGAGTTGGAGTCGACGACGAGGATCTCGTCGACGAGCGGCACGCGCTCGACGAGGTGGCGGCGGATGGCGGTGACGATGCCGCCCACCGTGCTCTCCTCGTCGCGGGCGGGCAGCACCACGCTCACCGTGGTGTTCCCCTTGGCCATCAGCAGGGCGTCGACCGGCCATTCGGCCGCCGTACTCGAATGCGGTCCGTACCATTCACGGACTCTGGCCAAGGCTCGCAGATCTTTTTCCATGTATCAGCCCCGATCTATAGAGGTCCCGACCTCTGCCCGATCTATAGGCGCTTGAACATGTTTGTTTGATTAAGCCCACAAGTGGCATATGCCGGGTTGTGTCCCCAATGACCCGTGTCGGCATCATAGGTGCCGGAAATGTCGCCGCTCGCCATGCAGATGTCCTGTCCGGCTTCCCCGATGTGACCATCGCCGGGATCGCCGACACCGATCCCCACAGGGCCGAGGCTCTGGCCTCGAAGCACGACTCCCCCGCCTATGGCGGCCACGCCGACCTGCTCAGCGCCGGCGGCTTGGACGCTGTCTACGTCTGTGTGCCTCCTTTCGCGCACGGTAACCCGGAACAGGACGTTCTGTCGTGTAATCTCCCGATTTTCGTGGAAAAGCCACTGTCTCTTGACCTCCAGACCGCAGAAAACATCGCATCCGAAATCGAACGGAGATCTCTGCCCTCAGCAGTCGGACATCACTGGCGATATCTAGACATTGTCCGACAGGCGCATGACCTGCTCGCCGGCCGCCCCGTCCACCTCGCGCTCGGCCACTGGCTGGACAAGGTGCCGCCGGTCGCCTGGTGGCTCGACCCCAGCAGGTCGGGCGGCCAGATCGTCGAGCAGGCCGTGCACGTGCTGGACCTGGCGCGGGTGCTGGTGGGCGAGGTGTCCATGGTGCACGCGGTGCCCGGCGGGACCCCCGTGGACGGCGAGATCGACCGGGCCACCTCCGCCGTGCTGCGCTTCTCCGGCGGCGCGGCCGGGCTGCTCGCCACCTCCTGCCTGCTCACCCGCAAGCACCGGGTGGGGCTGGAGGTGTGCGCCGACGGGATCGCGCTGGAGCTGAGCGAGACCCGGCTGCTCGTGGACGGGCACCGCGCCATCGAGGACGACGGGCGGGCGAAGACGCGGGTGGATCGCGAGTTCATCAACGCGGTGCAGGGCAAGGCGGCCGACGTGCGCGTACCGTACGGGGAGGCGCTGCGGACCCACCGCCTGGCGCTGGCACTCGCCCGATCCGCAGCCGAGCAGAGGCCGGTGATGCTCGATGACCAGTGAGACCCTCAGCATCGAGGCGCCTGGGGAGGTGTGCCTGGTCGAGGAGAAGCTGCCCGACCTGCCCGACGGCGGGTTCATGGTCGCCACCGCTCACAGCGGCGTCTCGGCCGGCACCGAGCTGACCTACGTCAAGGGCACCAACCCCTATCTCGGCGCGAGCTGGGACCCGGCGCTCGGGCTGTTCCTCGACGGCGCGCCGTCGGTGGCGTACCCCGTGCGCGGCATCGGCTACATGCAGGTGGGGCTGGTGGTCGAGACGCGGACGCGGGCCGTGCGCGAGGGCGCGCTGGTCGCGATGGCGTACGGGCACCGCACGGCGTACGTGGCCGACCCGATGACCGACCGCTTCGTGGAGCTGCCCGACGACCTCGACCCGCTGCTCGGCATCTACGTCGCCCACATGGGACCGATCTGCGCCAACGGCCTGCTGCACGCCGCCCATGACCTGCACGGCCCGGCGGTGCGCGACCTGGGCGACGGGGTGCGCGGCCGGCGGGTCGCGGTGGTCGGCGCCGGCGTGGTGGGGCTGCTGACGGCCTGCTTCGCGATGTACGCGGGCGCGGCCGAGGTCGTGGTGGTGGACGAGACGCCGTCCCGGCTGGAGATCGCCGCCGCGCTGGGCACCGGCACCATGGACGCCGCGCAGGACCCGGCGGTGGAGCTCAAGCGGCGCTGGCGGCACGGGCCCAACGACCGCGGCGCCGACGTCGTCTTCCAGTGCCGCGGCCAGGCCAGGGCGCTGGCGCTCGGCCTGCGCCTGCTGCGCCCCCAGGGCACGCTGATCGACCTGGCCTTCTACACCGGCGGCGCCCCCGAGGTGCGGCTCGGGGAGGAGTTCCACCACAACGGGCTCACCGTGCGCTGCGCCCAGATCGGCCGGGTGCCGCGCGGTCTCGCGCACGCCTGGGACAGGGAGCGCCTGTCGCACGAGACCATCGCGCTGCTGCGGCGGCACGGCCCGGCACTACGCCGGCACGTGGTCACCGATCTGGTCGGATTCGGCGAAGCGCCACGTCTCATGACAGAGCTCGCGGCCGGACGGCTGCAGTGCGTTCAGGCCGTACTCTGCGACGAGGTCGAGGATGAGGGCGGCTGACCAGCTGAAGTCGCGCGAGCCGTGGCCGCGCAGGCTGACCGGATCGAAATACTCACGAAAGCCCGACCTGCACACCGCGCGCCGCATGGAGTCGGCGAGGTCGGCGGCGAGGTCGGGCCGGCGGTCCTTGAGCCCGTGCCAGACCAGCCAGCCGACGTTGATCCAGCTCGGGCCGCGCCAGTAGCGGGCGGGGTCGAACTCCGCGGCGTCGATGGCGTAGCTGGGCAGCGGCAGCTCCTTGAGCCCGAACCGGTCGAGCGCGGTCCTGACCAGCGTGTCGGCCACCTCGTCCGGCAGCCCCGGCAGCACGAGCGGGGTCAGCCCGGCCGCGCTCGCGGACTCGGTCGGCTTGCCGGTGCGCACGTCGCGGGCCTGGAAGAGCGCGCCGTCCCACAGGTGCTCGGCCATGGCTCGGGTGACGGCCGCCGCCTCGCGCTCGTGCGGCTCGGGGTCGAGCCCGAGCGTCCGCGCGATGTCCGCCAGCGTCGACTCGGCCAGCCCGTACGCGGCGTTGAACAGCGGATCCTCGACCTGGAACGCGCCCGCCGCGGTGTAGCCGGACTCGCGGTAGGCCTCGGCCAGCGCGATGTAGAGCTGGTAGTCGCGGTCGGTGGGCCGCTCGTCGGCACTGACGCTCTGCAGATCCCTGCGGACGAACCCGCCGGGCGCCGCCTCGACCGCGGCCAGCGGCACGTCCCAGGCGGGGCTGTTGTCCATGCCCGACTCCCAGGGGTGCACGATCGCGATCAGCCCTTCGGGCGAGCGCCGCTGGGCCCGCAGGAACTCCTGCTGCGCCACCAGCCGGGGGTAGACGCGGTCGAGGAACCCGAGATCGGGCTCGGCGAGGTACGTCTTCCACGCGGCCAGCGCGTGCACGGGCGGCTGGACGATGCCGGAGGTGCGCACGCCCGACGGCGCCCGCGCGGCCCAGAAGGCCGGCCCGGGGAAGTAGGCGCCCTCGGCCACCTCGGGATTGAACACGATGTGCGGCACCCGGCCGTCGCTCCACTGCGCACCGAACAGGGTCAGCAACTCCGACCTGGCCCTTCGCGGCGACAGGCGGGCGTTGCCGATCGCCACGAAGGCGGAGTCCCAGCTCCACTGGTGGGGGTAGAGGCGACGGGAGGGGACCGTGTAGCTGCCGTCCCAGTTGCTCACCAGAACGCGCACGGCGTCGCGAAGGATCATAGATATTTCCTGACGAAGGCGGCGGTCTGGGGGAGGACGATCTCGGGCTCGCCGCGCAGGCGGCATTCGAGGGCGAGATAGCCGTCGTAGCCCACGGCGTCGAGGGTGGCGAGCTGGGCGCCCCAGTCGAGGTGGCCGGTGCCGGGCTGGTGTCTGTTGGACTCGCTGATCTGCATGTGGGCGAGGTAGGGGGCCGCCGCGATGAGGGCGCGGCAGGGGTCGTCCTCCTCGATGTTCATGTGGTAGGTGTCGCCGACGATCCTGATGGAGTCCATCGAGCAGTACGAGACGGCCTCGGCCAGCGTGTTGACCATGTGGTTCTCGTACCGGTTGAGAGGCTCCAGCATGATCAGCACGCCGTTGCGGTGGGCGTGCTCGCCGAGGATGCCGAGCGCCTCGGCCAGCACCTCGCGGTCCTCCTCCGGGCTGCGCGGCGGCTCGAACGGGGGCAGCCGGCGGGAGAACTGACCCCAGGAGGCGGGGGTCATGACGCCGATGCCGCCGAGCTCGCCGATCACGGTGAGCTGCGATCGGAGCTGCTGGATCGTGTCCTTGCGTTTGGCCGGGTCGAAGTCGCCGATGAAGTGGGGCATGTCCACGCAGACCGTCGGCATGACGACGCCGTCGGCCCGCGCGCGCTTGAGCTCCGTGAGCCGGCCCGCGAAGTGGAAATCGCCCTTGCCGCGAAGCTCGATGGCGTCGAAGCCGGCGTCGAGTGCGAAGGCGAACTTCTCCTGCAGGCTGCGGCCAGGCAGCAGCTGCTCCTGTACGGCGAGCTTCACTGTCACTCCTTGAATTCGAAGACGAGCTGAAGCACCTCGGACTGGTGCTTGTCGAGCAGGTCGAAGGCTTCAGGGGCCCGGTCGACGGGCACGACGTGGCTGATGAGAGCGCGCGCGTCGACCTCGCCGCGGTGCACGAGCTCCATGAACGTGCGCTGCAGCCGCTCGACGTCCCAGCGGTGCGCCAGCCACGAGGCGACGCCACCGATCTGCGAGGAGACGAGCTGGACCTGGTTGTGGTGGAACTCCTCGCCGAGCCGCAGGCCGACGCCGTCGCCCTGGTAGAACCCGGCGGCGACCACCCGGCCGCCCCTGCGCACGGTCCTGATCGCCTCGTGCAGGCCGGCGTTGCTGCCGCTCAGCTCGATGACGCCGTCGGCGCCCTCGACGCGCTTGCGCATGAACTCGGCCACCGAGCCCGAGGCGATGTCGAAGGTCTCGGCGGCGCCGAAGCGCCTGGCCAGCTCCAGCCGGTCGGCGATGGCGTCGGCGGCGACCACGCGGGCGCCGCTGAGCACGGCCATCCGGGTGGCGAGCAGCCCGATGACGCCCTGGCCGAAGACGGCGATCTGGTCACCGAGGTGCACGTCGGCGGCGTGCACGGCGTTGAGCGCGATGGCGCCCACACGGGCGAAGACACCGGTCAGCGGGTCGGCGCCGGGCGGCAGCACGTGGCCCTCCAGCTTGGCGGCCGGGACGACCGCCTCGGCGCGGTGACCCCAGATGCCCCAGACCAGGCTGCCGAGCGGCGGGTCGGCCACGTCGGGCGCGGCCTCGATGACCTCGCCGACCTCCTGGTAGCCCCACCCGGCCAGCGGGTAGGCATGCGTCTGGCCCTCGACGAAGAGCCGGCGCTCGGTGTCCCATCTGCGATTGAGGTACGGATTGGTGCCGCGGTAGGCGGTGAGTTCGGTGCCCGCTGAGACTCCTGAATAGAGAGTGCGTACGCGCACTGTGCCCGGGACGAGATCGGCGGGCGACTCCAGGCCGACGCGGACATGGCCTGGCTCTTCGAAGGTGATGACGCGCATTCTCCACACTTACGCTTAATGATCAAACAGAAGTCAAAGATTTAGTGATTCTTGGTACGCAGTAGTGGCGTTCGTAACACGCTTAAGTCTACGACTTCTGTCGGAGGTGACTGATGAAATTGGGGTTTCTGACAGCGTGTCTTCCGGAAAGCGACCTTACCGACATTGCCCGGTGGGCCGCGAACCAGGGCTACGAGGCTCTCGAAGTCGCGGGTTGGCCGGCTCCGGATGACCGAAATCACATCAAGGTAGATTGTTTCGACGAGGCAGAAAACGCCCGAGTCCGGCGAATCTTCACGGAGACCGGACTGACGCTTTCCTCGATCGCCTATTACGAGAACAATCTTCACCCTGAGCAAGGACCGCAGGTGAACGCGCACGTGATGCGCTGCGTGGACGCCGCCGCCGCGCTCGGCTGCCCGACGGTCGGCACGTTCATCGGCCGCGACCCGGGGCTGCCGGTCCGCGACAACCTCAAGCGCGCCGAGGACGTCTTCGGCCCGCTCGTCGAGTACGCCACCGCCCGCGGGGTCGAGCTGGTCATCGAGAACTGCGTGATGAAGAGCTGGCACCCCGACGGCTATCCCGGCAACCTCGCCTACTCCCCCGAGCTGTGGGAGTGGATGTTCACGCTCGGGCTCAAGCTCAACTACGACCCGTCCCACCTGGTGGCGCTCGGCATCGACCCGGTGGCCGCGCTCCGGCCGTACATCTCGAACGTCGCGCACGTGCAGGCCAAGGACACCCAGATCCTGCCCGGCGCGATCGACCGGCACGGCTTCTACGGCCCGATCAGCGGCGAGAAGGGCTGGTACCGCTTCCGCGTGCCGGGGCTCGGCCAGGTGGACTGGACGCGGGTGATCGACACGCTGTACGAGGGCGGCTACGACGGGGTGGTCTCCGTCGAGCACGAGGACCCGGTGTGGAGCGGAAGCACGGAGAGGGTACGGACCGGTCTCGGTATCGCCTACCGCACGTTGCGCCATCTCGTGCAGGGGTAAGTGCGGCGTATCCCCAATCGGAGGAGCGTGCCATGCCGACGAAGGTAACCGCCGTCCTCTCCGTCGCCCTGCTGGCCGCCGTCTCGCTGGCGGCCTGCGGCGACGACGGTGGCGAGCAGTCAGCGAACAACGAGATCACGGTCTGGACCGAGGAGAACCTCGAGGACCGGATGGCCGTGCAGAACGCGATCGTCACCGAGTTCACCCAGAAGACCGGGATCAAGGTGAAGCTGGTCGGCGTGGCCGAGGACCAGTTCAGCCAGACCATCACGGCCGCGGCGGCGGCCGACGACCTGCCCGACGTGATCGGGGCGCTGCCGCTGTCGGCCGTCCGCGAGCTGGAGGCCAACGACCTGCTCGACACCGAGACGCCGGGGAAGATCGTCGACGGGCTCGGCCGCGACACGTTCTCGCCGCGCGCTCTGGAGCTCGACAGCTCGGGCGGGACGCTGCTCGCGGTGCCCAGCGACGGATGGGCACAGCTGATCCTCTACCGCAAGGACCTGTTCGACAAGGCCGGGCTGCGCCCGCCGGACACGTACGAGGCGCTGCAGGAGGCCGCCACCAAGCTCAACACCGGCGGCGTCGCCGGCATCACGCTCGCCATCGCGCCGAAGGACTCCTTCACCGCGCAGAGCTTCGAGCACATCGCCCAGGCCAACGGCTGCCAGCTCGTGGACGGCTCGGGCAACGTCACACTGGACTCGCCGCAGTGCGTCAAGGCGTTCGAGTTCTACGCGAACCTGGCCAAGAACCTGTCCGTCAAGGGCAAGCAGGACGTCGACTCGACCAGGGCCACCTACTTCTCGGGCAAGGCGGCCATGACGATCTGGTCGTCGTTCATCCTCGACGAGCTGGCCGGGCTGCGTAAGGACGCGCTGCCGAGCTGCGCGCAGTGCCGCGAGAACCCCGAGTGGCTGGCCGGGAACACCGGTGTGGTCACCGCGCTCAAGGGCCCTGACGGCGCCGCGCCCGCCCAGTACGGCGAGATCGTCTCCTGGGTGATCACCCGCGACGCCGCCAAGGACCCGGCCAGCACATTCGTGTCGTACATGATGAACGAGGGCTACGAGCGCTGGATCGGGATGGCGCCCGAGGGCAAGTTCCCGACCCGCAAGGGCTTCGAGGCGAAGTGGGACGCGCTGCCCGCCGGCGTCGACACCAAGAAGCCGCTCGCCGACGTCTACCCCGCCGACGTGCTCGACGCGCTGCGCAAGAGCCCCGACACCTTCGCCCGCTGGGGCATCCCGCAGGGCCAGGGCAAGCTGGTCGGCGCCACGATGGGCGAGCTGCCCGTGCCCAAGGCGCTCAGCATGGTCGTGGACGGGTCGCTGACCCCGCAGGCCGCCGCCGCGCAGGCCAAGGCAGACGTCGAGAGCATCAAGCGCGGGATCAGGCAGTGACCGCCACCGGCACGGGGGAGCCGCGCACACCGGCCGGCTCCCCGCCCCGCCGGCGGCGCATGGGCACGCTGCGGCAGCAGGAGGGCCGCGCCGGGCTCGTGCTCATCTCGCCGACGCTGATCATCACGCTGGTCGTGGTGGTGCTGCCGCTGCTGTGGGCGATCATGCTGGCGTTCCAGGACGCGCGGCTGATCAACATCAGGCGGGTGGGCGTCTTCGGGCACTACACGCTGGAGAACTTCACGTACGTGATCTCCGAGCCCGGCTTCTGGTCGTCGCTGGTCAACACGCTCGTCTACACCGTCGCGGGGACGGCGCTGTCGATCGCGATCGGGCTGGTGACCGCGCTCGCGCTGCGCGACAGGTTCAAGGGCCGCACGCTGGTCAGGGCCTCGATCCTGATCCCGTACGTGGCCCCGGTGGTGGCCGTGGCGTTCCTGTGGGAGACGATGCTCAACCCGCAGTACGGCATCGTCAACACCTGGCTGGACGAGCCGATCGCGTTCCTCACCCAGGCCAAGGGCGAGATCCTCGGCGTGCAGGTGCCGGTCGCGCTGCTCACCGTGATCGCGTTCGAGGCGTGGCGGTACTTCCCGTTCGCGTTCCTGTTCATCCTGGCCCGGCTGCAGGCGCTGCCAAAAGAGCTGGACGAGGCCGCCGTGGTGGACGGCGCCACGCCCACCCAGCGCTTCCGCTACGTGATCATGCCGCAGCTGTGGCGCATCATCGCGCTGCTGTCGGTGCTGCGCTTCGTCTTCACCTTCACCAAGTTCGACGACGTCTACCTGCTGACCGGCGGCGGCGCCGGCACGGAGGTGGTCAGCGTGCGCGTCTACAACTTCCTGACCTCGCGCGACGACATCGGGGCGGCCGCCGCCCAGGCGATCGTGCTGGCCGTCTTCCTGGTCGTCTTCCTGGCGATCTACCTCAGGTTCTTCGCGGGAGGCGAGCGTGAGCAGGGATAGGTTCGAGCGGGGCCTGTTCAGGGTCCTCAGGCCGCTGGTGATCGCGTTCCTCTTCCTGATCACCGCGTTCCCGTTCCTCTACATGGTGATGCTGTCCGTACGCGACATCCAGGAGCTCATCCTCGACCCAGGCTCGCTGTGGCCGTCGGCGTTCACCCTCGACACGTACGTGAACGTGCTGACCAGGCAGGGCTTCCTGACCTTCCTCAGGAACAGCGCGATCATCGCGGTCGCGTCGGTGGCGGTGACGCTGCTGATCTCGATCCCGGGCGCGTACGCGGTGGCCAGACTGCGCTTCTTCGGCCGCCGCCAGGTGCACTTCCTCTTCCTCGCGGTGTACCTGTTCCCGGCGATCGTGCTGGCCATCCCCCTGTTCGTGCTGTTCACCATGATCGGCCTGCGCGGATCTCTTGTGGGCCTGATCCTCGTCTATATCGCGCAGACGGTGCCGGTCACGGTATACATGCTCCGCAACTACTTCGAGACCGTGCCGCAAAGCGTGGAGGAAGCGGCCGCGATCGACGGGTGCACGAGGTTGTCGACCATCTGGCGGGTGGTGCTGCCGCTCTCCAAACCCGCCCTGATGGCCACCGGCCTCTACGCGTTCATGATCGCGTGGAACGAGTTCCTGTTCGCCCTGCTCTTCCTCGTGGAACGGCGGGAGAGCTGGACGGTGTCCCTGGGGCTCTCGCAGCTCGCGGGGAGCATCGAGATTCCGACGACGGTCCTGATGGCAGGGTCGGTGGTGCTCACGCTGCCCATCGTGATCGTGTTCTTCGCCAGTGAGCGACTGCTGACGGAGGGCCTCACCGCAGGAGCGGAGAAGGGATAGACCCCATGCTGACGGCAGGGCAGATCCTCCAGCTCATCCGCCATGGCTCCTGCCGTACCCGTAAAGAGCTCATCGAGCACACCGGCCTGTCCCGCTCGACCATCACCGAGCGGGTCGACCGGCTGATCGCCGCCGGATACATCCACGAGTCCGGCGTCGGCGCGTCCGGGGGCGGGCGGCCGCCCTCGGTGCTCGACGTGCACGCCGCCAGGCGGCTGATCCTGGTGGCCGACCTGGGCGCCGCCCACGCCAGGGTGGCGCTCACCGACCTCGCCGCCCGCTCCATGGCGGAAGAGCGCACCGAGATGCGCATCGAGCTGGGCCCCGACGCGGTGCTCTCGTGGGTGCGCGAGGCGTTCCAGCGCATGCTGGACCGGGCCGGGCGGCCCGCCGCCGACGTGTGCGGCATCGGGCTCGACGTGCCCGGCTCGGTCGATCACGTCACCGGGCACGTCATCAGGTCGTTCCTCATGCCCGGCTGGGACGACCATCCCGTGCGCGAGGCCATCAGGGCGTCCTACGACGTGCCCATCCTGGTCGAGAACGACGCCAACGCGATGGCGCTCGGCGAGTGGTGGTCGTCGTGGCGCGGCACCGACTCGCTCGTCCTGGTCAAGGTCTCCACCGGCATCGGCACCGGCATCGTGCTCGACGGGCAGGTCTACCGCGGCGTCGAGGACGCGGCGGGCAACATCGGCCACGTACGCCTGCGCGAGACCGACGACCGGGTCTGCACCTGCGGCTCGCGCGGCTGCGTGGCCTCGCTGGCGAGCGGCCACGCGCTGGCCTCCGACCTCGGCGTGTCCTCCAGCCGCGAGGTCGTCAGGCTCGTGCAGAGCGGCGACGCCGCCGCCATCGCCAAGGTGCAGGAGGCGGGGCGCACGCTCGGCGTCGTCCTCGCCACCGCGGTCAGCCTGCTCAACCCCGGCGTGCTGGTGCTGGCCGGCGACATGGCGCGCACCAGGGAGCACTACCTGACCGGCATCAGGGAGACCGTCTACCGGCGCAGCCTGCCGTACACGACCCGCAACCTCGAGATCGTCACCAGCTCGCTCGGCGACCGGGCCGGCATCGTGGGCATGGCGGTGATCGTCATGGAGCGCGTGCTGTCGGCGGCCGCCGTCGACACCGCGCTGGCCGAGGCCAGGCGCGACAAGGTCAGCTGAGCGCCCGGCGCAGCTCGCCGGCCGCTTCCGCCAGCGAAGGGCCGTACCACGTGAGCAGCCGGCCGCTGACGAGCACGCAGCGCAGGCCGGGGAACGCCTCGGGGCCGTCGGTCGCGCTGAAGGCGTAGGGCTCGTCAGGCAGCACCACGAGGTCGGGGCGGCGGCCGGCCAGCTCGTCGAGCGGGATCTTGGGGTAGCGCTCGGGGTGGCCGGCGTACAGGTTGTCGACGCCGAGGCGCCTGAGCACGTCGCCGGTGAAGGTGTCGCGGCCCACGACCATCCAGGGCCGCCGCCAGATCGGGATGATCGCCGTACGCCTCGGGCCCTCCCACGGCGTGCTCCACGCCGCGCGGGCCTCGGCCAGCCACCCAGGCGGGTCCGTACGGCAGGCGTGCGTGAACATCCGCTCCAGCGACGCGAACGCCTCCTCCAGCGTCGCGATCCTGGTCACCCAGACGGCGACGCCTGACCTGCGCAGCGCCTCGATGTCGGACGGGCGGTTCTCCTCGGCGTTGGCGAGCACCACGTCGGGCCGCAGCCGCAGGATCGCGCCGAGGTCGGGGTTCTTGGTGCCGCGCACCCTCGCCACGTCGAGATCGGCCGGATGCGAGCACCACTTCGTGGCCCCGACCAGCGCGTGCGGCACGGTGGCCGCCACCGACTCGGTCAGCGACGGCACCAGCGACACGATCCGCCGCACCTCGCCGGGAATCTTTACGGTCGTCCCGGTGTCATCCACATTGACAGCCTAGATCGACGGCTCGATGATCTCTTTTGTCGGCGCCGGGCCGTAGACTCCAGGCAAAGATCGTTACCTCGATGATCGGGAGAAGACGGTTGGAGCAGGAGTCACTCGGTTTCGACCCCAACACCCCCAGCGTGGCCCGGCTCTACGACTACTACCTCGGCGGGAAGGACCACTTCCCCGCCGATCGCGAGGCGGCCGAGCAGATCCTGAAGGTCGCCCCCGAGCTGCGGGCCGCCGCCAGGGCCAATCGCGCCTTCCTGGGCCGCGCGGTGCGTCACCTGGCCGAGACCGGCATCACGCAGTTCCTCGACATCGGCACCGGGCTGCCCACCCAGGGCAACGTGCACGAGGTGGCCAAGAAGGTCGTGCCCGACGCCAAGGTGGTCTACGTCGACCGCGACCCCGTGGTGCTGGTGCACGCCAGGGCGCTGCTGGCCGACCAGGGCGGCGACACCACCGTGATCGAGGCCGACGTGCGCGACCCCGCGGCCATCCTCGCCCATCCCGAGGTGACGCGGACCATCGACTTCAGCAAGCCCGTGGGGCTGCTGCTGGTCGCGATCCTGCACTTCATCACCGAGGCCGAGCGGCCCGACGAGATTCTCGCCACCCTGCGCGACGCGCTCGCGCCCGGCAGCTACCTCGTGCTGTCCCACGGCACCAGCGACGCCAGGGCCGCCGCCGTCGATCGCGGCACCCAGGTCTACCAGAGCGCCAGCGCCCCGCTCACGCTGCGCGGCAGAGAGCGCGTCCGCGAGCTGTTCGAAGGGTTCACGCTCATCGACCCCGGGCTGGTGTGGCTGCCCGAGTGGCGGCCCGAGCAGGCCGACGTCATCGACTTCGTCGACGACCCCGCCTCCTCGCTCATCCTGTGCGGCGTCGGCAGGAAGGGCTGAGCCATGCGCGTCGGGCTGGCCGTCCCGCAGTACGGCAGGTTCGCCTCGCTCGCCAGCGTGCTGGAGGTGGCGCGGGCGGCCGAGAAGATGGGCTTCCACAGCCTGTGGGCCGGTGACCGGCTGCTGACCCCGCTGCGGCCGAAGGACCGCTACCCCGGCGGCGACGGCTCCATCCCCGAGGCCCACCGGGTCTTCCTCGACCCGTTCGCGGTGCTGTCGGTCGCCGCGTCCGTCACCACGTCCGTACGCCTCGGCACCAGCGCACTCAACGCCTGCTGGTACGCCCCCGCCGTGCTGGCCCGCTCGCTCACCACCATCGACCACCTCAGCGGCGGCCGGCTCGACGCGGGCCTCGGGCTCGGCTGGTCGTCCGACGAATACACCGCCGCCGGTGTGCCGTGGCAGGACCGGGCCCGGCGCTACGACGCCACGCTCGACGCGCTCGAGGCCATCTGGACCACCGACCCCGTCTCGTTCGAGCACGAGCTGTGGACGATCCCGCCCAGCCACATCGAGCCCAAGCCGGCCCGACGGCCGCCGCTCTACCTCGCGGGTTTCGCCGAGCCCGCGCTGCGCCGCATCGGTCGGCGTGGCGACGGCTGGCTGACGGCCACGCTGCCCATCCCCATGCTGACGGCGATGTGGCAGACCGTCTGCCGGGCCGCGGAAGAGGCCGGGCGCGACCCCGGCGCGCTGCGCATGATCCTGCGCGCCAACCCGATCGTCACCGGCGACGGCCGGCCGCCGAGGAGCGGCACCGTCGCCGAGATCAGCGCCTACCTCGCCGAGGCGGTGGAGGCCGGGGCGCACGAGCTGATCCTCGACCTCCAGCACACCGCCACCGACGACCGCCACCTGCTCGACCTCGCCGCGTCCTTCCAGGACGAGCTGACCGCCCGCCTCGGCTGACCGCTTACTTGAGGGCCGCGAGGGCGGCGTCGTAGTCGGGCTCCTGGGTGATCTCCGGCACCAGCTGCGAGTAGACGACCTTGTTGTCGCCGTCGAGCACGACCACCGCGCGGGCGGCGAGCCCGGCCAGCGGGCCCGACTCCTGCGCCACGCCGTAGTCGGCGAGGAACTCGCGGCCGCGCATCATCGACAGCGTGGTGACGTTCTCCAGGCCCTCGGCGCCGCAGAAGCGGCCCTGCGCGAAGGGCAGGTCGGCCGAGATGCAGAGCACGGCCACATCGGGGTGCTCACCGGCGATCTCGTTGAAGCGGCGCACCGAGGCGGCGCACACGCCGGTGTCGAGGCTCGGGAAGATGTTGAGCACCTTGGTCTTCTGGCCGAAGTCGTCGAGCGTGCGCTCGGCGAGGTCGCTGCCCACCAGCCGGAACGCGGGAGCGGTGTCGCCGGCCTTGGGGAAGGTGCCGGCGACGGTGATGGGGTTGCCCTTGAACGTGACGTCGGACATGAAAAGCCTCCTGATGACGATGGTCCCCTGATCTTGCCCAGCAGCGCGATCCTATCGACGCCGGCCCGCCGCCCCGGCCCACCGGGTCGTGCTCAGACGTTGCGCCGGTACTGTCCGCCGGCCTCGAACAGGGCGTCGGTGATCTGGCCGAGCGAGCAGTGCCTGGCCGCCTCCATCAGCACCTCGAAGGCGTTCCCGTCGGACATGGCGGCCTCGCGCAGCCGGGCGAGCTGGGCGGACGCCTCGGAGCGGTGCCGCTCGTGGAAGGCGCGCAGCCGGTCGAGCTGCGACTGCTTCTCCTCCTCCGTGCCCCTCGCGAGCTCCAGCTTGTGCGGGTCGGCGTCGTCGGAGTGCGCGGGGTTGCGGAAGGTGTTGACCCCGATGATGGGCAGCGAGCCGTCGTGCTTGCGCGTCTCGTACAGCATCGACTCGTCCTGGATGCGGCCGCGCTGGTAGCCGGTCTCCATCGCGCCGAGCACGCCGCCGCGGTCCGACAGCCGCTCGAACTCGGCCAGCACCGCCTCCTCGACCAGGTCGGTCAGCTCCTCGATGATGAACGCGCCCTGCAGCGGGTTCTCGTTCTTGGCCAGGCCCCACTCGCGGTTGATGATGAGCTGGATGGCCATGGCCCGGCGCACCGAGTCGGCCGAGGGCGTGGTGACGGCCTCGTCGTAGGCGTTGGTGTGCAGGCTGTTGCAGTTGTCGTAAATGGCGATGAGCGCCTGCAGCGTGGTGCGGATGTCGTTGAAGTGCATCTCCTGGGCGTGCAGCGAGCGCCCAGAGGTCTGGATGTGGTACTTCAGCTTCTGCGAGCGCTCCCCCGCGCCGTAGCGCTCGCGCATGGCGACCGCCCAGATGCGGCGGGCCACCCGGCCGAGCACGCTGTACTCGGGGTCCATGCCGTTGGAGAAGAAGAACGACAGGTTGGGCGCGAAGTCGTCCACCTTCATGCCCCTGGCCAGGTACGCCTCCACGTACGTGAACCCGTTGGCCAGCGTGAACGCGAGCTGGCTGATCGGGTTGGCCCCCGCCTCGGCGATGTGGTAGCCGGAGATGGAGACCGAGTAGAAGTTCCTGACCCCGTGCTGGATGAACCACTCCTGGATGTCGGCCATCATCCGCAGCGAGAACTCGGTGGAGAAGATGCAGGTGTTCTGCCCCTGGTCCTCCTTGAGGATGTCGGCCTGCACGGTGCCCCTGACGGTGGCCAGCGTGCGGGCGCACAGCTCGCGGTCCTCCTGCTCGCCGGGGTCGCGGCCGTGCTCGGCGCGGAAGCGGTCCCTCGCCTGGTCGACGGCGGCGTTGAGGTAGAAGGCCAGGATCGTCGGGGCGGGCCCGTTGATCGTCATCGACACCGACGTGTTGGGCGCCGCCAGGTCGAAGCCGTCGTAGAGGACCTTCATGTCGTCGAGCGTGGCGATGGAGACGCCGGAGGTGCCGACCTTGCCGTAGATGTCGGGCCTGGGGTCGGGGTCGTGGCCGTACAGGGTGACGGAGTCGAACGCGGTGGACAGCCGGGTCGCGGGCTGGCCCTCCGAGAGGAGCTTGAAGCGCCTGTTGGTGCGGAACGGGTCGCCCTCGCCGGCGAACATCCTCGTCGGATCCTCGTCGTCGCGCTTGAACGGGAACACCCCGGCGGTGAACGGGAACATGCCGGGCAGGTTCTCGCTCCGCAGGAACCGCAGCAGGTCGCCGTGGTCGGTGTAGCGGGGCAGCGCGACCCTGGGGATGCGGTTGCCGGAGAGCGTCTCGCGCCACAGCGGCGTGCGGATCTCGCGGTCGCGGATCCTCACCACCAGCTCGTCGGCGCGGTAGCGCTCCTTGAGCGCGGGCCAGGCGTCGAGCAGCGCGCGGCTCTCGTCGCTCAGCTCCCGCTCGGCCTGCTCGGTCAGCTCGGCGAGCCGCGCCGGCTCCGTGCCCTCCCCTGTGCCCTCCCCCAGCAGGTCGCGTACGGCGGCCAGTTGCTGCCTGCGCCTGGCCACCTCCGCCTGGGCCAGCGTCTCGGCGTGGTAGCCGCGCACGGTCTCGGCGATCTCGGCCAGGTAGCGGGCCCTCGCGGGCGGCACGATGGCCGCCGACACCTTCGACGTCCGCCCCTCGACCGGCGCCAGCAGCCCAGGACCCGTCGTGCCGGTGAACAGCAGCGGCTTGAGGTGGTGGTAGAGGGCGGTGACGCCGCTGTCGTTGTAGCGGGCGGCGATGGTGCCGAAGACCGGCATGTCCTCGGGTGCGACGCCGAACGCCTCGCGGTTGCGTACGAGCTGGCGGCGCACGTCGCGCAGGGCGTCCTCGGCGCCGCGCCGCTCGTACTTGTTGATCACCACGGCCTCGGCGAAGTCGAGCATGTCGATCTTCTCCAGCTGCGAGGCCGCGCCGAACTCGGGCGTCATGACGTAGATCGGCACGTCCACGTGCGGCACGATGCCCGCGTCGCCCTGGCCGATGCCGGGCGTCTCGACGATCACCAGGTCGTAGCCGGCGGCCCGGCAGGCGGCGATGACGTCGTCGAGGCAGGCGGGCACCTCGTTGGGCGCGCCCCTGGTGGCCAGGGAGCGGAAGTAGGTCTGCGGGCTCAGGCTGTTCATCCTGATGCGGTCGCCGAGCAGCGCGCCGCCGCCGCGCCTGCGGGTGGGGTCGATGGCGATGACGGCGATGCGCAGCTTGTCGTCGTGGTCCACGCGGAAGCGTCTGACCAGCTCGTCGGTGAGCGAGGACTTGCCCGAGCCGCCCGTACCGGTGATGCCGAGGACGGGCGCGCGCCGGTCGGTGGCGTTCTTCAAGCCGTCCAGCAGGTCGGCGGGGGCTCTGCCGCCCTCGATGAGGGTGATCGCGCGGGCCAGCGCCGCCTGGTCGCCGGCAAGCACGGCCTCGGCGGGGGGCGGGTCGCCCAGCTCGACGTCGCACTCCTGGACGAGCTGGTTGATCATGCCGGGCAGGCCGTAGCGCTGGCCGTCCTCGGGCGAGAAGATGCGCGCCACGCCACGCGAGTGCAGCAGCTCGATCTCCTCGGGGACGATCACGCCTCCGCCGCCGCCGTACACCTTGACGTGGCCCGCACCGCGCTCGCGCAGCAGGTCGACCAGGTAGCTGAAGAACTCGACGTGCCCGCCCTGGTAGGAGCTGATCGCCACGCCCTGGACGTCCTCCTGGATGGCGGCCGTGACGATCTCGTCGACCGAGCGGTTGTGCCCGAGATGGATGACCTCGGCTCCCTGGGACTGGAGGATGCGCCGCATGATGTTGATCGCCGCGTCGTGCCCGTCGAACAGGGCCGCGGCGGTCACGAAGCGGACGGGGTGTACCGGGACGTGCACGCCTGATCACTCCTTCGTGGAGGCTTCACTTACGAAGATACTAGGACGTCCTACTATTTCCCAAGGGACTCCGGGGTAGGGGCCGTGGCGAGGAGGTGAGGCGATGCGCGCGCTCACGTTCGTGCCGGGCGGCAAGGGCACGCTGGAGGTGCGGGAGGTGCCCGACCCCGAGCCGCGCCAGGGCGAGCTGCTCGTCCAGGGGCTCGCCCTGGGGATCTGCGGGACCGACAGGGAGCTGGAGCAGGGCGACTACGGCTGGCCGCCACCCGGCGAGGAGCGACTGATCATCGGGCACGAGTCGCTCGGCCGGGTGCTGCGGGCCCCCGACGGCTCCGCGTTCTCGCCCGGCGACCTGGTGGTGGGCGTCGTCCGCCGGCCCGACCCCGAGCCGTGCGGCGCGTGCCGGCGCGGCGAGTTCGACATGTGCCGCAACGGCCGCTACACCGAGCGGGGCATCAAGGAGCTGGACGGCTTCGGCAGCGAGCGGTGGACGATCGAGGCCGCCTACGCCGTCCGCGTCGATCCCGCGCTGGACACCCTCGGCGTGCTGGTGGAGCCCGCCTCCGTGGTCGCCAAGGCATGGGAGCAGATCGAGCGCATCGGCGCCAGGGCGTGGTTCGAGCCGCGCACGCTGCTGGTGACGGGCGCCGGGCCGATCGGGCTGCTGGCGGCGCTGTTCGGCCGGCAGCGCGGGCTGGAGACGCACGTGCTCGACCGGTCACCGCCGGGGCTCAAGTCGAGCCTCGTGGAGGAGCTGGGAGGCATCTACCACTCGTCCTCGACGCTGGAGGACTTCCAGCAGGCCAAGCCGGACATCATCATCGAGTGCACGGGCGCGGGGCAGCTCGTCATCGACTCGCTCACGACCACCGCGGCGGTGGGCATCGTGTGCCTGTGCGGGCTGGCTCCCGGCGGGCGGGCGCACCGCGTGGACGCGGGCGTCATCAACCGGGACATCGTGCTGGAGAACGACGTGGTCTTCGGAACGGTCAACGCGAACCTGCGGCACTTCCGCGCGGCGGCCGAGGCGCTGGCGCGGGCCGACCGGGGGTGGCTGGAGCGGCTCATCACCCGGCGGGTGCCGCTGACGCGGGCGCTGGAGGCGTTCGAGCCGGCCAAGGACGTCAAGGCGGTGATCGACCTGACGGCCTAGCCCTCGTCGTACGGCCTGCGCCGTCTCGGGGCGTGCTCGGCGGCGGCGGAACCGGAACCGGCGGGCACCCGCGGACGCGCGGGACGCGCGGGCGCCGCGCCCTGCGCCTTGGCGGGCTGGGGCCGGGCGGGCTGGGAAGGAGCGGGCCTGGGTTGCGGCCTGGCGGGCTTGCGCTCGGCGCCCTTGGCGGCTCCCTCGCCCGCGAACGGGTTCCTGGGAGACGGGACGCGCTGGATGTCAGGGGCGCTGGAAGGGCGGCCTCCGAGCCACGGCCACGCGAGGCGGCGATGCGTGCCGCGGCGGCGGGTGACGCGCAGCGAGAGGATGATCGTCGTCAGCACCATCACGGCCAGTAACGCGGGCGGCGTGCCTAAGACGTCGAAGGGCGAGCCGTGCCCGGTCTGCGTCCGCGGCGGCGAGACGAAGGGCTGCTCGGTCGAGCGGATCTCCTCCTCGTCGGCCTTGGCCTTGACCAGGCGCGGGATGCCGTAGCCCACGACCTTGTCGGTCTCTCTGGTCTTGCGTTTGAGCCAGACGCGATCGACGTTCGCCTCGATGGTGTGGATCTTCTTGCCGGCCACCCGCTCGACGACGCCGACGTGGTCGATGCCCTTGTAGCTCTTGCCGCCGCGCCAGTCGAAGAAGACCAGCGCGCCCGGCTCAGGACGCTGGCTCCACGCGTCCTTCTGGATGAACCAGGCCGCGTGGGAGGGCGTCCAGGCGAACTCCCCGACGTAGTCGGAGACGCCGGCCTTGTCCGCGGCCCAGGCGAGGAACATGTCGCACCACGGCGCGTCGCGGTATTGGGTGTCCTGGACACGATCGGCGTACCACTGACCGAACTTGGTGAACTGGCCGCTCTTCTCCTTGTATCCGAGTTCCTGTCGCACCGTCTTCAGCAGCTTGTCGGCGATCGGGTCCAGCGTGACTCCTCCAAGAAAACCGGCGAATCACGATGGACTGTAGTAGCGCCATCGAGAATGCGCGCGGGTCACCTCGAAAGTGTCACCCTATGAGCCGAAATTTCGGTTGTGTTACTGCTGATGCTGATGAGACGGGCTACTACGTGATTTAGGAGCCGGCGCCCACACGGTAGACGGTCACGTCCCCCGCGCCCGGCGCCACGACGTCGGCCACGATCACGGTGACGTTGTCGGGCGAGCCGCCCTCGTTGGCGAGGTCGATGAGCCGCTGGACGGCCGCCGCCGGGTCTGCCACATTGGTCAGCACCTCGTGCAGGACCTCGGGCCCGAGCACGGTCGTGAGCCCGTCGGAGCAGAGGAGGTAGCGGTCATCAGGCTCGGCTTCGCGCAGCGCCATGTCGGGCTCCGCCCGTCCCTCGCTGCCCAACACGCGCAGCACCATCGACCGCCGGGGGTGCACGGCGGCCTGGTCCTCCGTGATGCGCCCTTCGTCCACCATCGACTGCACAAGTGTGTGATCCTTGGTCATCTGGTAGAGAGCGCCATCGCGAAGCAGATATCCGCGGGAGTCACCGAGATGAGCCAGGGCGAAGCGGTAGCCGTCCCAGAGCATGGCGGTCACCGTGGTCCCCATCCCCCTGCGAGCGGGGTCGATGTCGGCCAGCTCGACCAGCCTGCGTGCCGCCTCGTGCACGGCGCCCTCCAGGGCCGCCTCGAGGTCGGCGCCCGTCTCGGGAAGCGTGGCATCCAGCTCGCGCATGACGGCGATCGCCGCCGAGCTCGCCAGCTCGCCGGCCGCGTGTCCACCCATCCCGTCAGCCACCACGAGCAACCGGCCGCTCGCGTAGCCAGAATCCTCGTTCTGCTCCCTGCGGCGGCCCACATCTGATCCGGCGGCATAGCGGATGTTGTGCTTCATACCCTGCAGTAAATCATTGGTTGAAAGACTTCACAAGCAGATGCGCTGAAGACTCGTTGTGAACTACTGTGGGCTCCATGAGCCACGACCCGACCGTCAACGCCGGGGACATCGCCCGGCTCGCCGGCGTCGGGCGGGCCGCGGTGAGCAACTGGCGCCGTCGCCACGACGACTTCCCCCAGCCCATCGGCGGCACCGCCAACCAGCCGCTGTTCTCGCTGCGGCAGGTCGAGTCATGGCTGCGTCGCTATGGGAAGTCCTACCAGGTCTCCCTGGGAGATCGGGCGTGGCAACGCCTGAAAGCCGCCGGAGATTTGCGGCTGGGCGAGCTGGTGGCCCGCGCGGGAGCGCTGCTGACCGGCGCGGCCCACGCCGCCGGCGACGGCCGGACTGACGCCCCCGGCCAGGAAACCGCAGGTCATCCGGGGGCGCTCGATCCCGAGCTGACCGGGCTCATCCTGGAGCTGGGTAAGGAGCTGGGGCCGCTGCGTGCGTACGAGTTCCTCTGCGAGCGTTATCTCGAGGCCCACTCGCGCCAGCTCTCGGTCACCCGCGACGACGTCGCCGCGCTCATGGTCCGGCTGGCCGGCGCCGACGGCGCCACCGTGCTCGACCCCGCGTGCGGCGTCGGCACGCTGCTGCTGGCCTCCAGCCGCGCGGGCCGCATCCTCGGCCAGGAGCTCAGCGAGACCTCCGCCGCCATCGCCGCCTCCCGGCTGCGGCTGCGCGGCGTCGAGGCCACGATCGTGGCCGGCGACTCCATGCGGCGCGACGGCTTCGCCGGCGAGCGCGCCGACGCGGTGGTGTGCGACCCGCCGTTCAACGAGCGGGCCTGGGGCTATGAGGAGCTGACCGGCGACCCCCGCTGGGAGTACGGCCTGCCGCCCAGGGGCGAGCCCGAGCTGGCCTGGGTTCAGCACTGCCTCACCCACGTCAAGCCGCGCGGCCTGGTGGCCATCCTGATGCCGCCGGCCGCCGCCAGCCGCAAGGCGGGCCGCCGCATCAGGGCCAACCTGCTGCGCGCGGGCGCCCTGCGGGCCGTCGTGGCGCTGCCCGGCAGCGACCTGTGGCTGTTGCGCCGCCCGGCCGCCGGTGAGCGCCCGCCGTCGGAGGTGCTGATCCTCGACGCCACAGCCGACCTGTCGGCGGTGGAGCCGGCCTGGCAGGCGTACGTGGAGGACCGTTCCGACCAGACCGTCCGCATCATCGACCTGCTGGCCGACGAGGTCGACATGACCCCGGCCAGGCACCAGCGGCGCGACGACGTGGGCCGGGCCTTCGCCGAGGCCCGCGACCGCTTCCTGGCCGCCACGGCGGTCCCGCCGGACCTGAAGGTGCTGGAGCAGCCGCTCGACCAGCCCGCCACGACGCTCGGCGACCTCATCAAGGAGGGCCTGGTCACCACCTCGCAGGCGCCGCCCAAGATGGCCGCCGACGGGGGCGACATCCCGGTGCTGACCTCCGACGACCTGCTCAACGGCGGCTCGCCGTCCGGCTCGACCACGATGCAGCAGGGCCTGGTGCCGATCAGGGCGGGCGACGTCGTGGCCTCCTACTCCGCCGTCCGCGTGATCGCCGACGGCGGGGCGGTGCTCGGACCGCACCTGACGCTCTATCGCGTGGACGGGCGCCGGCTCGACCCCGACTTCCTCGCCGGGTTCCTGCGGGCCGCGGGCGGGCGGGTGACGACCGGCTCCAGCAGGTTCGACGTGCGCCGCGCCCGGCTGCCCCGGCTGTCGCTGAAGGAGCAGAAGGCGTACGGCGCGGCGTTCCGTCAGCTGGCCGTGCTGGAGGACGCCATCCGCGAGACCTCGACGCTGGGGCAGACGCTGATCCGGCTGGGCCTCGACGGCCTCGCCGACGGCCACCTGCACCCGCAGTCCTGACGGTGTAGTTTTCTCCGGAAGGCTGCGGGAGAGGGGGTTTATGGTCATCGGTGACCGCTACGAGCTCGACGACCTCCCTCTCGGGCAAGGCGGCATGGGCGCCGTCTACGCGGGCCATGACCGCCACCTCGACCGCAGGGTGGCGGTGAAGCTGCTGCGCCTGCCCAGCGGCCCCGATCACGAGCTGGAGCGCCGCTTCATCAGGGAGGCGCGGATCCTCGCCAGGCTGGAGCATCCCGGCGCTCCCGTGCTGTACGACTTCGGCACCCACGAGCAGCGGCTCTACCAGGTGATGCAGTTCATCGAGGGCGTCACCGTGGCCGATCTGGTGCACGAGCACGGGCCGCTGCCGGTGCCGTGGGCGGCGGCGATCGCGGCGCAGGCGTGCGCGGTGCTGTCGGCGGCCCACGCGCTGTCGATCTGCCATCGCGACCTCAAGCCGACCAACCTCATGCTCTGCCCCGACGGCAGCGTGAAGGTGCTGGACTTCGGCCTGGCGATGCTCAGGGAGTCCGACGTGACGACGTTCACCAGGATCGGGCAGATCCTGGGCACGCCGGCGTACATGGCGCCCGAGCAGATCCAGCACGGCGTCACCGAGCCGCGCAGCGACCTCTACTCCCTCGGCTGCGTGCTGCACGAGATGCTCTCGGGACGACAGCTCTTCACCGGGCCGACCGACTACGTCGTCTTCGAGAAGCAGGTCAAGGAGCGCCCGCCGGACATCCCCGGGCTGCCCGAGCCGCTGGGCGCGCTGCTGGCGCAGCTGCTGGAGAAGCAGCCCGCCGACCGCCCCGCCGACGCCGACGAGCTGTACGAGCGCCTCGACCCCTTCGCGGTGGCGCTGCCCATGCTGCCCGGCTTCCTCACCACGGCGCCGAGCCCCGGCCGCATGTACGCCCGCATGGCCGGCCGCGCGCTCACCGGCTGAACCGGTTCCTCTTCCGCACCACCTCGGGAAACAGCGTCTGAACACGTGAGATCGCGCTCTCACGGATAACGCATTCGTTATGTAACTCCCGTTGACAGAGCCCTGTGAGCACCGCGAATCTTCTGAGAGAGCGCTCTCTCACCCACCCCCTTTGCAAGAGACCCAGGAGGGTTTCGATGGCCCCTCGCATCCATCGGCTCGGCCTGCCCCTGCTCACCGCGTCCGTCCTCGCCCTGGCGACGGCCTGTGGCGGAGGCGGCGACGGCACCGCGGCCGAGTCGAGCGCCAAGCCCGGCGAGAAGATCAAGCTGACCGTCGACCTGTTCGGCGACTTCGGCTTCCAGCCGCTCTACGAGGAATACAAGAAGACGCACCCGAACATCGAGATCGTCGAGAACGTCACCCAGTTCAACGACCACCACAGCAACCTGGTCAAGCGGCTGGCGACCAACGCGGGCGCGGGAGACGTCGCCGCGGTCGAGGTCGGCTACATCAGCACCTTCACCGCCCAGCCCGGCAAGTTCGTCGACCTCAAGCAGTACGGCCTCGACAAGCGCCAGCCGGAGTACCTCGACTGGAAGTGGCAGCAGGGCCTGTCCAAGGACGGCTCGCAGGTCCTCGGCCTCGGCACCGACGTCGGCGGCCTGGCCATGTGCTACCGCAAGGACCTGTTCAAGAAGGCCGGGCTGCCCGACGACCGCGAGAAGGTCTCGGCGCTCTGGCCGACCTGGGAGGAGTACATCGCGACCGGCAAGAAGTTCGCCGCGGCGAACGTGGCCGGCGCCAAGTTCGTGGACTCGCCGGGTGAGATCTTCCGTGCGATGGTCAACCAGGCCCCCGTCGGCCTGTACGACGACCAGGACACCATCATCGTCGAGTCCAACCCCGACGTGAAGAAGGCCTGGGACCTGTCGAACCGGATCACCCAGGAGGGCCTGACCGCCAAGCTGGCCGCCTTCTCCCCGCCGTGGAACACCGGCTTCGCCAAGGGCTCGTTCGCCACGATCATCTGCCCGGCCTGGATGACCGGCTTCATCCAGGAGCAGGCCAAGGACTCGGCCGGCAAGTGGGACATCGCGGCGGTGCCGGGCGGTTCGGGCAACAGCGGCGGCTCGCACCTCATGGTGCCGAAGCAGAGCAAGCACCCGAAGGAGGCGGCCGAGCTGATCGACTTCCTCACCTCCAAGGAGAACCAGGCCAAGGTCTTCAAGGAGGAGGGCACGTTCCCCTCGATCCCCTCGCTGTACGACGACCCGTCGATCCAGACCTTCACCAAGCCGTTCTTCGGTGACGCCCCCATCGGCAAGATCTACTCCGACGCCGCCAAGGCGCTCAAGCCGCAGCACCTCGGCCCGAAGGAGGCCGACGTGCGCACCGCCATCGGCAACGGGCTCGGCCGCGTCGAGCAGGGCAAGCAGACGCCGGACGAGGCGTGGGCGCAGGTGCTCGAGGACGTCAAGAAGATCAAATGAGCTCCCTTCCTCTCGCGGTCACGCAGAGGCGTAGGCGCAGCGTGCGGCACACCCTCGACGTGAGGGTGTCGCCGTACGCCTACGTGGCCCCCTTCTTCCTGCTGTTCTGCGCCTTCGGGCTCTTCCCGCTGGTCTACACGGCCTGGGTGAGCCTGCACGAGTGGACGTTGCTGTCGGAGACGCAGGAGTTCATCGGCCTCGGCAACTATTCGACGCTGCTGGCCGACTCCTACTTCTGGAACGCCACCTTCAACACCCTGTCCATCGGGATCCTGTCCACCGTGCCGCAGCTCGCGCTGGCCATCTGGCTCGCGCACCTGCTGAACCGGCGGCTGCGGTTGCAGACGTTGTTCAGGGTCGCGCTGCTGCTGCCGAACGTCACCAGCGTGGTCGCGGTGGTCGTGATCTTCAGCCAGCTTTTCGGCCGCGACTTCGGCATGATCAACTGGATCCTGTCCTGGTTCGGGGTCGGCCAGATCGACTGGGCGGCGGGCACGGCCAGCTCGCACGTCGCACTCTCGGTGATGATCATGTGGCGCTGGACCGGGTACAACGCGCTGATCTTCCTCGCGGCCATGCAGGCCGTACCGCGCGATCTGTACGAGGCCGCCACCCTCGACGGCGCGAGCAGCTTCACCCAGCTCCGCCGCATCACCATCCCCATGATCCGGCCGACGATCATCTTCGTGGTCATCGTCTCGACGATCGGCGCGATGCAGATCATCGCCGAGCCGATGCTGTTCGGGCAGAGCAGCGGCGGCGGTGGCGGCATCGCCACGGGCGGGCCCGACCGGCAGTTCCAGACGCTGGCGCTGTTCGTCTACGAGCAGGGCTTCGCGAACGCGACGTTCGACTTCGGGTACGCCTCCGCGGCCTCCTGGCTGATGTTCGTGGCCGTGGTGGTCGTCGCCGGCATCAACTTCCTCCTCACCCGTCGCGTGAAGGGCGGTCTGCTGTGAGGCTGCGTTACCTGACCCTGATCGCGGTGGCCTTCTTCTCTGCCTTCCCGCTCTACTACAGCGTCGTGGTGGCCTCCCGGCACAACTCGGCGCTGGCCGAGGTGCCGCCGCCGCTGCTGCCCGGCGGCAACTTCTTCGCCAACGTGGCGCGCGTCTTCGACACCGTGCCGTTCGGGCTGGCGCTGCTCAACTCGGTGATCGTGGCCGGCTCGATCTCGATCGCGGTGATGTTCTTCTCGACGCTGGCCGGGTTCGCCTTCGCCAAGCTGAGTTTCAGGGGCAGGAACATCATGCTGGTGATCACGGTCGCGACCATGATGGTCCCGGCGCAGCTCGGCATCATCCCGCTCTACATGCTCATGGTGAAGCTGGAGTGGACCGGCACGAACTACGCGCTCATCGTGCCCGCGCTGGTCAACGCGTTCGGCGTGTTCTTCATGACGCAGTACCTCCAGCGCGCCCTGCCCACCGAGCTGCTGGAGGCCGGGCGGGTGGACGGCTGCACGACGTGGCGGCTGTTCTGGCACGTCGTGCTGCCCACCGCGCGGCCGGCGGCGGCGGTGCTGGGCATGCTGACGTTCATGTCGGCCTGGAACGACTACTTCTGGCCGCTGGTCGTGCTCACCCCGGACAACCCGACCGTCCAGGTGGCGCTGTCGACCCTGGCCAGCGGTTACGTCAACGACTATGTGCTCGGCCTGGCGGGCACCGCGATCGGCACGCTGCCGCTCGTGGCGGTCTTCGCCCTGTTCGGCAAGCAAATCATCGGCGGAATCATGCAAGGAGCTGTTAAGGGATGATCTTTCCCGAGGACTTCGTCTGGGGAGCCGCCACGGCCTCCTATCAGATCGAGGGGGCGGTCAAGGAGGACGGACGGGGCCAGTCGATCTGGGACATCTTCTCCCACACCCCCGGGAAGGTGGCCGACGGCGACACCGGCGACGTGGCCTGCGATCACTATCACCGCTATCGCGACGACATCGCCCTGATGCGCGAGCTGCGGCTGGCGGCCTACCGGTTCTCGGTGGCCTGGCCGCGCATCCAGCCCGACGGCGAGGGCGAGATCAACCCGCGCGGCCTGGCCTTCTACGACAGGCTCGTGGACGAGCTGCTCACCTCCGGCATTTCGCCTTATGTCACGCTTTATCACTGGGATCTCCCCCAAGCCCTGGAGGACCGGGGCGGCTGGACGAACCGCGACACCGCGTACCGGTTCGCCGACTACGCCCAGGCCGTCCACGACAAGCTCGGCGACCGCGTCACCGACTGGGCCACGCTCAACGAGCCCTGGGTGGCCGCGTTCCTCGGCTACGGCAACGGCGTGCACGCCCCGGGCCGCCGCGATCCTGGCGAGGCGCTGCGCTCGGCCCACCACCTGCTGCTCGGCCACGGCCTCGCGGCCAGGCGGCTGCGCGAGTCCGGCGCGGGCAGCATCATGCTCGTCGTCAACTCCGCGCCCGTGCTCACCCCGGCCCAGGTCAACGACCCGTCGGCGGTGGCGGGCGAGGCCGACGCGGCGGCGGCCCGGCGCATCCACGCGCTGCTGACCCGGCAGTTCCTCGACCCGGCGGTGTACGGGACGTACCCGGAGGAGGTGCTCGCGGCGGCGGAGCGCAACGGCGGCACCGCGCACATCCAGGACGGCGACCTGAAGCTGATCAACGCGCCGCTCGACCTGATCGGCATCAACTACTACAACCCGTGCGTCGTGGAGGCGGGCCCCGGGCTGCCGGCCGACGCCGCCTGGCCGGGCTCGGAGGGCGTCAGGTTCGCCCCCGCCGACGCGCCCACCACCGCCATGGGCTGGCCGATCGTCCCCGACGGCCTGTCCCGCCTGCTGGTCCGGCTCTCCAAGGACTATCCGCAGGTCGGCCTCATGGTCACCGAGAACGGCGCGGCCTTCGACGACGTCGTCGAGGACGGCAGGGTGCACGACGACGACCGGGTGGCGTACCTGGACGGGCACCTGCGCGAGGTGCACCGGGCCATCGAGGCGGGCGCCGACCTGCGCGGATACCTGGTGTGGTCGCTGCTCGACAACTTCGAGTGGGCCGAGGGCTACCGGCGGCGCTTCGGCATCGTGCACGTGGACTACGCGACGCAGGAGCGGATGCCCAAGGACAGCGCGCTCTGGTACAGGGACGTCATCGTCAGGAACGGCCTGTAGATTTTTACCGTGCTCTCCCTTCGTGTGCAGTCATGAGACGCCCGACCCTGGAGGCGGTCGCCGCCCGGGCGGGTGTCTCGCGGGCCACCGCCTCCCGCGTCGTCAACGGGCAGACCACGGTCGCGCCCGACATCCGCGACGCCGTGCTGCGCGCGATCGACGAGCTGGGCTACGTCCCCAACTCGGCCGCGCGCAGCCTCGTCACCCAGCGCACCGACTCGGTCGCCCTGGTCGTGAGCGAGCCCGGCAACCGGGTCTTCTCCGAGGACCCGATGTTCTCCACCGCCATCAGGTCGGCCTCGGTGGAGCTGGAGGCGGTCAACAAGCAGGTCGTGCTCATGCTGGTGTCCTCGCCCAAGAGCCACGCCCGGGTGGAGCGCTACATCTCCGGCGGCCACGTCGACGGCGTGATGCTGCTGTCCATGCACGGCGCCGACCCGCTGCCGTCGGCCCTGTCGCGGCTGCGGGTGCCGGTGGTCTCCTACGGGCGGCCCGCCGTGCCGGTCGAGATCCCGTTCGTCGACAACGACAACGTCGGCGGGGCCGAGTCGGGGGTGCGCCACCTGGTCGAGACCGGGCGGCGCAGGATCGCCACCATCGCGGGGCCGCAGGACATGATCGCCGGGCAGGATCGGCTGACCGGCTACCGCAACGTGCTGCGCGACTCCGACCGGCGCTCCATCGTCGCGGTCGGCGACTTCACCCGCGAGTCGGGGGCCATCGCGATGCGGCAGCTCCTGCGCGACGACCCCGCGCTCGACGCGGTGTTCGTCGCCAACGACCTGATGGCGGTGGGCGCGCTGCAGTCGCTGCGCCAGGCCGGGCGGCGGGTGCCCGACGACGTGGCGGTGGTCGGGTTCGACGACATCGAGGCGGCCAAATACACCGAACCGCCGCTGACCACGCTGCGCCACCCGATCGCGGAGCAGGCGGCGGCCATGGTGCGGCTGCTGCTCAACCTGTTCGAGGGCGGCCCCACCGCCCCGGTCATCCTGCCCACGGAGCTGGTCGTCCGGGAGTCGGCCTGACGTGGGCGGACCCGAGGTCCTGCACGGGATCTCTTGCGCGTCCATCTGCGGCCTGCGCCCGTCGTGGCGCGGGTGCCCACGGTCACCGCGCTCGGGCGGGCGCGGCCGGAGAAGGCGCTGGCGCGCGAGCTCGACGTCGTGTCGTTCCTCGCCGGGGCGGGCGCGCCGGTGGTGCCGCCCAGTGACCTGCTGCCGGCCGGGCCGCACGTACGCGACGGGGTGACGCTGTCCTTCTGGGCGTACGCCGAGCACGAGCCGGACCACGTGCCGACGCCCGCCACGTTCGCCGGGATGCTGGCCGAGCTGCACGCCGCCCTGCGCACTCACCCCGGCGGGCTGCCGCTGCTCGGGCCCGTGCTGGACGAGCCGCTGCGGCTGCTCGACCTGCTCGCGGGCACGGTCGAGCCCGACGTCCTGGCCCGGCTGCGCGAGGCGCACGCCGACCTGGCGCGGCGGCTGGACGGCGTGGCGGCGACCGCGCAGGCCGTGCACGGCGACGCGCATCCCGGCAACCTGCTGGCCACGCCGGACGGCCTGCGGTGGAACGACTTCGAGGAGTGCATGGCCGGGCCCGTCGGCTGGGACCTGGCGTGCCTGCTGCGGACGACGCGGATGGACGGCAGGGCCGCCGTCCGCGCCTACGGCGCCGACCCCGGCGATCCCGTGCTGCGGACGTGCCTGGCTGCCCGCGGCCTGCAGGGCACGCTGTGGGTGCTGGTCAGGGCCTTGCGCTTCCCCGAACGCGCGGGCGCGGCCCGCGCGGCGCTGGACGCCTGGCTGGCCGACCCGACCGGCGCCACCCGCTGACCGTCAGACGCGGAAGACGCGGAGCTGGAGTGCCAGGGTCGTGTAGTAGCCGACCAGGGTGGTCAGCTCGAACAGCTCGCGTTCCCCCAGCACCGCGTACTCCTCGTCGTCCAGGTCGCCCTTGGTGACCAGGGCGCGGGCGACGCGGAGCACGGCCCGCTCCCCCGGGTCGTCCAGCTCGGGGGTGTCGCCGGCGCGCAGGGCGGCCAGTTGCTCCTCGGCGAAGCCCAGGTCGCGGGCGATCGGCTCGTGGGCGGACTGCTCGAACGCGCTGTCCTGGTGCCCGGCCACCACCAGGATCGCCAGCTCCCTGGCCCGGTCGGTGAGCGTGGAGCGGTAGCGGATGGCCGCCCCGAGCCGCTGCAGCGGGTCGCCGACCGGCGGGCTGAGCAGCATGGCGTTGAACGGCCCGGTGAGCCCGCCGTGCTCGTCCACCATGAACCGGCCGCGCGGCCCCGAGGTGATGCCGTCGTAGAGCGTCTTCGCCTCGGGGCCGAGTTCGTGCGGTGGGGTGCGTCGCAGGCGTGCCATGCCGCGATCGTAACGGGCCCCTTCGGTCAGGAGGGGGTCAGCCAGACCGTGGTGTCGGCGGGCAGCAGGCCGTCGTCCAGCGGGCCGCTGGACAGCAGCACGCGGCCCTCGGGAAGCGGCACCGGGGCGGCGCTCAGGTTCGTGACGCTGGTCAGGCCCGAGTCGCGGGTGAAGGCCAGCACCTCCTCCCCCATCGGCAGCCAGGTCAGCGTCCCGTCACCGAGCAGCTCGCGGCGGATGCCGAGCGCCGAACGGTAGAGGTTGAGCATCGAGCCGAGGTCCGTACGCTGCGCCTCGGCGGTCAGCTTGCGCCAGCTCTCCGGCTGCGGCAGCCACGGCGTGCCCGTGCCGAACCCGAACGGCGGCTCGTCCCCCGACCAGGGCAGCGGGATGCGGCAGCCGTCGCGGCCCGGGTTCGTGCCGCCCGAGCGGGCGTACATCGGGTCCTGGCGCACCTCGTCCGGCAGGTACTCCACCTCGGGCAGCCCCAGCTCCTCGCCCTGGTAGACGTAGACGGAGCCGGGCAGCGCCATCGCGAGCAGCGCGGCGGCGCGGGCGCGGCGGTAGCCGAGCTCCAGGTCCGTCGGGCTGCCGTGCAGGGCGCCGCCGTGGGCGAACGAGGTGTCGGCGCGGCCGTACCTGGTGACCGGCCTGGTCACGTCGTGGTTGGAGAGCACCCACGTCGGCGGGGCGCCGATCGGGGTGTGCGTGGCCAGCGTCAGGTCGATGGACCTGCGCAGGTCGCGCGGGTCCCACGCACAGGACAGGAAGTCGAAGTTGAAGGCGGTGTGCAGCTCGTCGGGGCGCAGGTAGCGGGCGAAGCGCTCCTGGTCGGGCAGCCAGACCTCGCCGATGAGGATGCGTTCGCCGTACTCGTCGGCCACCTCGCGCCAGCGGCGGTAGACGTCGTGGACCTCGTCGAGATCCTCGTACGCCGTGTCCGACTTGATGAGCAGCGCCGCCGAGTCGATGCGGAAGCCGTCCACCCCGCGCTCGAACCAGAACCGCAGCACGTCCTCGAACTCCCGGTGCACCTCGGGGTTCGTCCAGTTGAGGTCGGGCTGCTCGGGGGCGAACAGGTGCAAATACCACTGCCCGTCGGGCACCTGCGTCCAGGCCGGGCCGCCGAAGATCGACTGCCAGTCGTTGAGCGGCTCGTCGGCGAACCAGAACCGGTCGCGCGCCGCCGGGTCCGCCAGCGCCTCCTTGAACCAGGCGCTCTCGGTCGAGCTGTGGTTGGGCACCACGTCGATGATGACCTTGATGTCGAGGTCGTGCGCCTCCTCGATGAACCGCTCGGCCTCCTCCAGCGTCCCGAAGACCGGCTCGATGTCGCGGTAGTCGGCCACGTCGTAGCCGCCGTCGGCCATCGGCGACGGATACCACGGGTTGAGCCAGATGGCGTCGATCCCGAGCTCTTTCAGGTACGGCAGGCGGGAGCGCAGGCCGGCGAGATCGCCGACGCCGTCGCCGTTCCCGTCGGCGAAACTCCGCAGGTAGACCTGGTAGATCGCGGCCCCCCGCCACCACGTTTGCGACATGCGCTCATCCCTTGATGCTTCCGGCGGTCAGGCCCGCCATGATGTGCCGTTGGAAGATGAAGAAAACGATGACCATGGGGATGCTGGTGATCAGCAGTCCGCCCATGACCTGGTTCTGGGTGACGGCTCCGGCCGTCTGCGACAGGCCCACGCTGATCGTCATCTTGTCGCTGTCCGTCATGACCAGCAGCGGCCAGACGAAGTCCTTGAACGAGGTGACGATCGTGAAGATGGAGACCACACCCAGGATGGGCCGGGAGACCGGCAGGACCACAGAACGCAGGATCCGCACCGCCCCCGCCCCGTCGATCTGCGCCGCCTCGATCAGCTCCCTGGGAATCGAGTCGAAGAAGCGCTTGAGCAGGAAGATGTTGAAGCCGTTGGCGGCGGCCGGCAGCCACAGCGCCCACGGGTTGTTGAGCAGGCCGAGGTCGACGACCGTGACGTACAGCGGGATCAGCACCACCATCGCCGGGATCATCAGCGTGGCGAGCATCATGCCGAGGATGACGTTGCCGAACATCGGCCGCAGCTTCGACAGCGCGTACGCCGCCGACACGTCCACGGCCATGCAGACCACCCAGCCGCCGAGCGAGTAGTAGGCGGTGTTGGCCAGGAGCGTCCCGATGTCGAACAGGTCCCACGCCTCGAAGAACGCCTCGGGCGACGGGTCGGCGGGGAAGAGCGTGGGCGGCATCTGCGCCAGTTCCTCGGGCGTCTTCAGCGCGCCGGTCGCCATCCAGTACAGCGGGAAGACGAACGCCAGCGTGAACAGCACGAGCACCGCGACCAGCACCAGCCAGTAGATGCGCCGGCCCCACCTGCTGTTGAGCTGGTGCGGCGAGACGATCGTGCGGAACTGCACCTCGATCGGCTTCGGCGCGCGCTTCCTGCCCCGGGCGCGGCGGGCGGCCGCCCCGGCTCCGACGGAGATCACGCCTTGTCCTCCCTGGTCAGACGGAGCTGGAAGGCGGCGAAGACGAGCAGCACGAGCATCAGCATCATGCCGAGCGCCCCCGCCGAGCCGTAGTCCTGCAACGTGAAGGCGTTCTGGAACATCAGGTACGCCACCGTGACCGTCGCGTTCTCCGGCCCGCCGCCGGTCAGCATGTACGGCTCGATGAACACCTGCATGGTGGCCACGATCTGCAGCATCAGCATGAGCAGCAGGATCAGCCGGGTCTGCGGGATCGTGACGTGCCTGATCCGCTTCCAGATGCCGGCGCCGTCGAGCTCGGCCGCCTCGTACAGCTCGGGCGGGATGTTCTGCAGCGCGGCCAGGTAGATCAGCGTCGCGCTGCCCATGTTCATCCAGGTCGAGACGATGACCAGGGAGATCAGCGCGGTGGAGGAGCTGTCGAGCCAGGCGAGGCCGGGCAGGCCGAAGAAGTCGAGCACCTGGTTGAACAGCCCGGGCCCCGGGTCGTAGAACCACCGGAACAGCAGCACCGCCACGATCGGCGGCAGCATGACCGGCAGGTAGACCACGAACCGCAGGTAGGCCCGGGCGTGGCGCAGCTCGTTCAGGACGAGCGCGACGACGAACGGCACGGCGTAGCCGCACAGCAGGGCGAGGAGCGTGAACTCCAGGGTGTTGAGCCAGGCTTCGCCGAAGGCCGGGTCGAGGAAGGCCGTCGTGAAGTTCTGCAGCCCGACCCAGATCGGCTCGTTGATCAGGTCGGTCTTCTGGAAGCTCAGGATGAACTCCCTGACCATGGGATACCAGGCGAACACCGTGAAGCAGAACAGCGCCGCGCACAAGAACCCGTAGGCCGTCAGGTTGCGCCTCAAGATCTGCATGGAGGTCAGCCCTTGGCCGCCAGCAGCGAGTTCACCTTCGACTCGGCGTCGGCGAGCAGCTGGTCGATGTCGGCGTCCTTACGGCTGAGCACGCCCGACATCGGCACGTCGAGGACGGCGTACAGCTCCTGGGCGTGCGCCGGCTCGGCCTTGGGCGGGACGGTGCCGGCGGCCTTGACGTAGGAGTCGTAGTTGGCGACCGGCAGGGTCGCGTTCTTCACCCGGTCCTCCTGGAGCGCCTGGCCGGTGGGCGAGTCGCCGTACACCGCGTTGTCGGGCACGCCGACCGGGTTGCCGATGCTCTTGCCGCGGGCGAAGTCGAAGCGGCCCTTGCCGACGGTGTTGTAGCGGAAGTCGAGCCACTCGAGCGCGGCCTTGGCCTCCTCAGGGGTCGCCTTCGGGTTGATCATGAACGCCTCGCCGCCGCTCAGCGACGCCTTGGCCTCGGGGAAGCCGGTGATGCCGTAGTCGTCGACGTTGCCCTTGAACTTGGTGACGACGTCGGTCACGACGTCGGGGGCGCCGAGCATCATGCCGACCTTGCCGCTGCCCATGGCGACCATCAGCGACTCCCAGCCGACCAGGAGCCTGGTGCCCATGCTGTCGTCCGCCCAGCGCATGTCGTGCAGCGTCTGCAGCACGGCCTTGCCCTCGGGCGAGTTGAAGGCGGCGCTCTTGCCGTCGGGGGTCAGGACGTCGCCGCCGCGGCCGTAGAGCGCCTGGGTGAAGTGCCAGCCGCCGGTGTTGCCGCCGGAGTACTCGCCGTAGCCGATGTGGCCGGCGCCCAGCCCGGCGATCTTCTTCGCGGCCTCGCGCACCTCGGCCCAGGTCTGGGGCGGGGCGTCGGGGTCGAGCCCGGCCTTGGTGAACAGCGCGCGGTTGTAGACCAGGCCCACGCTGTAGTGCACGTTGGGGACGCCGTAGACCTTGCCGTCCTTGGTGAGCAGCTCCTTGTGGTCGGCGCGCAGGTCGTTCCAGTTCTTGATCAGGCTCGTGTACGGCGTGATGTCGAGCGCCTGGCCCTTGGAGATCACGTCGGCGTAGTTCGTCATCGGCACCATGAACGCCGTCTCCATCTGGCCGCCCGCCAGCTTGGGTCCGAACGTCTTGGGGTCGAAGCACGGCTGCTGGTCCGTGCTCTTGACCGTCACGCCGGGGTGTTCCTTCGTGAACGTCGCCACGTCGTCGTCCCACGCCTGGCGTTCCTTGGGCGCGGACTTCGCCGGCTGGCAGGCCACCGTGATCGACACGGCCTTGGCGCCGCCGGCGGACGGGGTGGCGGGCTCGCCGCCGGAGCCGCATGCGGTGGCCGTGAGGCTCAGCGCGGTTACGAGCAGGAGTCCGGTGGATCTCTGCATGGTCTGACCCTTCTTGATGCGAGGTGCCCACACCATAGGTTCCTCGACCGAAGGGCGCAAGATTTCGACTTCAAGTTGCAAGATAACGACTGCATCACATGGCAGGTCAGTCCTTGGCGCGGGCCGTGGAGGCGCGGACGACCAGCTCGGGCTCGAACAGCAGCTCGTCGGCCGGGACGACGGCCTTGTCGATCTGCGCGACCAGCAGGTCCACCGCCGCCCGCCCCATGGCGTCGATGGGCTGGCGGACGGTGGTGAGCGGCGGCTCTGTGCAGTTCATCAGGGCCGAGTCGTCGAAGCCGATGACCGAGATGTCGGCGGGCACGGCGAGCCCCGCACGGCGCGCGGCGCGTACGGTGCCGAGCGCGAGCAGGTCGCTGGCGCAGACGACGCCGGTGACGCCGCGCCTGACCAGCCGCGCGGCGGCGGCGTGCCCGCCTTCGAGCGAGAACATGGTGTGCTCGACCAGCTCGGCGTCGCCGCCGGACGCGAGGAACGTCTCCAGCTTGCGCCGCGACGGCATGTGGTCCTTCGGCCCGAGCACCATGCCGATGCGCTCGTGGCCGAGGGCGCGCAGGTGGGCGACGGCCATCTCGGCGGCCACCACGTCGTCGCAGGAGACCTGGGGGAAGTCGAGGCGCTCGACGGCGGCGTTGACCAGCACGGTGGGCAGCTTGCGCTCGTGCAGCAGCTCGTAGTGACCGTGGGAGGCGTCGGCCTGGGCGTACAGGCCGCCCGCGAAGACGACGCCGCTGACCTGCTGCTGGAGCAGGAGATCGACGTAGTCGGCCTCGGAGACGCCGCCGACCGTGCGGGTGCACAGCACCGAGGTGAACCCCTGCTGGGCCAGCGCCCCGCCGACGACCTCGGCGAAGGCGGGGAAGATCGGGTTCTGCAGCTCGGGGAGCACCAGGCCGACCAGCCTGGCGCGGTCGCCGCGCAGCTGGGTGGGGCGTTCGTAGCCGAGCACGTCGAGCGCCGTCAGCACCGCCTCGCGGGTCGCGTCGGACACCCCGGGCTTGCCGTTGAGCACGCGGCTCACGGTCGCCTCGCTCACTCCGACTTTCTTGGCCACCTCTGCGAGTCGTCGAGTCATGCGCAAACTATACGGCCTTCAGCGCAAGCGCTTGCAACGGCTTACGTAGACCGTACGTCGTGCGTTGCGCGGCCCTCACGGCGGCTTCACGCCTGCGCTGGTGCGCTGACCAGCGCGGCTTGGCGGAATTCGACAGCGCGAGTCAGTCCATCGTTTGCGCAATGTCGTCGAAATATTGCGGCCACCTGCTCGACATCTTATGGTTCGGCCATCCGCCCCACCCTCGAAGGGCCACCCCTCATGAGAGCACTGTTAGCCGCCCTCACGTTACTCACCGGGCTCCTCGTCGTCCCCCATCCGGCCGCTCAAGCCGCTTCTGAGAGCAACCTCGCCGCCGGCCGGCCCGCCACCGCCAGCAGCCACACCGACCTCTACCGGCCCGCCAACGTCACCGACGGCGACCAGGCCACCTACTGGGAGTCGGCCGGAAACGCCTTCCCCCAGTGGATCCAGGTCGACCTCGGCGCCACGACCGCCCTCTCCCGCCTGGTGCTCAAGCTCCCCGGCGGCTGGCCGAACCGTACGCAGACGCTCGCCGTCCAGACCGGCACGAACGGCACCACCTTCACCACCGTCGTGCCCCAGACGACCTACGCCGTCAACCCCGCCACCACGATCACCCTCCCCGCCGGCACGACCGCCCGCCACGTGCGGCTGCACATCACGGCCAACAGCGGCTGGCCCGCCGGGCAGCTCTCCGAGCTGGAGGTCTGGGGCACCGCTCCCGACAGCCCGCAGGACGGCGCCAACCTCGCGCTCGGCAAGCCGATGACCGCGTCGTCGCACACGCACACGTACGCCGCCGCGAACGCAGGCGACGACAACCTGAGCACCTACTGGGAGAGCGCCGCCTACCCGGCCACCCTCACCGCCCAGCTCGGCGCCGACGCCACGCTGACCTCCGTCACCCTCAAGCTCAACCCCGACGCCGTCTGGGCCCGCCGCACCCAGACGCTCACCGTCCAGGGCCGCTCCCAGGGCGCCACCGCCTTCACCACCCTCGTCCCCCAGGCCGCCTACACCTTCGACCCGGCCACCGGCAACAGCGTCACGATCCCGGTGAGCGGACGAGCGGCCGACGTCCGCCTCCAGGTCACGGCCAACACGGGCGCGCCCGGCGGGCAGATCGCCGAGTTCCAGATCTTCGGCACGCCCGCGCCCAACCCCGACCTCACCATCACCGGCCTGACCTCCTCGCCCGCCTCGCCGGTCGAGACCGACGACGTGCGGCTGTCGGCGACGGTCAGGAACGCGGGCAGCACCGGCTCCGCCGCGACCTCCGTGACCTTCTACGCGGGCGACGCCAAGGTCGGCACCGCCGCCGTGGGCGCGCTGGCCGCCGGGGCCTCCGCGACCGTGTCGGCGGACATCGGCGCGCGGGAGGCGGGGACGTACGAGCTGTCGGCCAAGGTGGACGAGGACGGCGAGGTCCCCGAGCAGAACGAGGCCAACAACACCGCCACAGGCACCCTCACGGTCCGGCCGGTCGACACGGCCGACCTCATCGCCTCCCCCGTCTCCTGGACGCCGGGCAACCCGGCGGCGGGCGGCACGGTGACGTTCTCGGTCGCCGTCAAGAACCAGGGCACCGTCGCCTCCGGCGGCGGCTCCCACGGCATCACGCTCACCGTCGCCGACGCGTCGGGCACCGTCGTCAGGACGCTGACCGGCTCCGTGAGCGGCACGATCGCCCCCGGCGCCACCACGAGCCCCGTCAACCTGGGCACGTGGACGGCGGCCGACGGCAGGTACACGGTCAGGACCGTGCTCGCCGCCGACGCCAACGAGCTGCCGGTCAAGCGGGACAACAACACCAGCACGCTGCCGCTGTTCGTCGGGCGGGGGGCGAACATGCCGTACGACACGTACGAGGCCGAGGACGCGGCCATCGGCGGCGGCGCCACCCGCGTCGGCCCCAGCAGGGAGATCGGCACGATCGCCGGCGAGGCGTCGGGACGGCGGGCGGTGACGCTCGGCCAGACCGGCGCGTACGTCGAGTTCACCGCGAAGGCCCCGACGAACACCCTGGTCACCCGCTTCTCGATCCCCGACGCGCCGGGCGGAGGCGGCATCGACACCACGCTCAACGTCTACGTGGACGGCACGTTCCGCAAGGCCATCCCCCTGACCTCGCGTCACGCCTGGTTGTACGGCCCCGAGGACAGCCCGACCAACAACCCGGGCGCCGGCCCGCCCCGCCACATCTACGACGAGGCGAACCTGATGCTCGGCACGACCGTCCCGGCGGGGAGCAAGATCAGGTTGCAGAAGGACGCGGCCAACTCCTCGACGTACGCGATCGACTTCGTGGACTTCGAGCAGGTCGCGCAGGTGCCCAACCCGGATCCGGCGAAGTACGCCGTACCGGCCGGCTTCACCCACCAGGACGTGCAGAACGCGCTGGACCGCGCCCGCATGGACACCGACCTCACCGGCGTCTACCTCCCCGCGGGCGACTACCAGACGAGCAGCAAGTTCCAGGTGTACGGCAAGGCGATCAAGGTCGTCGGGGCGGGACCGTGGTTCACCCGCTTCCACGCGCCCGCCGGGCAGCAGAACACCGACGTCGGCTTCCGCGCGGACGCCACCGCGAACGGCTCGTCGTTCACCGGCTTCGCCTACTTCGGCAACTACGTGGACCGCATCAACGGCCCCGGCAAGGTCTTCGACCTCACCAACGTCGCGAACCTCACCATCGACGACATCTGGGTCGAGCATCAGGTCTGCCTGTTGTGGGGCACGAACGTGGACAACCTGACCATCAAGAACTCCAGGATCAGGAACGTGTTCGCCGACGGCCTGAACCTCACCAACGGCAGCACCGGCAACCGCGTCAGCAACATCGAGACCAGGTCCACGGGCGACGACAGCTTCGCGCTGTTCTCGGCCACCGACAACAACCCGGGTGAGCAGTTCGGCAACGTCTACGAGAACCTGACCTCGCTGCTGACCTGGCGGGCGGCCGGCCTCGCGGTCTATGGCGGCTACGACAACACCTTCAGGAACATCTACGTGGCGGACACGCTCGTGTACTCCGGCGTCACGATCTCCTCGCTGGACTTCGGCTACCCGATGCACGGCTTCGGCGCCGCCCCGCCGACGCGGTTCGACGACATCTCGCTGGTCAGGGCGGGTGGTCACTTCTGGGGACAGCAGACGTTCCCGGCGATGTGGCTGTTCTCCTCCTCGAAGGTGTTCCAGGGCATCCGTGTCAGCAACCTGGACATCGTGGACCCGACGTACAGCGGGATCATGTTCCAGACCGGCTACCAGAACCCGAGCACGCCGCTCAACCCCGTGCAGGACACGGTCTTCACGAACGTGTCGATCAGCGGGGCCAGGAAGAGCGGTGACGCCTTCGACGCCAAGTCCGGCTTCGGGATCTGGGTGAACGAGCTGCCCGAGCCCGGTCAGGGCCCGGCGATCGGGTCGGCCACCTTCAACGACCTGCGCTTCAGCGACAACCACCAGAACATCAGGAACACGACCTCGACGTTCACCCTCACCATCGACTAGAGCTCGGCCCTGGTGGGCATGCCCTGCCAGTCGCTCACGCTGGTCACCGCGGCGGCGCTCAGCAGCGCCCCGCGGTGCAGGCGTTCCTGCGGGGTGAGCCCGTCGAGCGCGGCGCTGATGTAACCGGCGGCGAACGCCTCGCCCGCGCCGCAGGTGTCCACGATCGGCACCTGCCAGCCCTGGACGTCGTAGCGCATGCGGTCGGCGCGCACGCTCGCGCCCTTCGCGCCCCGGTCCACGATGACCTCGCGCTCGGGGGTGAGGGCTGGCTTGACCAGGTCGAGCTCGTCCTGGCGGAGGAAGAGCAGGTGGGAGGCGCGGGCCAGCTCGCCGAGCACCTCTTCCGCCTCGCGTACGGACGGCCACAGCTCGGGGACGTACTCGACGGCGAAGGAGATCATCACCCCGGCGTTGCGCGCCGCGTTGACGGCTGTGCGCACGGCTTCGAGCGGGTCCCTGCCCAGAGCGGCGGTGATGCCGGTCACGTGCACCATCTTCGCGGCGCCGATCCGGTCGATCGGGACGTTGCCCGGCGCGAGCAGCGAGCCCGCCGAGCCCGCGCGGTAGTGGGAGACGCCCGTCGGCCTGGCCACGCGGGCGTCGCGGAGCAGCATCCCCGTGCGCGTGCCGGCCACCACCCGCGTGTCGGAGACGTCCACGCCCTCGCCCCGCAGCACGGTCAGCGCCCTTGCGCCCAGCTCGTCCTCACCGACCTTGCCCAGGTAGGCGCAGTCGTGGCCGAGCCTGGCGAGTGCGACGGCGAGGGTGAACTCGGGACCGCAGACGTCCAGCCTGGCCTCGCTCTCATGGCGGACTCTGCCGCTGGAGACGACGCCCAGTGGCTCTCCCAGGGTGTAGACGTCCGTCATGGCGCCCGAGCGTAGTCGATCACGTGTCCTAAATCCCATTTTTCCGTATAAGTCCTGGTTAAAGCTTGATCGAAATTTTTTCGGAACTTTGGCCCAACCTTTTCCCGATCCCGTGCCTCAAAGTAGTAGAGGGAGCGCGGCACCCCCAGGCCACGCTCTGAAGTCAATACGGGGAGAGGAATCAGCACCCTCATGAAGAAGTTCGCAGTAGGCATCCTGACCGCCATGGTCGGCGGCACCATGTTGGTTTCGGGCGCGGGCGTCGCTTCGGCGTCCACCGCCGCGAGGCCCCACACCAAGCTCTACATCAAGGACGTCAGCCCGAACCCGGTCCTGGTCAAGAAGGGTGCCGAGACCACGGCGCACTTCAACGTCCTCGCCAGCCGCAACGTCGAGCGCGTCGAGCTCAGCGTCGCCCCCGCGGGCGTGCGCACGCTCGTCGCCAAGGACGTCAAGGGCCTCGAGGGCTGGCGCTTCAGCGCCGCCTTCAACGAGAACGACCCGCAGGGCAAGTGGAGGGCCACCGCCGTGGCCTTCGACCGCGACGGCAAGCGGATCGCCACGGACTCGGCGTACTTCTACGTCAAGCAGGTGAAGAGCAAGGACGACACCCGCATCTCGCGCTTCTACGCCAGCCCCGGCAAGGTGCGCAAGGGCAAGTCCATCACCTTCACCGGTCGTCTCGAAGCCCGCGACGGCCGTGACTGGGACGGCGTCCGCAACGAGCGGGTGAACATCTACTACAAGGCCTTCGGCTCCAGCACCTGGAAGTGGGTCGCCACCGACCGTACGTCGTGGGGTGGCAAGTTCTACGCCAAGACCCGCGCGTACAGGAGCGGCTCCTTCCGCGCCGTCTTCAGCGGCGACCGCCAGCTTGAGGACACCACGAGCCGTAGCGACTACGTGCGCGTGTACACCTGGCACCGTCACTGACCACGTGGGCAGGGCCTGGTGAAGGTCCCGCTCATGTGATCCAGGCCGAGAAACCCGGTCCCCCTCGTGGGGCCGGGCTTCCGGCTTTTTTACCGTCCGGGAGGTTTAGCGATCTTGATATCGCCGCATGGGACCACCCATTGCGACGGCCGACCCCTGAAGGAGCTCCCCGGATGCCGCACTCCGTGATCGCCCTCGTCCTGAGCATCACGAGCGCCCTGGGAGCGGCACCCTCACCCGAGGTGTCCGTACGCTACGAGCAGCCCTCCTCCAACAGCGCCGAGCAGGCAGAACGGCTGCTGAAGAAGAGCGAGGCACTCAAGACCGACATCATGCCGCCGCGCGACGTGAAGGTCGTCGCCCGAGACTGCGACTCCCCCGAGGCCACCTGGAGCTCCGGCAAGCGCCGCATCACCATCTGCTACTCGCTGGTCGACAAGGTGCACCGCACGATCAAGGGCATCTCCGAGACCGAGGAGGCCGACGCGAAGGCCACCGGCGCCCGCACCGACGGCGCCCTCGCCATGCTCTTCCACCGCCAGCTCGGCCACGCGCTCACCACGCTCAACGGCCTGCCCGACAGCGTCGCACAGGCCGACCAGTTCGCCGCGCTCACGCTGCTCGCCGACGACCCCGAGCACGTCGTGGCCGCCGCCGAGGCCCGCCACCTGCTCGCCGGCCACGACGGCGCCGAGCACCTGAAGGAGTCCGCCGCGTTCGCCTGCCTGCTCTACGGCTCCGACCCGGCCAGGTACGCCTCCATCGCCAAGGGCGGCTGGGTGCCGCCCGAGCGGGCGCCCTCCTGCCCCGCCGAGTACGAGCGGGTCAGGTCGGCCATCGGGGGCGCCGTCCGTACCGGGCCGTGAATCGTCGGATCTGACGGGTAGCGTCCCCGGTATGTCCGAGGACCTGCTCAAAGACTTCAACCCGTTCGACATCTTCGACGCCGAGGCCGCCAGGCTCGACCGCTTCTTCTCCGGCCTCGACGAGGCCGGCTGGGCGCGGCCGTCGCGCTGCTCCGGCTGGTCGGTCCGCGACGTGCTCGCGCACCTCGCGGGCGAGGAGCTCTACAACCACGCCTGCCTCGACGGGACCGTCCCGGACCTCATGGCGCGGCTGGCCACCGAGGGCGTGAGCGACTACAACGACTTCAACGAGCTGTCCGTACGCCAGCGCAGGAACCTGCCGATCGGGCAGGTGCTGGAGGAGTGGCGCACCAAGAACGGCGAGACCCGGGCGCGCATGCGGGCACTGGGCTACGACGGCACCCTCGACACCCTGGCCGGGCCCTACCCGGTGGGGCACCAGACCTTCCACTACGACTCCGAGTACGCCACCCACGCCGACGACGTGGGCGCGCCCGTCTCGTCCGACGAGGCCGCCGGGCGGACGGCGTGGCGGGTGGCGGTGAGCCGCTTCGTCCTGGCCGAGCAGGAGGCCAAGGTGCGGGTGGAGCCTGCTGACGGGCAGGTCAGGGCGTCCCTGAACGGGGTCAGCGCGACGCTTTCCTCCTCGGACTTCGTGGAGGCCACCGTGGGCCGGCTCCCCACCGGCCACGACCTCGACCCACGGCTGGCGGCCGCCCTGCGCTGCCTGGCCTGAACCCTCACTCGGAGAGGACGGATCCCCATGTGGCTGCGTGATCGCGAGGGCACCGAGCCGGTGACGGCCCGCAGCGCGCTGGGCGTGCGGCGGGTGCTGTCGATCATCGCCTTGGTGCTGGGGGTGGTGGCCGCGGTGTTCTTCACCGTCCAAGCCATGCGGACGGGCGAGCAGGTGTGGGTGTGGGAGGCGGCGATCGCCGCCGCAGTGGCCGTAGTCGCCGCCATCGACCTCCTGATCATCCGCCACCGCCGAGCTTCCCGCCGCCCGAAGACCCACCAACACCGCTGACCAACGCCTCAGAGACCACCCGCCCCCACGCGGGCACACCCCATAACGCCGCAAGTCCCAGAACGCGGCAACTCTGCACGGCGCCGCGCCCCCGCCCACGCCACCCATCCGCGGGAACAGCGCACCCCAGGACGCCCGCCCCTGCCAAGTCTCGCGTCCCACCACATCGCCCCTCCCGCTACGCCGCGCGCCCGCCCACGCCACCCGTCCCGTCCTCCTAAACCCGTCCTCCGACGCCGCGCGTCCCGCAACGCGCGTCCCACCACGCGCGTCCCTGCGATGCCGCCTGAAGCGTCACAGGCCGTCTCAGGCGGCCGCCCGCCCCGCGCGGACCCCTCCACGCGCGCCACATCCTCCCCTCCCCGAACGCAGTGCGCCCGCGCGTCCTGGGTGTGGCCCAGGGCGCGCGGGCGCCATCACGATTTCTTCGGATATTTCAGGACGTGGCGCGGCCATAGCGCTGCTTGAAGCGCTCGACGCGGCCGGCCGTGTCGAGGATGCGGCCCTTGCCCGTGTAGAAGGGGTGGCTCGCGGACGACACGTCCACGTCGATGACGGGGTAGGTCCTGCCGTCCTCCCACTCGACCGTCCTGTCACTGGTCAGCGTGGAGCGGGTGAGGAAGGCGTAACCGGCGCTCGGGTCGCGGAAGACGACCGGGCGGTACGCGGGGTGCAGGTTCTTCTTCATGCCCCCTGCAACCCATTGGCAACGGTTTTCATTCCCGAGCCTCAGGGTCGAGCCCCAGCACCGCACGACCTCCGTCCACCGGCACCGTCACCCCGTTGACGAAGGACGCGTCGGGCGAGAGCAGATACGCCACGACCGACGCCACCTCTGCCGGCGTGGCGACCCGCCCCAGCGGATGCAGCCGAGCCAGCTCGGCCTCCACGGCCGCAGCCCCCTCGGGACTCTGCTCCGCCAGGAACCGCTCATACCGTTCGGTCGCCACCGAGCCGGGCGCCACCGCGTTCACCCGGATGCCACGCCGGCCGTACTCCACGGCCAGCGCCCTGGTCAGCCCCTCCGTGGCGGCCTTGGCCGTCGCGTACGGCAGACTGCCGGGCACGGGCCTGGCGGCCTGGTGCGAAGTGACGTTCACGATGGCGCCGGGGGTGCCGGCGGCCAGGAAGTGGCGTACGGCGGTCGCGCACCCCACCACCGCCAGATCGAGATTGGCCGCGATCAAGGCCCTGACCTCGGCGATCGGCGACGAGTCCACGGAGGCGTCACGGAAGATCGCCGCGTTGTTGACCCACCCCGCCAGCGTGCCCGACTCCTGCGCCAGGTCGGCGGCCCACGCGGCGACCTCCTCGTCGGCCGCGTCCCCGATGACCGGCACGATCCGCCGGCCGTCCGCCCAGGACAGCGCCTCCTCGTCACGTTCGACGGCGATCACGGTGGCCTCCTCGTCGCGCAGGAGCCGCTCGGCCACGGCCCTGCCGATGCCTCGTCCGCCACCGGTCACTACGTAGGAAATGCTCATAATGCTTACGCTATGCGGCCATTCGATCATTTGTAGTGCGCGAAGTGACACGCGTCACGCCATTCCCGCAATTCCCGCGAGAATGGCCGGAAACGCACTAGGGCGCGTTTCGGAAGTGATCTGAGTGACGGTCGCGTTGAGGTGTCGTAGATCGACAAAAGAAGAGGTCTCCGGTAGATGAGTCAACGACCA